>JANOGU010000063.1:0-1932 GCA_031406135.1 Rhodobacterales bacterium
GCGCGAGCCGTCGCGCAGGCGCGAGGCCTGGATCACGATGTCGATCGAGCCGACGATCATCTCGCGGATCGTGCGCTGCGGCAGCGTGAAGCCGCCCATGGTGATCATCGACTGGTCCGCGGGCAGCGCGGTACATGGCGGGCAGGCAGCGCATCGCAATCATCCCTCAACAAACCCGTGCTTGCGCACGGGGTCCGGCAGGCGCCAGAGCCGGGGCAGATCGGCTGCGGGCACGCCGGACGGTTTCGTCCACTGGGCAATAGGGGTGAGGGCTGGGGCAAAAATGTGGCGGATTCGGCGCCGGGTGCAGAGAAATCGACCTTCCCCGAAACGATCACCCATCGAGACCGGTGCATTGTCGATGCACGCGGAACGTGCACAACCATGGCGCGATTGAGGCGGCGGCGGTTTACGGCGGGTTAATCGTGTTGCGGGCCCGGCGCCGCGAATCAGTCCCGGGCCGCGTCTTCAGGCCGCGTCGTCAGGCCGGGCTGAAGGTCAGCGCCAGGCCGTTGAGGCAGTGCCGCTTGCCGGTGGGCTGCGGGCCGTCGTCGAAAACATGCCCCAGATGGCCGCCGCAGCGGGCGCAGTGGACCTCGGTCCGGTCGCCCAGCAGCCCGGGGTCCGCGCGGGTGCCGATGCCGCCGGGCAGCGCATCCCAGAAACTCGGCCAGCCGGTGCCGCTGTCGAACTTGGTCTTCGAGGGATAGACCGCCTTGTCGCAACCCGCACAGTGGTAGGTCCCGGTGCGGGCCTCGGCCAGAAGATCGGAGCTTTCGCCTTTCAGGCTGTTGGAAAAGGCCCGCTCGGTCGCCTCTTGGCGCAGCACGGCATAGCGTGCCGGGCTCAGCCGGGCGCGCCATTCGGCGTCGCTCAGTTCCACCTCGAAACCGGCCTGCGCGGCGCGCGAGGCGAAGGGCAGTAACAGAGCGGACAGAAGCAGATTGCGGCGGAGCATTGGGGCCTCCCTTGGTTGCCGTCTCTACGGGGCGCGGCGGCGGATTGTTTCACCGGCGGGCATGGCCCGTCTCCGACGCGCCATGTCGCATCCGGGGCAGGGTCCGCCCGGCGGCTGTTGCATATCCCGTCACGGCGCGGGAGACTTCACCGCTCCCCGCCCGAGGCCGTGATGCGCTACTCCGCCCTGTCGATCCTGACCCAGACCCTGAAGGGCAACGCCGGCTGGCGTCCCGCCTGGCGCGAGCCGGCGCCGAAACCCGCCTATGACGTGGTCATCATCGGCGGCGGCGGCCACGGGCTGTCCACCGCCTACTACCTGGCCAAGAACCATGGGCTGACCAACGTCGCGGTGCTGGAGAAGGGCTCGCTGGGCCAGGGCAACGTCGGCCGCAACACCACCATCGTGCGCGCGAACTACTTCCTGCCGGGCAATTCCGAGTTCTACTCGCACTCGCTGAAGCTGTGGGAGGGGCTGGAGCGCGAGCTGAACTACAACGTCATGCATTCGCAGCGCGGCCTCATCAACCTGTTCCACTCCGACGGCCAGCGCGACGCCTTCGTCCGCCGCGGCAACGCCATGGTCAACCAGGGCGACGACGCCATCCTCTTGGACCGCGAGGGCGTGCGCGAACAGCTGCCCTACCTCGATTTCGAGCAGACCCGCTTCCCGATCTATGGCGGCCTCTACCACCCGCGCGGCGGCACCGCCCGGCATGATGCAGTGGCCTGGGGCTACGCCCGCGGCGCCGACCATAGGGGCGTGGACCTGATTCAGAACTGCGAGGTCACCGGGATCGACATCGACAACGGCCGCGTCACCGGCGTGCAGACCACGCGCGGGCCGATCAAGGCGGGCAAGGTCGGGATCATCGTCGCCGGCCGCTCTTCCCAGGTCGCCGCCATGGCCGGGATGCGGCTGCCGATCGAAAGCCACGTCCTGCAGGCCTTCGTCACCGAGGGGCTGAAGCCCTG
>JANOGU010000130.1:0-1601 GCA_031406135.1 Rhodobacterales bacterium
GTAGGCTCGTCCAGCAGCAGCATGTCGGGCTTGGAGAGCAACAGCCGCGCCAGCGCCACCCGGCGGCGCTCCCCCCCCCACAGCATGTCCACCGGCCAGGCGTTGGGCGGGCAGCGCAGCGCGTCCATCGCCATCTCGATCTTCGAATCGATGTCCCACGCATCGGCCGCGTCGATCTTCTCCTGGAGTGCCGTCATCTCCTCCATCAGTTCGTCGGTGTAGTTCTCGCCCATCTCCACCGACACCGCGTTGTAGCGGTCGAGCAGCTTCTTCTCCTCGCACCACGCGATGGTGTTGTCCCAGACGTTCAGCTTGGGATCGAGGTGCGGCTCCTGCTCCAGGTAGCCCATCTTGGTGCCGGCCAGCGGCATCGCCTCGCCGGTGAAGTCCTTGTCCATCCCGGCCATGATCTTCAGCAGCGTCGACTTGCCCGAGCCGTTGGCGCCGACGACGCCGATCTTGGCGTCCGGGAAGAACGACAGCCAGATGTTCTCGAACACCTTCTTGCCGCCGGGATAGGTCTTGGAGAGACCCTGCATGGAAAAAATGTACTGAGCCGGCTGCGGGGCCATGTGGGACGCCTGACGTGAGGGATGGGAGTTGGGCGTGATGTAGCGCCCCCGGCGCGCCCGTGGAAGCGGGGCGGCTGCGGCGCTTCAGGCCGCGTCGAGAGCCTTGGTGAGCGCGGCCGAGTCCCGGGCGAGGGAAAGCACGAACGCCCGCAAGGCCCCGCGCATGGCGTCGGGCGCCGCCTTCGCCGAAACATCGAACTCGCGGAAGTGGCCGTCCACCAACATGCGGGCGAGCCCGTAGGCGAGCGCGCGGCACTGGAGGTGGACCACGCGCAGGTCGCACGGGCGAAGGAGCTTGTCCTTCTCGGCGCGCGCGAACAGCGCCAGCATTTCCGATCGGATCCAGCCGTTGTCGCGCACGAGCGCCTCGGAGCCCCAGAAATCGATCTGGGTTCGATCCCCCACGACGCGGTAGTGCGTCGGGTGCGCGATCGCCCAGGCGAAGTAGCCGTCTCCCACCGCCAGCAGGCGCACCAGCGGGTGCTCCGAGGCGCAGGCCGCGAGCTTCCCGGCGATCGACGCGCGCAGCTTGGCCATGCCCTCCTCGGCGACGGCGGTCATCAGCGCGCCCTTGCTGGCGAAGTGACGAAACGGCGCGCCCGACGAGACCCCGGCGCGGCGCGCGGCTTCGCGCACGGTCACCGATTCCGCGCCGCCCCCCTCCACCAGCGCCACGGCCGCCGCGATCATCGCGTTGCGCAGCGCGCCATGGTGATAGGCGCGGGGTTCGGCCGGCTTGCGGCGGGTTCCGGGGGCGACGGCCATTGCCACGGCGTAGCACGCACAGCGCCGCCGCACACGCCCTTATGTAAGCACTGCTTATTTTCATTGCCGGTCGCGCCATGGGCATGTAAGCGATGCTTACTTCGGAGGAGATGGCTCATGGCGCGGAATGTCTGGACAGCGACCCTTGTCGCCCTGTCGATGCTGGCTGGACCGGCGTGGGCGCAACCGGCATCGCCGGCCGGCGCGTGGGTGACCGCCAGCCGCAACCTGGAGGTCGCCATCGCGCCATGCGGGGCGGCGCTG
>JANOGU010000140.1:0-2498 GCA_031406135.1 Rhodobacterales bacterium
ACCGCACCTTCAGCGTCGCCAGCCCGATCAGCGCCAGGATCAGCGAGATGATCCAGAACCGGATCACGATCTGCGGCTCGGCCCAGCCCTTCTTTTCGAAATGGTGGTGGATCGGCGCCATCAGGAACACCCGCTTGCCGGTGCGCTTGAAGTAAGCGACCTGGATGAGGACAACACCTCGACCGCGAACCAGCCGCCGGACGTGTCTGTCGACAGGGCTGCGGGCGGGGCATGGATCGAGCAAGCCATCGGGCCGGACCTCCTGCAACAGCGCCACGTGGCAAGGGATTGGCAGCGCGGGCTCAGGGGCATCCCGGAACCGGGAACGGATCGGCAAGCCCCTTCAGGACTTCAGGGCCGGCGCAGGCCGGAAAGCCCGCCGCCGCCATCCATTTCGCCAGCAGCACCCGCTCGTGTTCGGCCCAGCCGGGTCCGCTCACGAAGGCCTGCACCGTCGTGTCCGGGAACGCAGCTAGCGCCGCCACGGCAGTACTTTCCGCTTCTTTCTCCCGCCCGGCGGCCGCAAAGCTTGCGGCCTTCATCACCATCCTGAACCTGTCTTGCGTATCCGCGGGAATACGCTCTGCCACCCGGGCCGCGTCTTCGAACCGCTCGGCCATGAAGTAGGCATAGACGAAGACCGCATAGCGCCATGCCGGATAGTTCGGGTCCAGCCGGATCACTCGGTCGACGATTTCGGCACCCCGCTCGGGTTTGCCAAAAGCGCTGGCCCAGCCGACGTAGAACGACAGTATCTCGGCCGAGCTGGGGCTCAGGCTCAGGGCCTTCTCGAAAGCTGCCTCGGAACGCACGAAATCGCCCGCAGCGCCGAGCCGGTCCCCGAGGACCGCATGTGCCTCGGCATCCAGCGGATCAAGCAGAACAGCGCGTTCCGCGGCGGCCATAGCCGCGCTGTGTGCCGCGGCAGCGTCGGCACCGAAATTTTCTGCAAGCGCATGGGCGTGGGCCAGTTCAACCCAGGCCCGCGCGAACCCCGGATCAATCTCCACCGCCCGCTCCAGCAGTTCCAAGGCTCGCGCATTGTCGGCAGGCGTGATCTGTTCAAGTGCCTCGGTGCCGAGCAGATAAAGCTCATACGCCGTCAGGCTCTCCGGTCGCTTGCGCCTGGCCGCCTCGCGCCCGGCGGTCTGCACCAGCCCCGTACCGCCGCCGATGCGGTTGGCCACCTGGTCGGCGATCTCGGATTGCACTGCGAACAGGTCTTCGGCGGGTCTGTCCCAGCGTTCAGACCAGACATGGTTGCCGGTGGCCACGTCGATCAGCTGCGCCGTCAGCCGAAGCTGATCGCCCGCCCGCTGGATCGAGCCTTCCAGGACGAAGGCAACATTGAGAACCTCGCCGACCTTGCGGATATCCACGCCGCCGCCGCCGAACTGCTGGGTCGAGTTCCGGGCGACGACGTCCACCTCCGGGAACCGGGCCAGATCGGTGATGATGTCCTCCGTCAGGCCGCTGGCCAACCTGCCGGTGGCCTCATCCCCGCCGAGGTTGTCGAACGGCAGCACCGCGATGGACGGCTTGCGCGTATCGGTCGCACCCGGCTGCAGGAACCAGACGCCCGCGCCCAGCAGCAACAGCAGCGCCGCCGCCGCCAGCCACGGGCGGCGCGGCGCAAACCGGGTCGTCGCCGCCTTGACGCGATGCCGGACACCGTCGATGCGCACGCTGTAGACACGCACCGACTGGGCAATGTTCTTGACCCTGTGCTCGCCGTCGAAATCGACGGGAAGATGGAACTTCCCCTTCAGCTGGTCGAACGCGGTGCCGGACATCAGCACCCCGCCCGGCGGGCAAAGCTGTTCCAGCCGTGCGGCGATGTTCACCCCGTCGCCCAAGAGATCGTCATGGTCGACCACGACGTCGCCAAGATTGATCCCGATGCGCATCCGGACGCCGTCGGGATCGGACGCCAGCCGCTGCTGGATTGCCGCCGCGCAGGCAACCGCGTCGACAACCGAGCCGAACTCGGCCAGAAACCCGTCGCCCGTGGTCTTGAACACACGGCCGGAATGATCCGCCACGGCAGGATCCACGACGACCGACCGGGCGGCCCTGACGGCCTCCAGTGCGGAGGCTTCGTCGGTTTCGACCAAGCGCGAGAACCCGACGACATCGGCGACAAGGATCGCGACAATACGGCGCTCGGCCTTCGCGGACACGCCACCCCCCTGGCCCGATGTCTGCGGGAATGATAGGGCGTTCTCGCGCGCCGGGATACGGACATGTCCGGCCGAGCATGTCGTCGGTGCGGGCGCGGTGCGAAACGGACGCGGCTCCGTACCCGTCGGACAAAAACGGCGTTGGACGCCGCGGACGCGATCGGTTGCGGAATCCCTACCGCACCTTCAGCGTCGCCAGCCCGATCAGCGCCAGGATCAGCGAGATGATCCAGAACCGGATCACGATCTGCGGCTCGGCCCAGCCCTTCTTTTCGAAATGGTGGTGGATCGGCGCCATCAGGAACACCCGCTTGCCGG
>JANOGU010000201.1:0-9886 GCA_031406135.1 Rhodobacterales bacterium
GAGCTGGAGGCGGCGGTGCGGAGGCTGGCGGAGCGGCACGGAGCGGTCGTGACCTCGGTTGTGGGCGAGGACCTGCTGGCGCAGCGGTTCCCGATGATCCATGCCGTCGGCCGCGCCAGCCCGCGCGCGCCGCGGCTGATCGAGATGACCTGGGGGGCACAGGGACCGGCGCTGACGCTGGTCGGCAAGGGCGTGTGCTTCGACACCGGCGGGCTGGACCTGAAGCCCTCCGCCGGCATGCTTCTGATGAAGTAGGACATGGGCGGCGCGGCTACCGTGCTGGGGCTGGCGCAGATGATCATGGCGCTGGAGTTGCCGTTGCGGCTGCGGGTGCTGATCCCGGCGGTGGAGAACGCGGTCGCCGGCAACGCGATGCGGCCGCGCGACATCCTGATGAGCCGCAAGGGCCTGACGGTCGAGATCAACAACACCGACGCCGAAGGCCGCCTGATCCTGGCCGACGCCCTGGCCTATGCCGAGGAGGCGCCGGCCGACCTGATCGTTTCGATGGCGACGCTGACCGGCGCCGCGCGGACGGCGGTGGGTCCGGACCTCGCGCCGTTCTTCACCGATGACGAGGCGCTGGCGGCTGCGCTGGCGGCTGCGGGCGCGAAGGTGCGCGACCCGGTCTGGCGGCTGCCGTTCTGGACGCCCTACGAGAACTTGATCGAGCCCGGGATCGCCGATCTCGACAACGCGCCCTCGGGCGGGATGGCGGGGGCGATCACCGCGGCGCTGTTCCTGCGGCGGTTCGTGGCCAATCCGCGCTATCTGCATTTCGACATCTATGCGCACCAGCCGACGGACGCACCAGCGCGGCCCAAGGGCGGCGTGGGTCAGGGGGCGCGGGCGCTCCTCGAAGCGCTGCCGGGGGTGCTGGGGCTGTGAGCGACTGGCGGCTGACCCCGGCGACGGCGCGCATCGCCCATGTCTCGCTGCGTGGCATCGTCGCGGCACCGGCCTATGCCGAGGGCGAGGCGCTGGAGGTCGTCGTGCCGGTCGCCGATCTGGCGCGCAGCCCCGGCGGCGGGCGGGAACGGCAACTTCTTCTGGGCGAGGGGGTCCTGGTCCTCGACCGCGATGGCGGCTGGGCCTTCGGGCAATCGGCGCGGGACGGCTACTGCGGCTGGGTGCCGTCCTTCGCGCTGGGGCCGCCGACCGCGCCGACGCACCGGGTGGCGAGCCTCGGCACGCATCTCTACCCCGAGCCGCGGCTCCAGGCGCGGGCCTCGGGGTCGCTGACGATGGGGGCGCGGCTGCGCGTGGACGCTGTGCAGGGGGCCTTTGCCGTCACACCCGCCGGTTGCGTTCCGGCCGCGCATCTGCGGCCGCTGGGCGAGGTCGAGACCGATCCGCTGGCGGTGGCGGCGCAGTTCCTGCATGTGCCCTATCTCTGGGGCGGGAACACGCGCGACGGGCTGGATTGTTCGGGACTGGTGCAGGCGGCGCTTCTCGCCTGTGGCGTCCCCTGCCCCGGCGACAGCGACCTGCAGCGGGCGCTGGGCCGTCCGGCGGAGGGGCCGCCGCGGCGCGGCGACCTGCTGTTCTGGCAGGGCCATGTGGCCTGGGTGGCCGATGCGGGCACGATCCTGCACGCCAACGGCCATCACATGGCGGTGGAATACGAGAACCTTGAGGCGGCGAAAGCCCGCATTGCCGCGGCGGGCGGCGGGCCGGTCGCAGTGCATCGCAAACCGGAGGGATGACCATGCTGAAATCCGCAATCGTGATGGCCGGGGGCTCCGGCATCGGCGCCGCCGCCGCGCGGCGGCTGCATGCAGATGGCCATGCGGTGTCGATCCTGTCCTCCTCGGGCAAGGGCGAGGCGCTGGCGGGGGAACTGGGCGGCGTGGGGGTGACCGGGACGAACCGGAGCCAGGCCGACATCGACCGGCTGGTCGCGGCGGTGATCGACCGCTTCGGGCGCATCGACGTTCTGGTGAACTCCGCCGGGCACGGGCCGCGGGGGACAGTGGACAGCCTGACCGACGCCGACTGGACCGGGGGGATGGAGGTCTATCTGCTCTCCGCCCTGCGCCCGATCCGGGCGGTGACGCCACACATGGTGGCACGGAAGGCGGGGGTGATCGTCAACATCTCGTCTTATGTCGCGATCGAGCCGGACGTGGCTTTCCCCACCTCGTCGGTGTTCCGGGCGGGACTGTCGGCCTTCACCAGGATGTACGCCGACACCCATGCCAGGGACGGCATCCGCATCAACAATGTGCTGGCCGGGTTCATCGACAGCCTGCCGGAACGCGCCGACTGGCGCGCCAAGGCACCGATGGACCGCTACGGCACGGTTGACGAGATCGCGGCCACCATCGCCTTCCTGTGCTCGGAGGGCGCGGGCTACATCACCGGACAGAACATCCGCGTCGACGGCGGGATCACCCGGTCAGCCTGAGCGAGGCCGCGGCGCACGAACAGCGCGCCGCGGGGATCGTGGCGGGATCAGGCGTCTTCGCCGCCGCCCTCGCCACCGCCTTCTCCGTCGCCGCTGCCCTCGCCCTCGCCACCGCCTTCACCGTCGCCGCCGCCTTCACCGTCGCCGCCGCCCTCGCCGTCGCCGCCTTCGCCGTCGTGGTCGCCGTCGCCGCCGTCGTGGTCATCGCCGCCGTCGTCGTCGTCGCCATCGTCGTCTTCCTCGTCGTCTTCCTCGTCGTCTTCCTCGTCGTCTTCCTCGTCGTCTTCCTCGTCTTCCTCTTCCTCGGCGGTCGGCGTGCACTCGGCACCATCGGACTCGCCGCAGAAGGTCAGGACCTGCGTCGGGCGCAGGGTGATGCCTTCGGGCAGGGCGAGGGTGAAGGTGCCCTTGGCGCTGGGCATCGCGACAGCCAGCGCGGCCGGGGCGACCGACAGCGTCAGGGCCGTGGAAAGAAGCAGGGTCTTGAGCATCGGAGCCTCCGGATATGCAGGAGCGCCATCGTGGCGCCCGGGGAACAGAGCGGCATGGACGTGGCACTATTCGGGCAATTGCAGTTTCTTTTTGTGGCCGTCATACTGCGCGCGAGCCGTGGCGATGGCGTCGCCGCAGGGGCCGAACCGGCCCCGCCGCTTGCAGCCCTGCTGCTGTCGTCCTGTACGCCGGGATCTTCCGGGGTCCCGCTGTCGCGACCCCGTAGCCCAGGGGTCTGACATGGAATTCATCCGCCCGGAACAGTATCGCACTCACAACGGCGGCCGGAAGGACGCGCTGCCGTTCGCTGATGCCGAATACCACGCGCGCCTGGCTGGACTGCGCGAGATCATGGACTTGCACGGCCTGGACGCCGCAGTCCTGACCTCGATGCACAACATCGCCTACTACTCGGGCTTTCTCTACTGCTCCTTCGGGCGGCCCTACGCCTGCGTGGTGACCCGCGATGCCTGCGTCACGATCAGCGCCGGGATCGACGCCGGCCAGCCATGGCGGCGGTCGATCGACGATAACATCACCTACACCGACTGGAAGCGCGACAACTTCTGGCGCGCGGTGGCCAGCGTCACCGGCGAGGGCCGCGTGTTCGGCTGCGAGGCCGATCACCAGACGATGGAGCGGTCGGAAAAGCTGAACGCGTTCCTCAAGCCGAAGAAGGGCGTCGATATCGCGGCGGCCACGATGGAGCAGCGGATGCGCAAGAGCCCGGCCGAGATCGCGCTGATCAAGCATGGGGCGAACGTCGCCGATGTCGGCGGCTACGCCATCCGCGAGGCGGTGAAGGTGGGCGCGACCGAGCTGGAGGTGGCCATGGCGGGCCGCGACGCGATGGAGCGCGAGATCGCGAAACGCTTCCCCGACGCCGAGTATCGTGACACGTGGGTCTGGTTCCAGTCCGGCCTGAACACCGACGGTGCGCACAACGCGGTGACGAACCGCAAGCTGCAGCGCGGCGACATCCTGTCGCTGAACTGCTTTCCGATGATCTCGGGCTACTACACCGCGCTGGAGCGGACCCTGTTCGTGCAGGAGTGCGACCCCGCCTCCAGCCGGATCTGGGACATCAACGTCGCCGCCCACGAATACGGCATGAGCCTGTTGAAGCCCGGCGCCAGCTGCGCCGAGGTGACGCAAAAGCTGAACACCTTCTTCGAGGAACATCAGGTCCTGCAATTCCGGACCTTTGGCTATGGCCATTCGTTCGGCATCCTGTCGCATTACTATGGCCGCGAGGCGGGGCTGGAGCTGCGCGAGGATATCGACACGGTGCTGGAGCCCGGCATGGTGATCTCGATGGAGCCGATGCTGACCATCGCCAGCGGCCAGCCGGGCGCCGGCGGCTACCGCGAGCACGACATCCTGGTCATCACCGAGGGCGGCAACGAGAACATCACGCATTACCCCTACGGCCCGGGGTTCAACGTCGTCGGCTGAAGCGGCGCGCAGCGGCCCCGGCACAAGGCCGGGGCCGGGCGGCGGCCGGACGTCGAAGCGGTCGCAGATAAAGCGGCCGTGGTCATCGTCGTCGCGGCGGTTGCCGCTGCCCGCTCCGCGGTCCTGGCGCCGCACGGGACTTGACCTGATCCACGCGGCAGCGTCAGGTGGCCGGGTTGCCCTGCTGCCATAGGTGCCCGCCTTGCCCGCGATCCTGCCCCGCCTGACGGCGATCCTGTCGCTTGTCCTGCTCGCCGCCTGCGGCGCCAAGACGCCGCAGACCGCCGCTGTCTCCGCCGCCGAATATGGCCTGATCGAGGACAGCGGCCTCGTCATCGCCCCGGTCGAGGCGCGGTTCCTGCCCGACGGCGCGGCGCGGGCCGAGGTCGCCTATGCGGGAGGTGAGGCGCCGGGCACCATCGTCGTCGATACCCATTCCCGCCGGCTCTACTTGGTGATGGAGGGCGGCCGGGCCTGGCGCTACACCATCGGCATCGGGCGCGAGGGCACCACGCTGAAGCGCGGTGGCTACATCGGCCGGATCGAAACCTGGCCCGCCTGGCAGCCCACCGGCAACATGCTGAGGAAGTATCCCGAGCTCTACGGGCGCTACGCCGGCGGCACGCCGGGGGGTCTGGAAAGCCCGCTCGGGGCGCGTGCGCTCTACCTCTACCGCGGCTCACGGGACACGAATTACCGCATCCATGGAACCATCGACGACGCCTCCATCGGCCGCGCCTCCTCGGCCGGCTGCATCCGGCTGTTCAACCAGGACATCATCCACCTGACGAACATGGTCACCTCCGGCACTTCGGTGGCGGTGCGTGGGCTGGACGAGAGCCTGGCGCTGGAAGGCCCGTGGATGAACGACGTGAACGGCAATGCGGTGCCCGACACGCCCGCGAACCGGGCCGCGCTCGAGCGCGACCTTGCCGCCCGGGCCGAGGCGGCGGGCACCTCCTCGAACTGAGACCGCGCGGGGGTGAAAGCTCTCGCCCGTGGGCTCCAGCGCCGCGATGCGGAAGGTGCGCCGGCGCCTGCCCGCGACGCGAGACGCAGCTTGCCGCATGCGCTGCCTCGCGCTGCTGGCGCTCGGGTAGCGTCGCCATCCGGGACAGGGACGCGACGCTGTTGGCGCAGGCCGCCTGACGCCGCCGGAGGGCGGCCCCGGCCGCGGGCCGCCCTTCCCCTGCACCGGCCTTTGCGCTAAGCCCCGGCCCCGGAACAGGGGTGCCGCGATGAAGTTCACGCTGGGCTGGCTCAGGGACCACCTTCAGACCGAGGCGTCGCTCGCCGCGATCACCGCGGCGCTGACCGATCTGGGCCACGAGGTCGAGGGGGTCGAAGACCCTGCCGGGAAACTCGGCGCCTTCCGCATCGCGCGGGTGATCGAGGCTGTGCCGCATCCCAACGCCGACCGCCTGCGGGTCTGCCGGGTGGCGACCTTCCCGGATGGCCCCGGCACCGCGGCGGTAGAGGTGCAGGTGGTCTGCGGCGCACCCAATGCGCGCACCGGCCTGGTCGGCGTCTTCGCCCCGACGGGCACGCATGTGCCGGGGACGGGCGTGGACCTGAAGCCCGGGGTGATCCGCGGCGTCGAATCGAACGGAATGCTGTGTTCGGAACGCGAGCTGATGCTGTCGGACGACCACGACGGAATCATCGACCTGCCCGCCGACGCGCCGCTGGGCGTGCGGTTCATCGACTGGAAGGGCGCGGCCGATCCGGTGATCGAGGTCAAGATCACGCCGAACCGTCCCGACGCGCTGGGCGTGCGCGGCATCGCGCGCGACCTGGCGGCGCGGGGGCTGGGGGTGCTGAAGCCGCAGGACGAAAGCCCGGTGCCGGGGGCCTTCCCCTGCCCCGTCGCGCTGCGCATCGATGCCGACCTGAAAGCCCGCGGCTGCCCGCATTTCGCCGCCCGGCTGATCCGCGGGGTGACCAACGGCCCCTCGCCCGACTGGCTGGCAGCCCGGCTCAAGGCCGTCGGCCTGCGGCCGATCTCGGCGCTGGTGGACATCACCAACTATTTCACCATCGGCCTGTCCCGCCCGCTGCACGTCTTCGACGCGGCGAAGGTGACGGGGAAGCTGCGCATCCATGCGGCCGCGGGGGGTGAGCAGCTTCTGGCGCTGGACGGCATGAGCTACACGCTGGCACCGGGGCAGATGGTGATCTCCGATGACGCGGGGCCGGAGAGCCTGGCCGGGATCATGGGCGGCGAGCATTCCGGGGTGACCGGGGCCACCACCGACGTGATCGTGGAAAGCGCCTGGTGGGACCCGATCACCATCGCCGCCACCGGCCGGGCGCTGAAGGTCAGCTCGGATGCCCGCTACCGGTTCGAGCGCGGCGTGGACCCCGCCTTCACCCGTCCCGGGCTGGAGATGGCGACGCGGATGATCCTGGCGCTTTGCGGCGGCGAGGCGTCGGACGTCGTGGAGGATGGCGCGGCCCTCCTCCACCCGCGCAGCTACCGCTTCGACGCAGCCCGGGCGGAGCGGCTGGTCGGCATGGCGATCCCCGAGGCCGCGCAGCGGACCTCGCTGGCGGCCTTGGGCTTCGCGGTGGACGGCGACCGCGTGATCCCGCCCAGCTGGCGGCCGGATGTGCAGGGCGAGGCGGATATCGTCGAGGAAGTGGCGCGCATCGCCTCGCTCACGAGGCTCGCGGGCGTGCCGATGGCGCGCGTCGTGCCCGGCGTGCCGCGGCCGATCCTGACCGAGGCGCAGCGCCGCGAGCGGGCGGTGCGGCGGGCTCTGGCGGGGCTGGGCTACAACGAATGCGTGACCTACTCCTTCATCCCGTCGGCGCAGGCAGCGGCCTTCGGCGGGGGGGGCGAGGCGGTCAGGGTGGAGAACCCGATCTCGTCGGAGATGACGCACCTGCGGCCGGACCTGCTGCCGGGCTTGCTGGCGGCGGCGGCGCGCAACCAGTCGCGCGGGTTCATGGATCTGGCGCTGTTCGAGGTGGGACCCGTCTTCACCGGCGGCGAGCCGGGCGAGCAGGAGTTGCAGGCGGCGGCGCTGCTGGTCGGCGACGCCGCCCAGCGCGACCCGCACGGGTCACGCCGGCCGGTAGAGGTGTTCGACGCCAAGGCGGATGCCGAGGCGGTGCTGGCCGCGCTGGGCGCGCCGGCGCGGGCGCAGGTCGGGCGCGGTGTGGCCGGGTGGTGGCACCCGGGCCGGTCGGGCGTGATCGGGCTGGGGCCGGTACGGATGGCGGTTTTCGGTGCGGTGCATCCGAAGGCGCTGGCGGTCTTCGGGATCAAGGGTCCGGCGGTGGCGCTGACGCTCTGGCCCGCCGCGGTGCCGGCGCCCAAGGCGAAGACGCCGACCCGGCCGGCGCTGGTGCTGTCGGACTATCAGGCGGTGGAGCGCGATTTCGCCTTCGTGGTGGACGCGAAGGTCGAGGCGGCGGTGGCGGTGAACGCGGCACAGGGCGCCGACAAGGCGCTGATCGCGGGCGTCCGCGTCTTCGACCAGTTCGCGGGCGCGACGGCGGAGGCGCAGATGGGTGCGGGACGGAAGTCCGTCGCCCTGACCGTACGGCTGCAACCGACGGCGGGCACGCTGACCGAGGCCGAGATCGAGGCCGTATCGCGGAAGGTCATCGAGAAGGTGACCAAGGCTACCGGCGGCACGCTGCGGGCCTGATCCAGCCGCTCATCAGGCCCTGCGGGCCTTCCTCGCTTGCGTGGCGCAAGGAAGGCCGTCAGGCCTGATGCGCACCCGTCAGGAAGACCTCCACCGTCTCGGCGAAACCCTTCGGCTGGTCGGCATGCAGCCAGTGGCCGGCGTCGGGGAGTTTCGCAAATCGGGAATGCGGGAACAGCGCGCGGATGTGCTCGCGATGCTCCGGCAGGACGTAGTGCGACAGGGCACCCGACAGGAACAGCGTGCGGCCATCGAAGCGGCCCGCGATCTCCGGCCAGCCGGTGATCTGCGGCATGAAGGCTGCCAGCACGTCGAAGTTCAGCCGCCAGCGCGGCGGGTCGGCGCGGGCGTCGAGCGATTGCAGGAAGAACGCGCGCAGACCGGGGTCGGGCTCCAGCACCGACATCCGGCGGTCAAGCTCCGCCCGGGTCAGCGGCGGTGACAGGTCCAGCGCCCGCATCGCGTCGATGTGGACGGTATTGTCATGGGTGTAGGCCACCGGCGCGATGTCGGCGACGATCAGGCGGTCCACCAGTCCCGGGCGGGTAAGCGCCAGCACCATTGCCGCCTTGCCGCCCATGGAATGGCCCAGCACGTCCATCATCCGCCCTTCGCGGTCGGTGATGGCGGCAAGGTCGTCCGCCATGTCGGCATAGGAATGCGTCGGGAACCAGGGGCTTTCGCCGTGGTTCCTCTGGTCCAGCGTGAGCACGTCGCGGGTGCCCGACAGCGTGCGCGCGATCCCGGCCCAGTTGCGGGCCGAGCCGAACAGGCCGTGCACGATCATGAGCGGCGGCTGGGCGGACGGCGTGCGGGCGGCAAAGCGGGTGGTCGCGAGCATGGGCCGGAAATAAGCCCAACGCCGCGGCAAGGCCAGCCCCGGTTGTCGGGGAGCAGCCGTGCCCCTATGGTCCCGCTGAAACGGAGGCAGGCAATGAGCGCGGTGACGATCCAGCAGATGGCCGACCGCGTGGCGGTGCTGATGGAGGAGCGCCTGGCGATCAAGGGCCCGGGCTTTGCGGCAAAGCTCAAGCGCGGCGGCCGCCTTCTGCCGCACAAGGTGCGCGAGGCGGCGGCGCGGCTGGCGGAATCGGCGCATCTGTCGCAGCACCCGCGGCTCTTGTTGCAGGTGGACGAGGCCCGCGTGGCCGAGGACTACGACACCTGCCTGCGCCACCTCACCTCGCTCGACGTCTGGGACCGGCGCAAGGGCGTGCTGATCTCGCTCACCGGGACGATCGTGGTCATCCTGCTCGCGGTCGGGGTGGCGGCGGTGGCCTTCGCCTACTGGCGCGGACTGTTCGCAAGCTGACCGCCCGGCAGCGCCTGGCGGTAGAGCGCCCGGCGCGTCACCAGAGTGACGGTGACGAAGGCGACGTAGAGCAGCAGGTACCAGGAGCCGAGTTTGCCGAGGGTCACGACCCCGTCCCTGGCCCCGGAATAGACCCAGGTGCGGGTCAGCGTGCCTGCGGCCTCGGCCAGCCACAGCGCACCGGCGGACAGGACTCCCGCGACGGGCAGCGGCATCCACAGGTCGCGCCGGTCGATGCGGAACCAGATGCGGGTGCGGGCGTAGAGCAGCACCGTGGCGGCGAAAAGTGCGAGGCGGAGGTCCGCCACGAAATGGTGGGCGAAGAAGTTGACGTAGATCGCCGCCGCCAGCAGCAGCGTCAGGGCAAAGCGGGGATAGGGCGCGAAGCGCATGTCGAAGATGCGGATCACGCGCGCCATGTAGCTGCCGACGGCGGCATACATGAAGCCGGAAAAGAGCGGCACCTCCAGCAGCTTGAACAGCCCCGGCTCCGGATAGGACCAGCTTCCGGCATGGACCTTGAACCATTCCATCGCGGTGCCGGTGAGGTGGAACAGCAGGATG
>JANOGU010000209.1:0-7153 GCA_031406135.1 Rhodobacterales bacterium
AACCAAGTTGCACGCGCCGTGTCGTTTTGTGCTCGCAAGGGGCGATATTGGCCCATTCGCGACATGGAGCAGCGCGTAAACCGGCAACAGCAATTTCACGGGGTGGCGCGATGACGGAGCAGGTGGCGGGCAGGCGGGTGCGGACCGGGGGCGGGGCGACCCGGCGGGCGGAGCGGTCGGCAGTCAGTTTCGAGTCGGCCCGGTTCATCGAGCGCAATATCCCGAATTTCGAAATTCTGAACGAGGAAGCCCTGGCGATCATCGAATGGAATGCCGACACGGTGCTGCAAGAGATCGGGGTGAACTTTCCCGAAAATCCGGGCGCACTGGCACTGTGGCAGGCCGCCGGGGCCGATGTGCAGGGTGAACGGGTGCGGATGCCGCGCGGGCTGGCGCGGGAGCTGTGCAGGTCGGCTCCGGGGCGGATCCTGCAGCATGCGCGCAATCCGGAGCGCAATGTCGAAATCGGCGGGCGGTCGCTGGTGCTGGCGCCGGTCTATGGGCCGCCTTTTGTGCGCGATGCGGCGGGCGGGCGGCGCTATGCGACGATGGCGGATTTTCGCAATTTTGTGAAGCTGGGCTACATGTCGAAATGGCTGCATCATTCGGGCGGCACAGTCTGCGAGCCGACCGACATTCCGGTGAACAAGCGCCATCTCGACATGCTGCTGGCCCACATGACGCTCAGCGACAAGCCCTACATGGGCTCGGTCACCGCGCCGGAACGTGCGGTCGATTCGGTCGAGATGAGCCGCATCCTGTTCGGCGATGCGATGGACACCAACCCGGTGATGACCTCGCTCATCAACATCAACTCGCCGCTCGCGTTCGACGGCATCATGATGGGCGCGCTCGAGGTCTATGCGAAGGCCAACCAGGCCATCGTGATCTCGCCCTTCATCGTCGGCGGCGCGATGGCGCCGGTGACCGTCGCGGGCACCCTGACGCAGGTCTTGGCCGAGGTGCTGGCGGGCGTGGCCTACAGCCAGCTGGTGCGCAAGGGTGCGCCGGTGATCTTCGGCGCCTTCGTCGCTTCGATCGACATGAACTCCGGCGCGCCGACCTTCGGCACGCCGGAGGCCGCGCACGTCACCTATGGCGCGGGGCAACTCGCGCGGCGGATGAACCTGCCCTACCGCTCGGGCGGGTCGTTCTGCGGCTCGAAACTGCCCGACGCGCAGGCCGCCTACGAGACGGCGAACAGCCTCAACATGGCGCTTCTGGCCGGCGTCAACTTCATGCTGCACGCCTGCGGCTGGCTCGAAGGCGGGCTGGTGTCGTCCTACGAGAAGTTCGTGATGGACGCCGACCAGCTCGGCACGCTGCACCACCTCGCCCGCGGCATCAGCCTTGACGACAACGCCCAGGCGATGGACGCGATCCGCGAGGTCGGCCCGGGCAGCCACTACCTCGGCTGCGAGCACACCCAGGCGAACTTCAAGACCGCCTTCTGGCGCTCGGACCTGCTGGACTACAAGCCGTTCGAAACCTGGGACGAGGAAGGCGCGCGCGACACCCAGGCGCTCGCCTCGCTGCGGGTGAAGCGGCTCCTGTCCGACTACCAGCAGCCGGCGCTGGACGATGGCGTTCGCGAGGCGCTGGAGGACTTCGTGGCGCGCCGCAAGGCCGCGGTGCCCGACGCCTTCGTCTGAACGCCGGTCAGGCCGGCCGCTGCAACTGCGCCTCGGCCATGAGCGCGATCAGCAGATCGATGTGCCGCGCGATGGAGTAACTCGCGTCGCCGGTCTGGCGCGTGGCTTCAATGCGCGTCTCCTGGGACCAGAGATGCGCCAGCGTGGTCTCGGGCGATCCGCCCAACCCGGCGCCCAGCAACCGCTTCAAGTCGCGGTCGCGGCGATAGTCCTGCAACCCCAGGCGCGCGGCACGGATCAGCAGCCGGGGTCGCCGCATCTCCACAAGCAAGCTCCGATAATCGATCATCCAGCCCTCCGCCTTGACCGGGGCAGGTTGACTCAGTGCAACCGGACGTTGCGCATTGTGGCATTGCTGCGCGCGGCGACTTCTGCTTTATTTAGGTTTCTTAAAGAATTACTCGAAGGAGTGAAGACGGTAACTTAGTGGTAACCGAACACTTCACGGTTGTGCCGACGGGCTTGGGCACGGCGCTGGGGGGTTCAGGTAGTAGAGTGAGGTCGACATGAATCACCACGTTGGTGCGCCCGCGTCCTTTCCCGATTGGCTTCCTGATCCGGTCAGGCTCTATCTCGATCATACCGAGGTCGGGCTTTCGCTGCGCGAAATCGCGCGGCGCGAGGGCCGGCATGCCTCAACGATCCTGCGCCAGATCCGCAGGTCGGAGCTGCGGCGTGACGATCCGCTCTGGGACGAGGCGCTGGCCGCCCTGTCCCTGGCCCACCCGCGGCGGCGCCCGGCGCCCGCAAGGAAGGAAGACACCCCGATGACCGCTCCCGTTCGCCCGGCCCCGTGCCTGCTTGACGAGGACACTGTGGACAAGGAGGGCCGGCGCGTCCTGCGCCGACTGGTCGAGCCGGGGGCGGTGCTGGTCGTGGCCCCCGATATGGACAAGGCCGCGGTCCTGCGCTCGTTTCCCGACGGCCGGAGCGTAAGAACCGCCGTGCTCGACCGTCCGGTCGCGCAGGCCTTCGCGCTCAGGGACTGGATCGCCTGCCGCAAGCCGGGGCGCATCTCGACCTATGAGATCACCGCGGCCGGGCGCGCGGCGCTGAAACGCATGCTCGACGCCGAGGAGCGGGCGGCGGGTCCGGGGATGGCCGAGGCGGCAGCACCCTTCGGCGACCAGCACCGGGTCTGGGCCGAACGCGACATCGCGGAGGCGGGCAGCACCCGCCGTGTCCGCTACAACCTGGCTGAAAGCCCGGTCGCGGTGCTGTCGCGCAAGAAGGACAAGGACGGCAAGGCCTATCTCGAGGCCGACCTGGCCAACGCCGCCGAACGGCTGCGCGAGGATTTCGAACTGGCACAGATGGGTCCGCGCGTGGCGCAGAACTGGGAGCGCTTTCTCACCGGCGGCGACCGCGGCAGCTTGCGCACCGACAGCGGCCTCGCCGAAGGCCCCCGCGCGGCGCGCGAGCGGGTGGCGGCGGCGCTGCGCGATCTCGGACCGGGGCTCGGCGACGTCGTGCTGCGCTGCTGCTGCTTCCTCGACGGGCTGGAGACGACCGAACGCCGCCTGGGCTGGGCGGCGCGGTCCGGCAAGATCGTGCTGCAGATCGCACTGATGCGGCTGAAGCGGCACTACGACGAGACCTACGGCCGGAACGGGCCGCTGATCGGCTGACGGGTCCTTGTTTGGCAGCGCGCGCGTCCCATCTCTTTCGTTCAATCGTCCTCCGCCGGGACCGGCCTTGCGCCGCCCTGGCCAGAAGGGCGAAGAAAACGGACAACGTGGGATAGTCGCATGACCGAACTTCTTGCCCTTGCCGCCAGCCCCGAAGCCTGGGTCGCGCTCGTGACCCTGATCGTCATGGAAGTCGTGCTCGGCATCGACAACCTGATCTTCATCTCGATCCTGACCAACAAGCTGCCGGCCGGACAGCGCGAAAGGGCGCGGCGGATCGGCATCACGCTGGCGCTGGTGATGCGGCTTGTCCTTCTGGCCACGATTGCCTGGATCGTGCAGCTCACCAACCCGGTCTTCACGCTCCTCGGCAACGAATTCAGCTGGAAGGACATGATCCTGATCGCGGGTGGGCTGTTCCTGGTCTGGAAGGCGACAAAGGAGATTCACCACCACGTCGATCCGTCGGTCCATGACGGTGACAGCCCGGTGACCGAGCGCGTGGTGGATTCCTTCGGCGCAGCGATCGTGCAGATCCTGATCCTCGACCTCGTGTTCTCGGTCGACAGCATCATCACCGCCGTCGGCATGACGCCGCATATCGAGATCATGGTCATCGCCGTGGTGGTGACGGTGACGCTGATGCTGGTGGCTGCCAATCCGTTGGCCAATTTCATCGAGCGCAACCCGACCATCGTGATGCTGGCCCTGGCCTTCCTTCTGCTGATCGGCACCACGCTCATCGCCGAAGGCATGGGCGCGAATGTGCCCAAGGGCTACATCTATGCCGCCATGGCCTTCTCTGCCGGGGTGGAGATGCTGAACATGTGGTCGCGCAATGCCCGGGAACGCAAGCGCGCCGGCCACTAAGGCCGGCGCCGGCCGGCCGGGGCGGGTCGGAGGCCGGTCCCGCCCTTTGACGTTTTCAATCGGCCTTTGTGATCCCGGCCGCGTGCAGCACGCCGGCAAGTGCCCCGCCAGCCAGCGGTGCCGCGATGTAGAGCCAGAGCTGCGCCAGCGCTGCCGCGTCGAAGACGTTGGTGGCGATGGACCGCGCCGGGTTCACCGACGCGCCGGACAGCTGGATGCCGGCCAGGTGGATCAGCACCAGCGTCAGGCCGATCACCAGTCCGGCCAGCGGACCCGCGCCCTTTTCCTGGGTGGCACCAAGGATCACGGTGACGAAGATGAAGGTCGCCACCACCTCGAAGATCAGCGCCCCGGTGGTGCCGAGCTTGCCGATGGTGGTCGAGGCCGCGCCCGGATCGGCTCCCATCGCCATCAGCACCAGCGCCGCCGCAAGCCCGCCCGCGACCTGCGCCACCCAGTAGCCGATCATGTCGCCGCTGCTCATCCGTCCGGCCAGCATGGCGCCAAGGCTCACCGCCGGGTTCAGGTGCGCGCCCGAAATCGGCCCGATGCCATAGGCCATGGCCACGACGGCCAGGCCGAAGGCCAGCGAGATCGCCACCAGGCGCGCTGCCTCGCCCTGTTCCGGTGCCATGAACAGCGCCGTGGCACAGCCGAGAAAGACCAGCGTGAAGGTGCCGATGGCCTCGGCGATCAGTTTCTTGGTCATCCTGTCCAGCTCCCATGCGGTGTCGGCGGCATCGGTCCGCCTGCGGTTGCCTTGTGCGCCGAGTTTGCCTATGTCCGCAACAGTCCCGTGTCAGGGGGGAGCCCGTTTGCGCGACCTCAAGCTGCCCGAAGCCCGCCACCCCGAAAAAGCCCACCGCCCCGATCAGGCGCAGCCGAAAAAGCCCGACTGGATCAGGGTCAAGGCGCCCACGTCCGAAGGCTACAAGCGCACCCGCGACATCCTGCGCGAGCAGAAGCTGGTGACCGTCTGCGAGGAAGCGGGCTGCCCCAACGTCGGCGAATGCTGGTCGCAGGGCCACGCCACGATGATGATCATGGGCGAGATCTGCACCCGCGGCTGCACCTTCTGCAATGTGGCGACCGGCAAGCCGAAGACGCTCGACGCCTTCGAGCCGGGCCGCGTGGCCCATGCGGTGGCGCAGCTTGGCCTTTCCCACGTCGTGGTCACGTCTGTCGATCGTGACGACCTCGCCGACGGCGGCGCCGAGCATTTCGCCCAGACGATCCGCGCCATCCGCCACCGCGCCCCGGCGACCACGATCGAGGTGCTGACGCCCGACTTCCTGAAATGCGGCCCCGAGGCCGTGGAACAGGTGGTCGAAGCGCGCCCCGATGTGTTCAACCACAACCTCGAGACGGTGCCCGGCCTCTACCCCGAGGTTCGCCCCGGCGCCCGCTACTTCGCCTCGCTGCGGCTTCTTCAGCGGGTGAAGGAGCTTGACCCGGCGATGTTCACCAAGTCCGGCATCATGGTCGGCCTCGGCGAGGCCCGGCAGTCCGTCCTGCAGGTGATGGATGACATGCGCGCGGCCGACGTCGATTTCCTGACCATCGGCCAGTACCTCCAGCCCACGCCGAAGCACCATCGTGTGGACCGCTTCGTCACCCCCGACGAATTCGTCGCCTACGAACAGGCCGCCCGCGGCAAGGGCTTCCTGATGGTCTCGGCCACGCCGCTGACGCGATCCTCCTACCATGCCGGAGAGGACTTCGCCCGGCTGCGGGAGGCGCGGGCTGCAAGGCTGGGGTAGGGCGGGGTTCACCCCGCCGCGTGCCGTCGCGGCGTCAGAGGTTCACCAGCCTGCGCACCGCGATCCGGGCCAGCGGCGGCATCGCGGCCAGGCTGCGGACGGTGGCTTTCAACAGCCCCTTGCGCCAGCCGTCCGGCGTTTGCACGACCCGACGCGCGCGTTCGGTCAGCGCCACGATGCGCGCACCTTCGGCATGACGGGCAGTGTGGTAGCCGTCGACCGTGCCTTCCATCAGCCGCTGGGCAAGGTCGGCGGCATCGGCGATCCCGGTGTTCATGCCGCGCCCGCCCACGGGCGAATGGCAATGCGCCGCGTCGCCCGCCAGCAACACTCGCCCGACCCGATAGCTGGACGCCAGCCGCACCGGGATCAGGAAGCTTCCGGAATCCCTGACCCTTTCAACGGGCATCGGCACCGGCAGCGCGGCCAGAGCGTCGGGGTCGCTGGCGATGACCCGGAAGCGCCCTTCGGCCAGCGGCACCACGATGACGATTTCGCCCGCGGGGCGCAGGAAGGCGTGGAACAGACCGGGGTCGCCCCATGCCGGCGCCTCCACGTCGGCCACACCCCAGCGTTCCGGCAGGTCATGTCCGACGAATTCGACGCCAAGAGCCGCCCGCACCGCTGAATGCGCCCCGTCCGCACCGATGACCCAGTCGTAGCTGCGGGTCTCACCGCCCGCTGTGACTTCCACGGCATCGCCGTCCTGCTGCAGCGCCTCGAACGGGGTGCCGAAGCGGATGGTGCCTCCCAACAGTTGCAGCGCGGCGGCCAGATGCGTCTCGGTGCGGTCCTGCGCCAGCGCCCAGAGGCGCGCGGTCGCGTCGAAGTTGACCGGCAGAAGGGCGATCCGCCGGGTCCCGTCGTAGAGCGCCAGCCCGGTGACCTGCACCGCCTCGGCATCGATGGCCGAAGCGACGCCGGAGGGCGTCAGAATCCGCATCGCCGCGCTGAAAATGCCCACGGCCCGGGACAGGCCCGAAGGGTCGGCCCGCCGTTCGATCACCTCCGCCCGGACACCCAGCCGCGCCAGTTCCACCGCCGCCGTCAGCCCGGTCGGCCCGGCTCCCACGATCAGCACGCGCATCCGCGAACCTCCGCCACGCCCGGCAAGGGTCTGCCCGCAGCAGGCAGAGGTCAAGCGCAACACCGGCCGGGTCCCGTCCTTGACCGCCCCCCGCCCCTCTGGCACTGCCAAACGCGGTGACAAGGTGATGACATGAACCTCTTCAACGACATCCGC
>JANOGU010000218.1:0-7001 GCA_031406135.1 Rhodobacterales bacterium
TGGCGCGTGGATGATGACGCCGTCGACCGCACCGCGGGCCTGCAGGTCGCGGTAGATGCGTTCCTCGTCGGTGTCGGTGACCACCGACAGCAGCATGTCGTAGCCGGACCTGGCATAGGTCTCGCCGGCGCCGGCGATGAAGTCCGAGAAGATCGGGTTCATCATCTCGTGCCGGGCCGTGATCGGGATGACGTGGCCGCAGGCCATCGCCCGGCCCTTGGCCAGCTGGATCGCCCGGGTGTTCGGCCGGTAGTTGTGACGGCGGGCGGCATCGACAACCCGCTCGCGGGTGGCCGCGTTGACCTCCGGATAGCCGTTCAGCGCACGGCTGACCGTGGTGGGCGACAGGCCCAGCCGCTGGGCGAGCTCCTTGAGGTTCATGCGGGACGGGAACCAAAGCGGTATCAATCGGCAATGACTCTAGCGGCCCACCTGTGTGCCTGTCAAAGCCTCAACGCAATCCTGATCGGGCAAAATGGCTGGAGCATCGCGGTTGGAGCCTCGGCCAAACCGGTTTCGGCCCCTGCGGCATGCGGCATGATTGACTCGCAGAGGGGGATGCGCGATTGTCGCGCATCCAAAGCGGTTTGAGGCTGATTCTTCCGCTTCGGTTCAATGGCACGCGCCGGCAGGGCGCCTGCGGTCGGGAGGATGACAATGAAATCGAGGCTTTACGCCGGCGCTGCGGCGCTTGCGCTGGTGTCCGGCGCGGCTGCCGCGCAGGACCTGAAGTTCCCCATCGGGGAAGGCGCGTTCAACTGGGACAGCTACAAGGCCTTTGACGAGGCCACTAACCTCGAAGGCCAGTCGATCACGATCTTCGGGCCGTGGCGCGGCGAGGACCAGGTGATCGTCGAAAACATGCTGGCCTATTTCACCGCCGCCTCGGGCGTTGCGGTGAGTTACTCGTCCTCGGAAGGCTACGAGCAGCAGATCATCATCGACGCCGAAGCCGGCTCGCCCCCCGACGTCGCGGTGCTGCCGCAACCAGGCCTGATCGCCGACCTTGCCGGCAAGGGCTTCATCCTGCCGCTGGGTGCCGAAACCGCGCAGTGGCTGACCGACAACTACGGCGCCGGCGCCTCCTGGGCCGCGCTCGGCACCTACAAGGGCAAGGACGGCGCTGAAGCGCTGTTCGCCTTCCCCTACAAGGCCGACGTGAAGTCGCTGGTCTGGTATTCGCCGGAAAACTTCGAGGACGCGGGCTACGAAGTGCCGGCCACGATGGAAGATCTCAAGGCGCTGACCGAGACGATCGCCGCCGACGGCGCCACGCCCTGGTGCATCGGCCTCGGTTCGGGCGGCGCCACGGGCTGGCCCGCGACTGACTGGGTCGAGGAAATGATGCTGCGCACCCAGCCGCCCGAAGTCTACGACCAGTGGGTGACCAACGCGCTGCCGTTCAACAGCCCCGAGGTGCTCGCCGCGATCGACGAGTTCGGCTGGTTCGCCAAGAACGACGCCTTCGTGCAGGGCGGCGCCGCCGCCGTCGCCTCGACCGACTTCCGCGACAGCCCGAAGGGTCTCTTCGCCTCGCCCCCGGCCTGCTACATGCACCGCCAGGCCTCGTTCATCCCGACCTTCTTCCCCGAAGGCACGGTCGTGGGTGAGGACGCGGACTTCTTCTACTTCCCGCCCTACGCCGGGAAGGATCTCGGTGCCCCGGTGCTCGGTGCCGGCACGCTGGCCTTCATCATGAAGGACAGCCCCGCCGCCCGCGCCTTCATCGAGTGGCTGAAGACCCCAATCGCGCATGAGGTCTATATGGCGCAGTCGAGCTTCCTGACGCCCTACAAGGCGGTCAATACCGATCTCTACGGAACGGCCGCGCTGAAGAAGCAGGGCGAAATCCTCGCCGCCGCCACCACCTTCCGCTTCGACGGGTCGGACCTGATGCCCGGCGCCGTGGGTGCGGGGTCGTTCTGGACCGGCATGGTCGATTTCGTGGGCGGCAAGTCGGCGCAGGAAGTTGCCGACGCGATCCAGGCCAGCTGGCCCAAGTGACGCTCTGACAGACGCGATGATCGGGCCCGGTGACGCGCCGGGCCCGATCTGACGCAACGACAACAGAGCCGGGCCAACCGGACCGCAGTGCAACGGGCGTCTTGGGAGGGGCGGATGAACCAGGCATTCCTGGCACTCATGACCATCGTGATCGGCGTCGGCGGTTGCGTCGGTTACTTCTGGCTGTCGAACGTCGTGCTCGACAAGGTGATCTTCCCCGCAAAGGGACCCCGGGCCGGCGTGAACATCAGCCGCGCCAACGCCGTCCGGCCCTGGCTGTTCCTGCTGCCGGCGGTCCTCGCGCTCGGCCTATACCTCGCCTACCCGGTGTTCGCGACCTTCTGGCTGTCGTTCAACAAGAACGAGGCCGGCCAACTGGTCTTCGTCGGGCTCGACAACTACCGGCTGATGCTCTCGGAGGACAAGTTCTGGGAGTCGATGCAGAACAACATGGTCTGGCTGATCGTGGTGCCCGCCGCCTCGACCGCCTTCGGCCTGCTGGCGGCACAGCTCACCGACCGGATCAGCTGGGGCAACATCGCCAAGTCGATGATCTTCATGCCGATGGCGATCTCCTTCGTCGGCGCCTCGGTGATCTGGAAACTGATCTACGACACCCGCGAGGCGGGGCAGACGCAGATCGGCCTGCTGAACGCGCTGTGGCTGAAGTTCGAGGGCGGCATCTGGTCCACGATCCTGCTGAGGGTGCTGCCGGCCGTGCTTCTGGTCGCCTTTGCCGCCGCCGTGGCCTGGGTGCTCTGGGGGCAGGTGAAGGAACTCTCGCGCGACGGGACACTGGCCAGGGTTCTCCGCGGTCTCGGACTTCTGGTCGGCGCCTGGCTGATCTTCGTCACCGCCCGCTGGGCTCTTGGCGCCATCACCGCGCAGCTGCCCTACGGCGAGCCGCAGTTCTGGCTGCAGATTCCGTTCTGGAACAACTTCTTCCTGATGGCGGTGCTGGTCTGGCTGCAGACCGGCTTTGCCATGGTGATCCTGTCCGCCGCCCTGCGCGGCGTGCCCGAGGACACGATCGAGGCCGCGATCATCGACGGGGCCAACCCGTTCCAGATCTTCTTCAAGGTCAAGGTGCCGCAGATCATGGGCACCATCGTCGTCGTCTGGACCACGATCACCATCACCGTGCTGAAGGTCTTCGACATCGTGCGCGCCATGTCCGGCGGGCAGCAGGAGACGCAGGTGCTGGCGAACTACATGTACGACAAGCTGTTCGTGGCGGTGGATTGGGGCGTCGGCTCGGCCTCGGCGATGGTGATCCTCTTGCTGGTCACGCCGATCCTGGTCTGGAACGTCTACAGCGCGCGCAAGGAAATGCGCTGAAAGGCGCGGGGGAACCGACATGGACAACATCGCCGGCAAGAAACCCGCACTCACCTGGGCCGTCCGCATCTCGGTCGGCCTCCTGGTGCTCCTCTGGGTGATCCCGACCTTCGGGCTCCTCGTCTCCTCCTTCCGCTCCGGCGACCAGATCGTCGGGTCGGGCTGGTGGCGGGCGCTGTTCACCCAGGAACAGCAGATGTCGCCGATCCGGATCGAGGGCGCGGAGGCGCAGAAGGACGGCGCCTTCGTCATCGAGGGCAAGCTGTTTGCGGCCGAAGGGGCCAACGTCAGCCGCTGGGGCACATCGTCCAAAGAGCCCGTGGCCTTTGCTCCGGGCGAAACCGCGACGCTCGACGACGGGCAAACGGTGATGGTGCAGGCCGACGGCACCTATGTCTTCTCCTCGCCGGTGACGACCGAAGGCACGCGCCTGCCGCGCGTGTTCACCACCGCGGCGACGCCGCCGGAGTTCACCACCAGCAACTACAGCAACGTGCTGTTCAGCCCCCTGGCCGGGCAGTCGATCTTCCAGGCCTTCATGAACACCGCCACGGTGGCGATCCCGGCCACGATCATCCCGATCCTGATCGCCGCCTTCGCCGCCTACGCGCTGGCCTGGATGGAGTTCCCCGGCCGGGCGCTGCTCATCGCCGCCATCGTCGGCCTTCTCGTCGTGCCGCTGCAGCTGGCGCTGATCCCGCTCTTGCAGATCCACAACGCCGTGGGAATCGGCAAGGGCTATCTCGGCATCTGGCTCGCCCATACCGGCTTCGGCCTGCCGCTCGCGATCTACCTCCTGCGCAACTACATGGTGGGCCTGCCGCGCGACATCATCGAGAACGCCAAGGTCGACGGCGCCACCGATTTCCAGATTTTCACCAAGATCATCCTGCCGCTCAGCTTTCCGGCGCTCGCCTCCTTCGCCATCTTCCAGTTCCTCTGGACCTGGAACGACCTCCTCGTGGCGCTCGTCTTCCTCGGCACCTCGAACGAGCAGCAGGTGCTCACCGGCAACATCGTCAACCTGATGGGCTCGCGCGGCGGTGACTGGGAGATTTTGTCGGCCTCGGCCTTCGTCTCCATCGTGGTGCCGCTGATCGTGTTCTTCTCGATGCAGCGGTTCCTGGTGCGCGGCCTTCTGGCCGGGTCAGTGAAGTGATGGCGAAACCTGAGACCGTGCAGGGCAGGGTCCTGGCCAAGGACCCCGACTGGTGGCGCGGGGCGTCGATCTACCAGATCTACCCCCGCAGCTATCAGGATGCGAATGGCGACGGCATCGGCGACCTGCCGGGCATCACCGCGCGGCTGCCGCATATCGCGGGCCTCGGCATCGACGCGATCTGGATCAGCCCGTTCTTCACCTCGCCGATGAAGGACTTCGGCTACGACGTCAGCGACTACTGCGGCATCGACCCGATGTTCGGCACGCTGGCGGACTTCGACGCCATGACGGCCCGCGCCCACGACCTCGGCCTCCGGGTGATGATCGACCTGGTGCTCAGCCATACCTCGGACCAGCACCCCTGGTTCAAGGAGAGCCGTCACGACCGAACCAACCCGCGCGCCGACTGGTACGTCTGGGCCGACCCCAAGCCGGACGGCACGCCGCCGAACAACTGGCTGTCGATCTTCGGCGGCTCCGCCTGGCAATGGGACGGGCGCCGGCACCAGTACTACCTGCACAACTTCCTGACATCGCAGCCCGACCTCAACTTCCACCACATGCCGGTGCAGGAGGCGCTGCTCGACGTGGCGCGGTTCTGGCTGGACCGGGGGGTGGACGGGTTCCGGCTGGACACGATCAACTTCTACATCGCCGACAAGTATCTGCGCGACAACCCGTACCTGCCGCCCGCGCTGCGCAACGACTCCATCGCTCCGGCGGTCAACCCGTATAACCACCAGCTCCACCTGTTTTCGAAGAACCAGCCGGAAAACCTTGAATTCCTGAGGAAATTCCGCGCCGCCCTGAACCCCTACGCGGCCGTGGCCGTGGGCGAAGTGGGCGACGCCCAGCGCGGCCTCGAGATCATGGCGGAATACACGTCGGGCGGCGACAAGGTGCAGATGTGCTACCCGTTCGACCTGCTGCAGCCGACGCGGCTGACCGCGGCCTCGCTGGCGCAGGTCTTTGCCCGGATGACGGCGGTGGCGCCGGACGCCTGGCCCTGCTGGTCCTATTCCAACCATGACGTTGTCCGCCACTTCACCCGCTGGGGCCTGACCGAGGCGGCGCTGCGCTGCTACACGACGCTGATGGTCAGCTTGCGCGGCTCGCTCTGCTTCTACCAGGGCGAGGAGCTTGGCCTGCCGGAGGCGGAGGTCGCCTTCGAGGACCTGCAGGACCCTTACGGGATCGAGTTCTGGCCCGAGTTCAAGGGCCGCGACGGCTGCCGCACACCGATGCCCTGGGTGACGGACAACGCCAGCGGCGGCTTCTCGGAGGGCAAGCCCTGGCTGCCCGCCGCCGCCGCGCATCTCTCCCGTTCGGTCGCGGCCCAGGGCGGCGATGCAGGCTCGGTCCTGTCGCATTACCGGGCCTGTCTTGCCCTCCGCAACGGGCGGGAGGTGCTGCGGCACGGCGAGATGAGCCTGCCCGCCGCATCGGGAGAGGTTGCCACCTTCACCCGGCACGATGCGCGAGAGACGATCTTCTGCGCCTTCAACCTGGGTGCGGACGACGCGGAGACGCGGCTGCCGGAGGGCGACTGGCAGGCGCTGGGAGTGGATTTCGGCGGAACGGCGGCCGCGGCCGACCGGACGCTCAGGCTGGGGCCCTGGGGCTATGCCCTGGCCGTGAAACGATAGGGAGGGGACGGCGATGGCCAATCTGAAGCTGGTGGACGTCGAGAAGGCCTATGGCGAGGTCAAGGTGCTCAAGGGCATCAACCTCGACATCCAGACCGGGGAGCTGATCGTCTTCGTCGGCCCCTCGGGCTGCGGAAAATCGACGCTGCTGCGGATGATCGCCGGGCTGGAGAAGATCACCGGCGGCGACTTCTCGATCGACGGGGTGCGGATGAACGACGTGCCGCCCAGCCAGCGCGGCATCGCCATGGTGTTCCAGAGCTACGCGCTCTACCCGCACATGACGGTGCGCGACAACATGAGTTTCGCGCTGAAACTGGCCAAGAAGAGCCAGGCCGAGATCGACGCCGCCATCGAGAAGGTCGCGCGCATCCTGCAGCTGACCCCCTACCTCGACCGCCTGCCCAAGGCGCTGTCCGGCGGCCAGCGCCAGCGCGTCGCCATCGGCCGCACCATCGTGCGCGACCCCAAGGTCTATCTCTTCGACGAGCCGCTCTCCAACCTCGACGCCGCACTCAGGGTCCGCACCCGGATCGAGATCGCGCAGCTGAAGGAGTCGATGCCGAACGCCTCGATGGTCTATGTCACCCACGACCAGGTGGAGGCGATGACGCTGGCGTCACGCATCGTGGTGCTGGCGGGCGGCGGCATCAGCCAGGTCGGCACGCCGCTGACGCTGTATGAAAAGCCCGAGAACGAGTTCGTGGCGCAGTTCATCGGCTCGCCGCAGATGAACCTTATGGCGGGCGAGGTGACCGAGACCGGACCGATCACGACGATCAAGCTCGCCGGCGGCGGCGTGGCGCGGTCGGCGGTGGCGACGCAGGCCTCCGACATGGGCATCCCGGTCA
>JANOGU010000219.1:0-9067 GCA_031406135.1 Rhodobacterales bacterium
TGGCGCGTGGATGATGACGCCGTCGACCGCACCGCGGGCCTGCAGGTCGCGGTAGATGCGTTCCTCGTCGGTGTCGGTGACCACCGACAGCAGCATGTCGTAGCCGGACCTGGCATAGGTCTCGCCGGCGCCGGCGATGAAATCCGAAAAGATCGGGGTCATCATCTCGTGCCGCGCGGTGATCGGGATGACGTGGCCGCAGGCCAAGGCGCGGCCCTTGGCCAGACGGACGGCACGGGTGTTCGGGCGGTAGTGGTGGCGGCGGGCGGCGTCCACCACGCGCTGGCGCGTCGCCTCGTTGACCTCCGGAAAGCCGTTCAGCGCCCGGCTCACCGTGGTGGGCGACAGGCCCAGACGCTGGGCGAGTTCCTTGAGGTTCATCGGCGCCGGCGGCCAAAGCGGTTTCAATCGGATGCGACATTATCGGTGCACTTGCTCGCCTGTCAAAGGTTGACCGCTGGTTCCTTGCAGCGGCAGCGGTCCGGGGCCGCCTTCCAAAGCGGATTGGCCGCTGCGGCGCACGGCGTGATTGACTTGCGGCGAGCGAGGGGCGATGGCCCGGTACCCAAAGCGGTTTGAAAACGATCTGCCGTTTCGGTTCAATGGCCCGCATCGGGAAGGCGCGCGCGACCGGGAGAATGGCAATGAAATCGAGGCTTTGCGCGGGCGCTGCGGCGCTTGTGCTGATGTCCGGCGCGGCTGCCGCGCAGGAGTTCAAGTTCCCCATCGGGGAAGGCGCCTTCAACCGGGACAGCTAGAAGGCCCATGACGAGGCGAACAATCTGGAAGGCCGGTCGATCACCCTGCTCGGGCCGTGGCGCGGCGAGGATCAGGTGCTGGTCGAAAGCATGCGCCTACTTCACCGCCGCCTCCGGCGTTGACAACCTCGACATCAAGACCGGGGAGATGATCGTCTTCGTCGGCCCCTCGGGCTGCGGCAAGTCGACGCTTTTGCGGATGATCGCGGGGCTGGAAAAGATCACCGGAGGCGATTTCTCCATCGACGGGGTGCGGATGAACCACGTGCCGCCCGGCCAGCGCGGCATCGCAATGGTGTTCCAGAGCTACGCGCTCTACCCGCACATGACGGTGCGCGACAACATGAGTTTCGCGCTGAAGCTCGCCAGGAAGTCCCAGGCCGAAATCGACGCGGCGGTCGAGAAGGCCGCGCGCACCTTGCAGCTGACCCCCTACCTCGACCGCCCGCCCAAGGCGCTGTCGGGCGGCCAGCGTCAGCGCGTCGCCATCGGCCGCACCATCGTGCGCGACCCCAAGGTCTATCTCTTCGACGAGCCGCTCTCGAACCTCGACGCCGCGTTGCGGGTCCGCACCCGGATCGAGATCGCGCAACTGAAAGAGACGATGCCCTCACGCCGCTTGGTGCCGGCGCCGATGCCACCGCCCTTGGGCATGAGTGTCTCACTGAGGCCGTATCGGACGGTGGGCAGATTGCCCACCCTACTATCGGTCAGCGCGATACCCGGGCGTCCGGGTAGGATGGGCAATCTGCCCACCGTGCCGCCGTCGGCATTGGCCACGCGCTCAATGGTCCGGACCTCTGCCCGACCGCGTCCGCGGCCGGCTCGGCCGCGATCGGGCGGCTGTCCTCAAGGTGCATGTCCCTTCCCCGGGCGGATTCGGGGGTGGGGTTAGGCGGGCGCGGCGGCGCGGCGCCACACCTTTCCCGCCTCTGGCGGGTGCCGGATCAGGTGATCACATCCGGCGTCGTGCGCCCGGTATAGGTCTCGATCCCGGCGATGGCATGCGCCGCACGGATGATCGGCGCCAGCGCCTCCTGCGGGTCAAGGTCGAGGCCGTCCGGCCCGGGCGCATAGCGTTCGAGATAGATCCGCAGCGTCGCGCCCTCGGTCCCGGTGCCCGACAGGCGCAGGACGATGCGGCTGCCGTCCGCGAACATGATGCGCACGCCCTGTTTCGCACTGACCGACCCGTCGACCGGGTCGGTATAGGCGAAGTCGTCCGCCGCCTGCACCGTCATCCCCTCGTGGACCTGGCCGGGCAGGTCGGCAAGGGTTGCACGCAGCACCTCGATCAACATCTCGGCGTCGTCCGCGGGGATCGCCTCGAAGTCGTGGCGGCTGTAGTAGTTGCGGCCGTACTTCGCCCAGTGTTCGCGCATGATCTCGGCCACCGGCTGCTTGCGGACGGCGAGGATGTTGAGCCAGAACAGGATCGCCCAGAGCCCGTCCTTCTCGCGCACGTGGTTGGACCCGGTGCCGAAGCTTTCCTCGCCGCAGATCGTCGCCATCTCGGCATCGAGCAGGTTGCCGAAGAATTTCCAGCCGGTCGGCGTCTCGAAACAGGTCAGCGCCAACCCCTCCGCCACGCGGTCCACCGCGCAGGAGGTGGGCATCGAGCGCGCGACGCCCTGCAGGCCAGACTTGAAGGCAGGCACCAGCTGCGCATTGGCGGCCAGCACCGCGAGCGAATCCGACGGCGAGATGTAGATGCCGCGTCCGACCACCATGTTGCGGTCGCCGTCGCCGTCGGAGGCGGCGCCGAAATCCGGCGCGTCCGGCCCCATCATCTCGTCCATCAACGCCTTGGCCCAGGTCGGGTTCGGGTCGGGGTGCAGTCCGCCGAAATCCGGCAGCGGCTCGGCGTTCACCACGGTGCCTTCCGGCGCCATGAGGTGGCCTTCGAGAATCCACTTGGCGTAGGGGCCAGTCACGGCATTCATCGAATCCATCCGCATCCGGAAGCCGTCCAGGAACATCGCCCGTATGGCGTTGAAGTCGAACAGGCCCTGCATCAGTTCGAGATAGTCCGAGACCGGATCAACGGTGATGACGCTGGTGGCCTCCACCAGCCCCTGCCCGGCGCCGGAGAGATTGATCGGTCCGCCCTCCCAGATGCGGTATTCGGTGATCTTCTGCGTTTCGGCATAGATCGCCTCGGTCACCGCTTCCGGCGCCGGTCCGCCGTTGGCAACGTTGTATTTGACCCCGAAATCCCCCTTCGGTCCGCCGGGGTTGTGGCTGGCCGACAAGATGATCCCGCCATCGGCCCCTGACAGGCGGATCAGGTGGCTGGCGGCGGGCGTGGACAACAGCGCGTCCTTGCCCACGACCACGCTGTCGACGCCGTTGGCGATGGCCATGCGCAGGATGCGCTGCGCCGAGCGGTCGTTGAAGAAACGCCCGTCGCCGCCAAGCACCAGCCGCTTCCCTTCGACCCCGCCGATGGCGTTGAAGATCGACTGGATGAAGCATTCCAGGTAATGCGGCTGGCCGAAGACGGTGGTCTTCTTGCGCAGCCCTGAAGTGCCGGGCTTCTGACCCTCGAAAGGCTTCACGGCCACGGTGCGGATGGTCATCGCGGTCTCCTTCGGGTCTCAGGCGCGTTCGAACACAAGCACGGAATGGGCCGGCGCTTCCAGTGGCCCCTTCACCACCGACGGCTTGGCGTCGAGGTGCACGGTGTCGAGGATGAGCCGCCAGGCCGGCGCCGTGTCCGGCAGGACGATCGGCACCGAGGGACCCTGGTTGAAGACGGCAAAGACCGCGTCCTCGGCGGTGCCGCCGCCTTCCGCCGCGGTGCGCAGCTCGACGCAGAGGCAGCGGAAGGCGGGGTTGTGCCAGTCCTCGGGCTTCGGGATCGTGCCGTCGGGGCGGCGCCAGATCACGTCGGGCAGCTTGTCGGTGGCCCGGGTCTTGGCATGCAGAAAGCGGCGCTGGCGCAGCACGGGGTGCTGGCGGCGAATCGCGGCGAGGCGGCCAATGAAGGTCGCGAGGCTCGCGTCGGGGTTGGACCAGACCACCCAGCCGGTCGGGTTGTCCTGGGCATAGGCATTGTTGTTGCCGCCCTGGGAGTTGCCGATCTCGTCCCCGCCCAGAAGCATCGGCGTGCCCTGGCTGAGGAACAGCGTCGCCAGAAGGTTGCGCCGCCGCAGCGCGCGGGCGGCGAGGATGCGCGGCTCGTCGGTCTGGCCTTCTGCGCCGAGGTTGTCGGAATAGTTCTCGTGGTGGCCATCGCGGTTGTCCTCGCCGTTGGCGAGATTGCGCTTCACCGTGAAGCTGGTCGCGTCGGCGAGCGTGAAGCCGTCGTGGCAGGTCAGGTAGTTGACCGATGAGGTGGCCGAGCGGCCCGAGTGGTCGAACTTCTCGGCCGAGCCCAGGAGCCGCTTGGCGAGGTCCGGCGTCATCCCCGGATCGCCGCGCCAGAAGCGGCGGACGCCGTCGCGGTAGGTGTCGTTCCATTCGTGGAACGGGTGCGGAAAGGCGCCGAGCTGGTAGCCCCCGGGGCCCACGTCCCAAGGCTCGGCGATCAGCTTGACCTGCGCCAGCAGCGGGTCCTGGCGGATCGCGTCGAGAAAGCCACCCTGCGGGTCGAAGCCATGCGCCTCGCGCCCCAGCGTGGTGGCGAGGTCGAAGCGGAAACCGTCCACATGGCCGTGTTCGACCCAGTAGCGCAGCGAATCCATGACCATCCGAAGGACCATGGGGTTGGTCAGGTTCAGCGTATTGCCGACGCCGCCGTCATTGACGTAGCGCCGCCCGCCCTCGGCCAGGCGATAGTAGCTGGCATTGTCGAGGCCGCGGAAGCTGAGCGTCGGCCCCCACTCGTCGCCTTCGCAGGAGTGGTTGTAGACCACGTCGAGGATCACCTCGATGCCGGCGGCGTGGAAGCGCCGCACCATGGTCTGGAACTCCCAGAGCGCGCCCTTGGTCATGTAGCGCGGCTCGGGCGCGAAGAAGGCCAGCGTCTGGTAGCCCCAGTAATTGCGCAGGCCCTGGGCGACAAGGAAGCGGTCGTCGACAAAGGCGTGGACCGGCATCAGCTCGATGGCGGTCACCCCAAGGCGCAGCAGGTGCTCGATGACCGCGTCGGACGAGAGCCCGAGATAGGTGCCGCGCAGCGGCTTCTCCACCCCGGGCGCGAGCATGGTCAGGCCCTTGACATGAGCCTCGTAGATCACGGTTTCCGAACGGGAGCGGCGCGGCGCGCGGTCGAGGCCCCAGCTGAAGGTGGGGTCCACCACCACCGCCTTGGGCACCGCAAAGGCGCTGTCGCGGGTGTCGAACGACAGGTCGCCGCGCGGCGAGCCGACCTTGTAGCCCATCAGCGCATCGGACCATTTCAGGCGACCTTCGAGGCCCCGGGCATAGGGGTCCAGCAGCAGCTTGTGCGGGTTGAAGCGGTGGCCCTGTTCCGGGACGTAAGGGCCATGCGCGCGCAGGCCGTAGACGGTGCCGGGGGTCAGCCCGCCGACATGCAGGTGCCAGATGTCGCCGTCGCGCTCGCGGAACGGCAGGCGGGCCAGTTCCTTGCGCCCGTCGGAGGAGAACAGGCAAAGCTCGATCGCCTCGGCATGGGCGGAGAAGACGGCGAAGTTCACGCCCTCGCCGTCGAACGAGGCGCCCATCGGCCAAGGGCGGCCAGGGCCGGTGGAATGGCCGGACAGCCGCGCCGGCGGGGCGTCGTGGGCAGTGGGGGTCACGCCAGAAGCCGGGCGTAGAGCGCGGCATAGGCGGCGGCGGAGGTCTCCCAGCCGACAGGGTGCGCCATGGCGTTGGCCTGGACCTTCGCCCAGTCCGCGGGCCGGGCATGCAGGTCGCTCAGTTTGCGCAGCGCCTGGCCGAAGGCGGTGGCATCGGTCGGGTGGAAGGTCACGCCGGTCGCCACCCCCGCCGCCATGGTCGCGGGCGAGACGCCGATCACGGTATCGGCCAGCCCGCCGACCTCGGCCACCACCGGCAGCGAGCCGAAGCGCAGGCCGTACATCTGCGTCAGCCCGCAGGGCTCGAAGCGGGAGGGCACCAGCACCGCGTCGCCGCCCGCGAACATCCGTTTCGACAGCGCCTCGTCATAGCCGATGCGCACGCCGACGCGGCCGGGGAAGCGGGCGGCGAGCCCGCGCATCGCACCTTCCAGCGCCGGGTCGCCCGACCCCAGGACCAGAAGCCCGCCGCCGGCGGCGATGAACTCCGGCGCCACGACCGGGATCAGGTCGATGCCCTTCTGGTCGGTCAGGCGGCTGACCACGATGGCCAGCGGTCCCGGAACCTCCAGCCCGAAATCGTCGCACAGCGCGGCGCGGGTAGCGGCCTTGCCGGCAAGGTTGCTGGCAGAAAACGGTATCTCCGCCGCTTCAGGCGACCAGATCCCGGTATCGACCCCGTTCAGGATGCCGGAGACGACCGCCGCCCGGGCGGAGATGACGCCCTGCAGCCCCATGCCGAATTCCGGCCGCGTCAACTCGTCGGCATAGGTCGGCGACACCGTGGTGATGGCATCCGCCGTCACCAGACCGGCCTTCAGGCTCGACAGCCCGCCGTAGTATTCGAGGCTGGCGGGATGGAACTCGTCCAGTGGCAGGCGCAGCGCGGCCATCTGCGTTGCGGGCGCCCAGCCCTGGAAGGCGATGTTGTGGATGGTGATGACGGACCGGACATCGCCCGGGCCGCCGAACGCCAGGTAGGCCGGGGCCAGGCCGCCCTGCCAGTCGTGGACGTGCAGCACCTGCGGCCGCCAGCCGTCGGTGAGCCCTTCGCGCGCGATTCGCGCCGCCGCCCAGGACAGCGCGGCAAAGCGCTGCGGGTTGTCGCCCCAGTCGCCGGCCGGACCGCCGTAGGGCCCGCCGTCGCGGTCGTAGAGATGCGGCGCGTCGAGCAGCAGGACGTCCATCCCGGCCACCTGCCCCGCCAGCACCGTCCCGCGGCCACCGAACAGGTCCGCCTCGGACCAGACCTCGCGCCATTTCTTGGCGCGGGCGCGCAGCGGCCGGTAGGCCGGCATCAGCACGCGCATGTCCCAGCCCAGCGGCGCCAGGGCCCCCGGCAGGGCGCCGACCACATCCGCCAGCCCGCCCGTCTTGAGCAGCGGCACGCATTCCGATGCGACCGAAAGCACCCGTCCGCCCATGCCGTATCCTCTGCCCTGGCCCGTGCCGTTTCAGCCGAGCTTTGCCGCCCGCGCATCCAGCATGTCCTGGGTGACGAGCACGATGCCGCCCTCCGACCGGCGGAACCACTTCACATCCTCGTCCGGGTCTTCGCCGATGACCAGACCCTCCGGGATGATGACGCTGCGGTCGATGACGCAGCTTCTGAGCTGCGCCTTGCGGCTCACGATCACCTGCGGCAGCGCCACGACGTGTTCGAGGCTGGAAAAGCTGTGCGCGCGCACGCCGGTGAACAGCAGCGAATTGCGCACCTCCGACCCCGAGACGATGCAGTCGCCCGAGACCAGCGACGACACGGCTGACCCGCGCCGGCCGTCCTCGTCATGGATGAACTTCGCCGGCGGCACGATCTCGGCATAGGTCCAGATCGGCCAGGAGTTGTCGTAGAGGTCGAGCTTGGGCAGGAAATCGGTCAGGTCGATGTTGGCCTGCCAGAAGGCGTCGATCGTGCCCACGTCGCGCCAGTACGGCACCTCCTCGGTCGAGGCGCGCACGCAGCTGTCGGCGAACTTGTGCGCCACCGCCTTGCCGTTCTTGACGATGGCCGGGATCAGGTCGAAACCGAAGTCGTGGGTGGAATTGCCATCCACCATGTCGCGCATCAGGAGGTCGCGCAGGAAGGCCCAGTCGAAGACATAGATGCCCATCGAGGCCAGCGCATGGTCGGGGTCGCCCGGGATGCCGGGCGGGTTCTTGGGCTTTTCCAGGAAAGCGGTGATCCGCATCGTCGGATCGACATGCATGACACCGAAGGCGGTCGCCTCCATCCGCGGCACGGTCAGGCAGCCGATGGTCACGTCGGCGCCGGTGTCGACGTGCTGGCGCAGCATCAGCTCGTAGTCCATCTTGTAGATGTGGTCGCCCGCCAGCACGACGACGAACTTGATGTTGTAGCTGTCGATGATGTCGATGTTCTGCGCCACGGCGTCCGCGGTGCCGCGGTACCAGTTGACCTCGTCCATCCGCTGGCTGGCGGGAAGCACGTCGAGATATTCGTTGCGCTCGGCCCGGAAGAAGCCCCAGCCGCGCTGGATGTGGCGGATCAGGCTGTGCGCCTTGTACTGCGTGGCGATCGCCATCTTGCGGATGCCGGAGTTCAGCGCGTTCGACAGCGCGAAGTCGATGATCCGGGTCTTGCCGCCGAAAAAGACCGCGGGCTTGGCCCGTTTGTCGGTCAGCTCCTTCAGGCGCGAGCCGCGCCCGCCCGCAAGGACGAAGGCCATCGCCTGCGATGCCAGGCGCGCGTTCGGTTTCGTGGTCATGCTTCCCCCCCGCGGTGTGTTGTCCGCGCGCTCAGTCCTGTTGCAGGTATATGGCCGACAACGGTGGCAGCGTGACAAGCGCCGATTGCGGCTGGCCGTGCCAGGGCGTGGCCTCGGCGGTCACGCCGCCCAGATTGCCGCGGTTGCCGCCGCCGTAGATGCCGGCGTCGGTGTTCAGGATCTCCGCCCATTTGCCCGCCGCCGGAAGGCCCAGCCGGTAGCGCCGTTCGACCGGCGTCATGTTGATGACGGCGACGACCGGTTTGTCCTTCGTTCCGCCGCGCCGCACCCAGGCATAGACCGAGGCCTCCGCATCGTTGCTCTCGATCCACTGGAAGCCCTCGGCGCGCGCATCGTTGAGATGGAGCGCCGGGGTCGCGCGATAGAGGCGGTTGAGATCGGCGACGAGGCTCTGCACGCCCTTGTGCTCGGCCACGTCCATCTGGTGCCAGTCGAGCGACTGGTTGTGGTTCCACTCCCGCCCTTGGGCGAACTCGCAGCCCATGAACAGGAGCTTCTTGCCCGGATGCGCCCACATGAACCCGTAGTAGGCGCGCAGGTTGGCGAACTGCTCCCAGCCATTGCCCGGCATCTTCGACAGCATCGAGCCCTTGCCGTGGACGACCTCGTCATGGCTGATCGGCAGGATGTAGTTTTCCGACCAGGCGTAGTGCAGGCCAAAGGTCATCTGGTGGTGGTGGTATTTCCGGTGCACCGGCTCCTTGTGCATGTAGCTGAGCGTGTCGTTCATCCAGCCCATGTTCCACTTGAAGCCGAAACCCAGCCCGCCATGGTCCACCGGCCGGGAAACCCCCGGGAAGGCGGTCGACTCCTCGGCGATGGTCATCACTCCGGGGCTTTCGCCATAGGCGGTGATGTT
>JANOGU010000240.1:0-14592 GCA_031406135.1 Rhodobacterales bacterium
GGATCGCCCTCGCCCGAGGCGCTGGCGCGCCTGCAGGCCGCCGTCGCGCGCCGCCCGGCCGCTGCGCCCGCGGCAGAGCCGGCAGCCGCGCTGACGGCAAAGCCGGCCGAACGGCCGCGTTTCGGGATCGGCTCGCTGATCAACCGGATGGCCGGGATGGGGCAGGGGGCCGAGCCCGAGCGCCATGCCCGGACGCAGCCGCCGGTGCAGGCCTATGAGGACGATGGCGAGATGTCGGCCGACCAGGAGCGGATCGAGATTCCCGCCTTCCTGCGCCGCCAGGCCAACTGAAGGCTCTGCCTCGGTTAACGAAGGGGGCCCGTGATCGGGGCCCTTTTCGTTTGCGGTCAAGGCGTTGACCCCTGTTACATCCGGTTACAATCGTTGAATTGTTGATCCGGTGGCGCTCACCTACCTAGGGGTCCGCGGCGCGGCATGAGTCGCGCGGCAATGGTGCGAAGTCTGGAAGACCTGTGCAGCAGACCCTGAAATCCGTCGCGACCTTTGTCGGGACCGGCCTCCACACCGGTGCGCAGGTGCGCATGAAGGTGCGGCCGGCGGCGGCGAACATGGGCCTGTGGTTCCGCCGCACCGATGCCGTCGCGGGCGACCCGATGGTCGCGGCCATCTGGGACGCGGTGATCCCCTCGCGCCTGTGCACGATCCTGGCGAACCCGTCGAGCGTTCAGGTGCAGACGGTAGAGCATGTGATGGCGGCGCTGGCCGGCACCGGCATCCACAATGCGGTGATCGAGATCGACGGGCCGGAAGTGCCGATCCTTGACGGGTCCGCGGTGCCCTTCGTCGAAGGATTCCTGCGCGCGGGCCTGGTGCAGCAGGATGCCCCGGTACGCGCCATTCGCGTGCTGATGCCGGTGGAAGTGTCGGACGGCGAGGCCTTTGCCCGGCTGGAGCCGGCGGAGATGCTGGAAATCGACTTCCGCATCGACTTTGCCGATGCCGTCATCGGCCGGCAGGAGAAGCGGCTGAACATGGCCAACGGTGCCTTCGTGCGCGAACTCAGCGACAGCCGCACCTTCTGCCGCGAGGCGGATGTGGCGGCGATGCGGGCAAACGGGCTGGCGCTGGGCGGCAGCTACGCCAATGCGGTGGTGGTTGACGGCGACCGTGTGCTGTCGCCCGGCGGGTTGCGCCACCGCGACGAGCCGGTGCGGCACAAGATGCTGGATGCGCTGGGCGATCTCGCACTGGCCGGCGGGCCGGTGCTGGGCCGCTACACCGGCGTGCGGGCAGGCCACATGCTGACCAACCGCCTGCTGCGCGCGCTCTTCGCCACGCCCGGCGCGGCGGAGCCGGTGGATTGCTCGGCTCCCATGGGCCAAAAGCTTCCCGGCGTGGGCGTCCTGCGCACGGATATTCCGCGCTCTCTCTGATCCCTTCAGCGCCGGCACGAAAGGCGTTTTGCACCGGCATTTTTTCTGTGCTAGGCACGCATCCAAAGCGGCACCGCCGCACGCGGCGGGCACCCGGACGGACGAGGTTGGCAGGTCATGGCAGGCGGCAAGGCGCGGGTGCGGATGCTTTCCACGGCCCTTGCGCTGGTGCTTGTCGCGGGCTGCGGCGCGTTCCGCAGCACCGAGGTTCCGCTCGACAGCCTGACCGCCGAGGAAATCTTCAAGCGCGGCGAGTTCGCGCTGGAGACCGAACCCGTTCCCGATGACGCGATCCGGCTTTTCGCCGAGGTGGAACGGCTTTACCCCTATTCCGAATGGGCCAAGCGGGCGTTGATCATGCAGGCCTTCTCCCAGCACAAGGGCAAGTCCTACGAGGATGCCCGTGCCAGCGCCCAGCGTTTCCTCGACATCTACCCGGGCGACGAGGACGCCGCCTATGCCCAGTATCTCCTCGCGCTGAGCTACTACGACCAGGTCGACGAGATCGGCCGCGACCAGGGTCTGACGTTCCTGGCGCTGCAGGGCATGCGCGATGTGATCGAGAAATATCCCGACAGCGAATACGCGCGCTCGGCGATCCTTAAGTTCGACCTCGCCTTCGATCATCTGGCGGCCAAGGAGATGGAGATCGGCCGCTACTACCTCAAGCGCGGCAACTACACCGCCGCGATCAACCGCTTCCGCGTCGTGGTGCAGGATTTCCAGACCACGACCCACACCGCCGAGGCGCTGATGCGCCTCACCGAGGCCTATCTGGCGCTGGGCTTCGAGGACGAGGCGACGACGGCGGCGGCGATCCTGGGCTACAACTACCAGTCCTCGCCCTTCTACGACGATGCCTTCCGGCTGCTGCAGGGTCGCGGGCTATCGCCGGAGGCGCGCGGTGATTCCTGGCTGTCGAGAATCTATCGTCAGTTGCTCCGGGGCGAATGGCTTTAGCGGTGCGTGCTGGCACGCACCCTGCCGCGGGCGGCCGGACGGAATAGCATGCTGATCTCGCTGGGGATCCGCGACATCCTGTTGATCGATGAATTGCGCCTGGACCTGCGGCCCGGGCTCAACGTCCTGACCGGCGAGACCGGAGCGGGAAAGTCGATCCTTCTGGACGCGCTGGGTCTGGTTCTGGGCTGGAAAGGCCGGGCCGACGTCGTGCGGGCAGGTGCCGCGCAGGGCGAGGCCGAGGCGGTCTTCGCACTGTCGCCCGGACATCCGGCGCATGCGATCCTGGCCGAAGCCGGACTGCCAGGGGGAACCGAGCTGATCCTGCGCCGGGTCGTGTCCGCGGACGGGCGGCGCACGGGGTTTGCCAACGACCGCCGGGCGGGTGCGGAGATCCTGCGTGCGCTGGGTGACACGCTGGTCGAACTTCACGGCCAGCACGACGACCGGGGACTGCTGAACCCGCGCGGACACCGGGCGATGCTGGATGCCTTTGCCGCAACCGATCCGACGCCCGTCCGCGCTGCCTGGACCGAAATGGGTGCGGCCGGCAGGGCACGCGCCGGGGCCGAGGCCCGGCTGGCGGCAGCGCGGGCGGAAGAGGATTTCCTGCGCCATGCCGTGTCCGAGCTCGACCGTCTGGCGCCCGAGCCCGGCGAGGAGGCCTCGCTGGACGCCCGCCGGCGCGCGATGCAGGCCGCGGCGCGGGTGACGGGCGATGTGGCGCGCGCGCTGGGCGCGCTGGGCGAGGAGGGCGCCGAGAGCCGGATCCGCGACGCGCGGCGCTGGCTCGAGGCTGCGGCAGGCAAGGCGGACGCGCCGCTGGAAGCGCCGCTGTCAGCGCTGGAACGGGCGCTGATCGAGCTGAGCGATGCCCAGGCCGGGGTGGAGGCGGCGCTCGCCGCGCTGGAGCACGATCCGGGCGAGCTGGAGGGCGTCGAGGAGCGGCTGTTCGCGCTGCGCGCGCTGGCGCGAAAGCATGGCGTGGCCGCCGACGATCTGGGCGGGTTCGCCGAGGCTCTGCGCGCCCGGCTGGCCACGCTGGACGACGGAGCCCGCGGCCTTGCAGAGCTGGAGCGCGCGGAGGCCGAGGCGCGGGCGGCGTATCGGGCCGGGGCGGACCGGCTGACCGCGGTCCGAACGGCCGCAGCCGCGCGGCTTGATGCCGCGATGGCGGCCGAACTGCCACCCCTGAAGCTGGATCGCGCCCGGTTCGAGACTGTCCTTGCACCCGGAGAGGCCGGACCGGAAGGGACGGACGCGGTGACCTTCACCGTGGCCACCAACCCCGGCGCTCCGGCCGGGCCGCTGGATCGCATCGCCTCGGGCGGCGAATTGTCGCGCTTTCTGCTGGCGTTGAAGGTCTGCCTGTCGGCGGGCAACCCGGGCGCCACGATGATCTTCGACGAGATCGACCGCGGTGTCGGCGGGGCGACGGCCGCGGCGGTGGGACGTCGGCTGAAGGCACTCGCGGAGGGCGCGCAGGTGCTGGTGGTGACGCATTCGCCGCAGGTCGCGGCCATGGGCGCGCATCACTGGAGGGTGGAAAAACGCGAGTTTTCAGGAGCTTCACAGACCATCGTCAGCGCGCTTTCGGCCAAGGACCGGATCGGCGAGATCGCCCGGATGCTGGCCGGCGACGTGGTCACGCCCGAGGCCCGCGCCGCCGCGGTGGCACTGCTGTCCGGCGCCTGACGCTCCGGGGTCAGGCGCCCGCCGCGCGTTCGAGAAAGGGCACGAGGTCGCCGTAGCCGGTGGACCGCCGTTCATAGGCCAGCCCCAGCCGCCGGGCACAGTCCTGCGCCTTGGCATCCAGTGCGGGATTATCGGTCTGGGCCTGGTAGACCAGTTTCTCGTAATTCCCGAAATACATCGCGCGCAGGTCCGGGTGCCGGTCAAGGCCGAGGGGGCGCCAGATGAAGGCATCGAACTGGCGGACAAGGAAATCGGTCAGGTAGAACGCGGCGATCTCATCAGGATGCGCGGCGAAGGCCGCGTTTCCTTCAAAAAACGAATAGCAATGCGGGCCTTCGATCATCTCGACGCCCAGTTCCTTGCACTTTTCCTGCAAAAGCCCGCCCGTGCCGCAATCGGCGTACAGCACATAGGTCGCCGCGTAGCCGCCGCGCCGCGCCGTCACTGCCGCCTCGACCGCTGCCGTGATGCGTTCGGGGTAAAGGTGCAGTTTGGCCGGCAGGCAGTGCAGGTCGATGTGCGCCCAGCCGTTCGTCCGCGTCACCGCCAGCACCTCATGCGCCAGTGCGCCGCAGGCAATGACCAGGACGCGGCCGCGGCCAGCGGCGGCCAGCCCGGTCTCGGTCAGCACCTCGTCTTCGGGGATCAGCGCCACCGCCGCAGTCCCGGCAAGAGGCTGAGGACAAGAGCCGCGAGGCCGACCGCAGCGAGCGGAAAGCCGCCCTGCAAGACCAGCGCGATGGTCACCCCTGCGGCGGCGATCACGGCTGCGATCAGGATGGCGAAGGTGGTGAAGGGCAAGCTGCGCTCCGTCACTATTGCGTCGGGCCGGCGTCGGGCCGGCGTCGGGTTTCCGTCGTGACAATGTAGGGACGCCCCGGCCTTTAAAACAGGTGCGCCGCAACGACACGGGGCTCCGGGCGGAGACCCGGAGCTCCGTGTCGTTGCACCCGGCAGGTCACACCCGCGCCGCGCCCAGGTTGTGCTTGCGGCTCATGAATTGTTTGGCCGTCTCCACCGCCACTGCGGCGTCGCGGCAGTAGGCATCGGCGCCGATTGCGCGGCCGAACTCCTCGTTCAGCGGCGCGCCGCCGACCAGAACGACATAGTCCTCGCGCATGCCCTTTTCCTTCAGCGTGTCGATCACGACCTTCATGTAGGGCATCGTCGTCGTCAGCAGCGCCGACATGCCCAGGATGTCGGGCTTTTCGGTCTCCAGTGCGGCGAGATATTTCTCCACCGAATTGTTGATGCCGAGGTCCAGCACCTCGAACCCTGCGCCTTCCATCATCATGCCGACAAGGTTCTTGCCGATGTCGTGGATGTCGCCCTTGACCGTGCCGATCACCATCTTGCCCATGCGCGGGGCGCCGGTCTCGGCCAGCAGCGGCTTCAGGATGAACATCCCGGCCTTCATCGCGTTGGCCGACAGGAGCACCTCGGGCACGAACAGGATGCCGTCGCGGAAGTCGTCGCCGACGACCTTCATCCCGGCGACCAGCGCCTTGGTCAGCACGTCGTAGGGCACCCAGCCGCGCGACAGGAGGATGTTGACGCCCTCCTCGATCTCTTCCTTCAGTCCGTCGTAGAGGTCGTCGTGCATCTGCAGCACAAGTTCCTCGTCGTCGAGGTCGGCAAGGATGATCTCGTCGTCGGACATGGCAGCCTCTCAGGGTTTTCGGTGGCATGCGCCTGATGGGCCGGGGCCACCCTTCCGTTTCCGACATCGGCCCGTCGAAAGCCGACGAAGTCAAGGCGGCGCTGGCAATCGTTCTGTATTCGTTCTAATCTGGCGTCATGACTCGCGGGGACGGCCTTCTTCCCGGGCAGGAACTGCGCGGCCGCGGCGCCGCGTCGAATGCGGCTGGACGGTTCGAGGCGCGGGCGCGCGAGGCTGTCGATGACGGCTGGGAGCAGGAGGAAGCGGGGCAGGTCGTGCGCACCGAGGTGCGCCGGGAACGCGCGCGCTCGGCGATTTCCTGGAATGCCTCGCCGGACCTCGGCTTCGACCGCGCGGTGAACCCCTACCGGGGTTGCGAACATGGCTGCGTCTACTGCTATGCCCGGCCGACACATGCCTATCTCAACCTCTCCCCCGGCCTCGACTTCGAGACGAAGCTGATCGCCCGGCCCGGGATCGGGGCCGTGCTGGCGGGGGAGCTGTCGAAGAAGGGCTATCAGCCGAAGGTGATGGTGCTGGGCTCGAACACCGACCCCTACCAGCCGATCGAGGCGCGCGAGCGGGTCACCCGCGAGGTGATCGAAACCCTGCGCGACTTCCGTCACCCGCTCGGCATCACCACCCGCGGCAGCCTCGTCGAACGCGACCTCGACCTGCTGGCGCCGATGGCGATGGACGGGCTGGCGCGGGTCGGCATCTCGCTGACCACGCTCGACGCAGGGCTGGCGCGAAAGATGGAGCCGCGGGCGCCGGCGCCGGCGCGGCGGCTGGCGATGATCCGGCGGCTGTCTGAGGCGGGCGTGCCGGTGCGGGTGATGGTCTCGCCGGTGATCCCGGGGCTGACCGACCACGAGGTCGAGGCGATCCTCGCGGCGGCGCGAGAGGCGGGCGCGGTGGCGGCGTCCTCCATCGTCCTGCGCCTGCCGCTGGAGGTGGCGGGGCTGTGGAAGGACTGGCTGCAGGCGACGGTTCCGGACCGGGCGGCCAAGGTCATGGCCCGGGTGCGCGAGCTGCACGGCGGCCGCGACTACGACCCGACCTTCGGGCGGCGTTTCCGCGGGCAGGGGGTCTGGGCCGACCTGATGCGCAAGCGGTTCGACCTGGCCTGCGCGCGGCTGGGGCTGGCGAAAGTTCTTCCGCCGATGCGGACGGACCTGTTCCGGGTGACTTCGGGTCGTCCGATGCAGCCCGACCTCTTCAGCTGACCTTTCGCCCCTACCCCCGCCGCCCGCGCCGCTCCCGCTTTGGCCCGGTGTCCTCGCCGGTTCCGTCATACGCCGAGGAAAACCCGCCGAGCGCGCCGGAGATCGCCTCCAGCGTCGGGCGGGGGCCGCGCGGGCGGGTTTCCAGTGCGGCGCGCATGGCGCGCAGGTGGTCGGGCGTGGCGCCGCAGCAGCCGCCGATGATCCGCACCCCGGCATCGCGGGCGAGCACGGCATAGTCGGCCATCAGTGCGGGCGTGCCGTCATAGTGGATGTGGCCGTCGTGATACTTCGGGATGCCGGCATTGCCCTTGGCGATGATCGGCCGCTCCGTCCCTTGCGCCGCGAAACCCAGCACGGTGCGCAGCAGGTCCGAAGCGCCGACGCCGCAGTTGGCGCCGAAGGCCAGCGGCGGATTGGGCAGCGTCTCCACCATGTCGGCGAGCTTGGCCGAAGTCAGGCCCATCATCGTGCGCCCGGCGGTGTCGAAGCTCATCGTGCCGCACCAGGGCATGCCGGCCAGCGCCGCGGCTTCGGCGGCGGCCCGGTATTCCTCGCCCGCGCTCATCGTCTCGACCCAGAGCACGTCGGCGCCGCCCGCCTTCAGCCCCTCGGCCTGCTCGTGGAACATCTCCACCGCCGCAGCATGGGTCAGCGAGCCCATGGGCTCGAAAATCTCGCCCGTGGGACCGATCGACCCGGCCACCACAACCGGCCGGCCCGCCGCGTCGGCGACCTCGCGGCCGATCTCGGCAGCGATGCGGTTCAGCTCGTGTACCCGGCGTTCGGCGCCGTGCAGTTTCAGCCGGCTGGCGTTGCCGCCGAAGCTGTTGGTCAGGAACAGGTCGGACCCTGCGTCGACCGCATCGGCATAGAGCTTGCGGATTTCCGCAGGCTTCTCGACGTTCCACATCTCCGGCGGCTCGCCGGCCGAGAGCCCGGCGTTGAACAGGTTGGTCCCGGTCGCGCCATCGGCGAGAAGCCAGTCGCGGGCGGCGAGGAGCCGGGAGAGGGCATCGTGCATGGGGGCCTCGCGGTGGGAGGGGTCGAGCGAAGCGTCAGACCTCGGACATCAACTGCGCCTTGGCGACGGGCACAAGCTCGGCCAGCTTGGCGCGCACCTCGTCGGTCGTGGCCCTGCCGGCAAGATCGGCGACGAGCTTGCGCACCACGTCGTCCTCGCCCACCTCCTCGAAGTCCGCCTGGACCACGGTCATCGCGTAGTCCGCCGCGGCGTCTCCGGACAGGCCCATGAGCCCCGCGGCCCAGAGCCCGGCCAGCTTGTTGCGGCGGGCACCGGCGCGGAACAGCATTTCCTCGTCATGCGCGAACTTGTTTTCAAAGGCCTGCTCGCGGTCGTCGAAAGTGGTCACGGCGGCGGCTCCCTGTGCTGCTGGCGCTGGCAGCGTATATGCGCGCCCGCGGCGTCCCTCGCAAGAGCCACGGGCGGGCCTAGGCCGCGCCGCAATCCCGCCCTGATCCGCGTGCAGGCTTGTCCCAGGGCAGCAGGTCGCAGGCATGGGACATCAGGGCGCATTTGACGGATCGTCCAGGGTGGTGGAGCCCGGCCAAGAGGCCGCGGCGATCGCGCTTCTGGCGGTCGTGCTGATGACGCTCGCGCCCGAGGGGCGGGTGGAGGACCGACGGCTCGCGGACGCGCTGCTGGTGGTGGCCACGTCACCGGCGCTGTCGGGGCTCGCCGTGCGCGGCCTCGCCCGGACCGCGCGCGACTTGCAGGCAGAGCTTGCCGACCGCGGCCCGCTGCGGATGCTGCGCGCCATCGCACCGCATCTGGCTGGACCTTTGGCCGAGACCGCGATCTGCCTCGCGGCCCGGGCGGCGCTGGCCGACGGCCGGCTCGATGCGGACGAACGCGGCATGATCGAGCGCTCGGCCGAGGTGCTGCGCGTGGCCCCGGCGCGGCTTGCCGTGATCCTCGACGTGATGACGGTGGCGCACCGCGGCCTCGCCTGACCGGCCCGGCCCGCCTGCCTGGCAGGGCCTTGTGCTTGCGGCGCCCTCCCCCTTGGCCTATATGGCGCTCCACAGGGCGCGGCGTTTTCCGGCCCCTGACGGAGGCTTGATGGCGCGCCGCAAGAAGATTTACGAGGGGCAGGCGAAGATTCTCTACGAGGGGCCCGAACCGGGCACCCTGATCCAGTATTTCAAGGACGAAGGCACCGGCGCCGCGACCGAACTGCGCAGCGCCGTCGAGGGCAAGGGCGTGCTGAACAACCGCCTGTCCGAGTTCTTCATGTCCGGTCTGAACGCCATCGGGGTGCCCACGCATTTCATCCGCCGGCTGAACATGCGCGAGCAGCTGGTGCGCATGGTCGAGATCGTGCCGCTGGAGGTGGTGGTGCGCAACTTCTCGGCCGGCGGGCTGGCGGAGCGTCTGGGCATTCCGGAAGGCACGTCCCTGCCGCGGCCCATCGTCGAATACTACTACAAGGACGAAAAGCTGAAGTCGCCGATGGTGGCAGAAGAGCACATCGTGGCCTTCGGCTGGGCCACCCAGCAGGACCTTGACGACATCGTGGCGCTGGCCCTGCGGGTCAACGACTTCCTTTCCGGCGTGATGATCGGCGTCGGCATCCGGCTCGCCGATTTCCGCATCGAGATCGGTCGGGTCTGGGAGGGCGACTACATGCGCCTGATCCTGGCCGACGAGATCAGCCCCGACAGCTGCCGGCTGTGGGACCTGCGCGGGGCCGAGGGGCTGCAGTCGCCCGAGAGCGCGGTGCGCGACCTCGGCACGCCGACCGAGGTCTATGCCGAACTGGCCCGGCGGTTGGGCGTGCTGCCTTCCAACGTGACCCATGCCCCCAAGCCGACGCTGATCAACTGAAGGGCCAGGGGCGATGAAGGCGCGCGTGACGGTGATGCTGAAGGACGGCGTGCTCGACCCGCAGGGCGAGGCGGTGCGCCACGCACTCGGTACCCTGGGGTTCGCGGGCGTGGAAGGCGTGCGCCAGGGCAAGTTGATCGAGATCGACCTGGCGCAGCAGGACCGTGCCGCGGCGGAAGCCGCGGTCCGGGCGATGTGCGAGAAGCTGCTCGCCAACACGGTGGTCGAGAGCTACCGCATCGAGATCGCCTGACCTAGGGCGTGTCGCGCCCAATCAGGAACGGAAAAACCGCCCCGGGCTTTGACTCGCGCCATTGAATCCAGACGGCAGAGACATGCGCTAGCTGCGCAGGCCGGTCTCTTCCAGCAGGCCCCGGCGCTTGGCCTCGTAATAATAGCCGCTTGCATACCAGCCAAGGGCGGCCTCTTCGGAGCCGTCGGAGACCAGCCAGGCCCCACGCAGGTATTTCACGCCGTAGCGCAGGTTGGTCTCGGCATCGAGCAGGCCTTCGGGCGGCCCGTCGTAGCCCATGGTATGCGCGGTCTGCGGCAGGATCTGCATCAGCCCGTAGTAGGGGCCGTTGCGCGCGTCCGGCCGGTGCCGGCTCTCGCGCAGGATCACCCGGTGCACCAGGCTGGGCGGCACCTCGTAGAGGTTGGCATAGCGGTTGATGAGCGCGCGCAGTGCGGGCGTCTCGTTCTCGTGCAGCGGCGGGTTGAAACGGCCGGCGGCGGGGCGGCGCGGGCCGCAGGCGGCCAGCGCGAGGGAAGAGAGGAGAGCGGCGCGGCGGGTCAGGCGGGACATGCGATGCAAGGCTCCGTTCGGGACCGTCCGGACCTAGCCGAGACGCGGCCCGCCGCCAAGCGGTGACCGTCCGCCTCGGCGGAAAGCGGCGGTCAGAGCGCGGTGGCCAGCCGGTAGCCCGGCGCGTGGCAGAGCCGCACCCAGGTCACCGGATGCGCCTCGGTCCGGGTCAGCCGTTCGGTGACGAAGACCGCAGTGCCAGGAGGCACGCCCAGCGCCGCGGCTTCGCGCGGGCTGGCGGCGGCGGCGGAAAAGGCGATCTCGCCCGTGGCATGCGGGATCGTGGCCACCAGCCATTCATTGGCGGTGACCGAAGCGAAATCCGGCGCGGGAGATGGCAGAGCGGCCGGGTTCAGCCAGCGCTCTTCCAGTGCGAAGGGCCGGCCATCGGCGAGGTGCAGCGTCTCGAGGTGCAGCAGGGGCCCGCCCTCGGGCAGGTCGAGCGCTGCGGTGACGGCCACCGGCGGCACGGCGCTGCGGCAATCCAGCAGCCGGTGGCCGTGGACCTGACCCCGCGCTTCCACCTCGCGCCGGATCACCGGGATCGCCAGCACCGCACGGCGCACCGGCATCTGGGCGACCCGGGTGCCGGCGCGGCGGCGGCGTTCCACCAGGCCGTTTGCCGCGAGGTCGGTCAGGGCGCGCGCCACGGTTCCGCGGGCGACGCCGTATTCGGCGGCCAGCGCCGTCTCGGTCGGCAGCACCGCGCCCGGTGGCCAGTGGCGCGCGGCGATGCGGGCGCGAAGGTCGCCGCGGATCGCCTCCCAGCCCTTCATGCGGCGTCCCGCAGCCGGGCCATGGTGGCGCGGAACGCCGCTTGCGCCGCGTCGCGGGCGATGTGGCGGCCGCCCTGCACGATGCCGCGGCCGGCCGACCAGACCCGGTCGATCCCGCCCCGGGCGAAGACCAGCGCGTCGAGGATCGTGTCGCCTTCGCGCCCCTCGAGGTCCGGACCAGAGAGGTCCGGAGCGATAAGGTCGGCCCATTGCCCGACGGCGATGCCGCCCGTGCCGCGTCCCGCGGCCCGCGCGCCGCCGGCGACGGCGCCGTCCCAGAGCGCGCGGCCGGTGGATCCGCCGGGCTCCGCCATCGCCGCCCGGACCCTGTCACGCAGGCGCTGGCTGTAGTCGAGGGTGCGCAGCTCCTCTGCCAGCGAGATACGCACGTTGCTGTCGGTGCCCAGGCCCCAGACGCCGCCCGCGGAGCGGTAGCGCACGCCGTCGAAGATGCCATCGCCGAGGTTCGCCTCGGTCACCGGGCAGAGCCCCGCCACCGCCCCGGTCGCGGCAATGCGCAGCGTTTCGCCGGGCTCCATCTGGGTGGCGTGGATCAGGCACCAGCCGGGGCCGACCTCGGCCTGGTCCATGAGCCACTCGACCGGCCGCGCGCCGCGGAAGGCCAGCACCTCCTCGACCTCCGCCACCTGCTCGGCGACGTGGATGTGGACCGGGCCGCCCATTGCCGCCGCCTGCCGCAGCCCTGAGGGTGTCACCGCCCGAAGGGAATGCGGGGCCACGCCGATCACGTCGTCGGCCCGGGTGAGATGCCGCGCTGCCGCGGCATGCAGGGCGTCGAAACGGTCAGGATTACAGCCGAAGCGCAACTGCCCGCCGGCCAGCGCGCGGCCGTCGCAGCCGCCGACCTCGTAGAGCACGGGCAGCAGCGTCAGCCCCAGGCCCGTGGCCCGCGCCGCCGCCGCGACACGTCCGGACATCTCTGCCGGGTCGGCATAGGCCGCGCCGCCTGGCGCATGATGGAGGTAGTGGAATTCGCAGACCGCGGCGAAGCCGGACTCGGCCATCTCGACCATCGCGAAGGTCGCGATCGCTTGCACGTCCTCGGGTGTCAGCTGGTCGAGGAAGCGGTACATCAATGTCCGCCAGGTCCAGAAGCTGTCCTGTCCCTCGGTGCCACGCCGTTCGGTCAGCCCGGCCATGGCGCGCTGGAAGGTGTGGGAATGCAGGTTGGCCGGCGCGGACAGCAGCGCCGCGACGCGCTCACCCTGCGGTGGGGTGCCGGGGGTGACGGCCACGATGCGCCCGGCCTCTACCGTCACCGCCACGTCCCGCGCCCAGCCGTCCGGCAAGAGCGCCTGTTCCGCCCAGATCATTGCCATGAACGCCCCCCTTGACCGCGATTATGCGTAGTCATATTACGGTAATGATTGATCATAAGGCAAGTCTTCATGATTCTCACCAATGTCACGGCGGCAACGATGCAGGGGGGCTACGGCCTGATCCCCGACGCCGCCGTGGTGACCGCTGGCGACCGCATCGCCTGGGTCGGCCCCGCCGCCGCCCGTCCGGCGGGGGAGGCGATGGACGGCGGCGGGCGGCTTCTGACCCCCGCGCTGATCGATGCGCATAGCCATATCGTCTTTGCCGGCGACCGCGCCGGCGAATTCGAGATGCGTCTGAAGGGCGCGTCCTACACCGAGATCGCGCGCGCTGGCGGCGGGATTCTCGCCACCGTCACCGCCACCCGTGCCGCGTCGGAGGACGACCTGGTGGCGCTGGCGCTGCCCCGTCTGGACGCGCTGCTGGCCGACGGGGTCGGGACGGTGGAGATCAAGTCGGGCTACGGCCTGACGGTGGCGGACGAGCTGAAAATCCTGCGCGCCGCCCGTCGCCTCGGTGCCCTGCGGCCCGCGACGGTGCGCGTCACCCATCTGGCCGCCCATGCCGTGCCGCCCGAGTACCAGGGCCGCCCCGACGCCTATATCGACGAGATCGCGATCGCCTCGCTGCACGCCGCCCATGCCGAGGGGCTGGTCGATGCGGTGGATGCCTTCTGCGAGGGCATCGCCTTTTCGCCGGCGCAGGTCGCGCGGCTCTTTGATGCGGCCCAGGCGCTGGGTCTGCCGGTGAAGCTGCATGCCGAGCAGTTGTCGAACCTCTCCGGCGCCGCGATGGTCGCGGCGCGCCGGGGCCTGTCGGCCGACCATGTGGAATACCTCGATGATGCCGGGATCGCGGCCATGGCCGCGGCCGGGACGGTTGCGGGTCTGCTGCCCGGGGCGTTCTACACCCTGCGCGAAACCCAGGCCCCCCCGGTCGCCGCGCTGCGCGCAGCGGGCGTGCCGATGATGGTGGCGACCGACTGGAACCCCGGCTCCTCGCCGCTGGCCTCGCTCACGCTGGCGATGAACATGGCCTGCACGCTGTTCCGCCTGACGCCGGAAGAGGCGCTGCTCGGCACCACCGCCCATGCCGCCCGCGCGCTCGGCCTTGCCGACCGCGGCAGCATCGCCCCGGGCCTGCGCGCCGACCTCACGCTCTGGAACGCCCGCCACCCGGCGGAACTGTCCTACCGCATCGGTGGCGTCCGCCCGCATACCCGCATCCTCGGAGGCGCAATTGTCTGAGACCTTGACCCCCGGCGCGACACCACTGTCGCAACTTGAACGGCTCTGGCGCAGCGGCGCTTCGGCGCGGCTCGACCCCGCCGCCCGCCCCGCCGTGGAGGCCGCCGCCCGGCGCATTGCCGCCGCTGCGGCCGGGGACGCAGCCGTCTACGGCGTCAACACCGGCTTCGGCAAGCTCGCCAGCCTCAAGATCGCCCCGCAGGATACGGCAAAGCTTCAGGAAAACCTGATCCTGTCGCATTGCTGCGGGGTCGGCGAGCCGATGCCGAAGGACGCCGTCCGCCTGATGATGACGCTGAAACTCCTGTCCCTCGGCCGCGGTGCTTACCGAGGACCGGCCTTTCGTCAAGGACAGCGAGCGCCTGAAGCTGGAAGAGCTGGGCAAGGGATTCTACCGGCTTGAGGTGCATTACGGCTTCAAGGAATCGCCCAACGTGCCGCGCGCGCTCGGTGCCTGCGCGGCGCTCGGCCTGAAATGCGACCTGATGGACACATCGTTCTTCCTGGGCCACGAAAAGCTGGTGCCGGGCCTGCATTCCAAGATGTACCATTGGCGCGACAAGATATTCATCTGGATGTCGCGCAACGCCGTCAGCGCCACCGACTTCTTCCGCATACCCAGCAACCGCGTGGTCGAGGTCGG
>JANOGU010000282.1:0-8544 GCA_031406135.1 Rhodobacterales bacterium
AGTGAAGCTGCGCGCCGCAAAGCTGACCAGCCACATCCACCGCAAGGGCAAGCGCGGCAAGCCGCTGACCGAACAGGCCAAGGGCAGCAACCGGACCAAATCCTCGGTGCGGGTCCGGGTCGAGCACATCTTCGGCGCGCAGGCCAACGACATGGGCGGCACCCTGGTGCGCACGATCGGCATGGTCCGCGCCAAGGCCAAGATCGGGATGAAGAACCTTGCCTACAATATGCGTCGCCTTGTGCAGCTGCGCCGCCTGAACCCTTGCCCGGCCTGACACCTGCGCGCAGATCGGGCCGCGAGGCCGTAAAACCGCACTTCAGCAGCCCATGACCGCGACCCACAGGTGCGCCAAGAGGGCAGCGGCTGGCGTTACGCTTGCCTTCAAACCCCTGCCGGCGCTAAGCGCCAGCAAAAATGGTCAAAAATCGAGGTGCCCCAGATTGATAGCCGGCCAGTCCCGGCTGCCGTCATAGGGGTCCATGGTTGTGGCCGCCCCAAAGCCGATATCATTCCCTATGCGCAGGACCTGTTCGGCCATGGCAGGGCTGGCGAGAGCGGCTAGGGCCGCCGCGATCAAGGAAAGACGTGGCTTCATTTCGTGCCTCAGGGTTCGCTTGGTGAATTAGTATTCATTAGATAGAACTTAAAGCCAACGATCCAGGATTTGTCAATATTCAAGTTTGACAGGGAAAAAATACTCTTGGTGGACTTGCGTCGACCGCGCGCACCTAGTTACACAGGTGTTACTGAATTTTGATTTAGCAACCTCAAGGTGCTCGTTTGGACGCTCTTAAGCCCAGGACAAAGCGCGCTCGGCTCGACCCGCTCGACCGCAAAAGGGAGTTGATCGAGGCGACGATCACCACGCTGGCGGAGAAGGGATATGGCGGCTTCACGCTGGCCGAGGTCGCCGACGTGGCCGGTGTTTCACCTGCCCTGATCCTTCTGCATTTCAACTCGAAGGAGGGCCTGCTGCACGAGGTCATGGCGCATATGTCCCGGGGCTACTTCGGCAGTCTTCACGCAAGCCAGATCGGCGCGGGGGCGGCCGCCGATCGGCTCTGGAGACTGGTCGAGGCGGAGTTTGTGGCACACTATTTTACCCCGCGCTACCTCGCCGCCTGGAGGACATTCTGGGTCGAACTGAACGGGCGACCCGACTACCTTTCGGATTTCGGCGACCAGACCACCCACTTCACGGCACTGACCCAGGACCTTTGCGGAGAGATCATTGCGGAAGGCGACTACCCGGGTCACGAGCCCCGGGTGACCGGCCGACTGATTGACATGGCGCTGGGAGGGATGTGGATCGACCTCACCCAAGGCCCAACACCACTCACCATCGCCGATGCCAGGTACATGGCGCGCAGCCTGCTTGTGATGCTGTTTCCGCGCCACTTCTCGCTTGACGGCCCGGTCCAAAGAGGCGGAGCAGAGTGAAACTCGTCACGTTCAACATCCAGTTCGGGCGCGGGCGCGACGGCCTGATCGAACTCGCGCGCATGGCGGACGTTGTTCGCGAGGCGGATATCATCTGCCTGCAGGAAGTGGACCGGCACTGGCGCCGCACCGGGATGGCCGACCAGGTCGCGGAGATCATGGCCCTCTTTCCGGATCGGTATGTCGTTTTCGGTGCCGGGCTGGATGTCGACGCCTCGCACCGAGCCGACGGCGTGGTCGTGAACCGGCGCCGGCAGTTCGGGAACGCGACGCTTTCGCGATGGCCGATCCTGTCCAGCCGCGCCATCGTGCTGCCGAAGATCGGAAAGGGTGAGGAAATGAACACCTGGACCGTCGCGCTCGAAACCGTGATCGACGCGCCCGGCGGAGCGATGAGGGTGATCAACCTTCACCTGTCCCACGTTGACGCCGAGGAACGTTGTCTTCAGGTCGAAGCGTTGCGAAAGCTGGTCCTTGACGCCGCTGTGGAAGGGGGCGCGTGGAGCGGGGTGGACGCCGACTACGAGCTTTGGCAGTGCGGTGACGCGGCCCCGCCGATGCCCGTGCCGGTGATCCTTGCCGGCGACTTCAACGCCGAGCCGCATTCGACTGAGCTGCAAATTCTAACCTCGGACGGCGACGACGGGTTCGGCCTGGTGGATGGCTGGCGCGCGGCCACTTGTCCCGGCGACAGCGGCGTCACTTTCTTCGCAGACGCCCATCAGGGCGCCTTCCACGATCAGCGGATCGACTACTTGCTGCTTTCACCCGTATTGGTTGAGCGTCTCACCAAGGCATGGACCGATACCGTGACAGGCGCTTCCGATCACCAACCGGTCTGGCTTACGCTTCACCCCGCCGGTTGAAGGATGGTGCTTCTATCCCCCCCGACGCCATGCAGATCGCCCCCAGTGCCTGACGCCAGCCAAGCCCAGGGCTGTGCCGGCGGAAACCCGACGTGTTTCCCCTTGATAAGTGTTCGTCCAGACCCGCCCAAGGCCGCATTGCGCGTTCCTATTGATTCAATGACTGCACAACCGCTCAGGTATAGAAATTGGCCTGCTGCCGGTTTCGTGGACACCGAGATAGGGTGTTTCAACGGAATCGGAGTTTTCCATGGAGAGAGGCTCTGATGATGTGACCGCCCCCCGACGGCACATCATCAGAGCCACTATGAATCGGAGTTGGGTGTTGGGACCTGCTTCGTCATCGAGGTCGACCGCTGAGTCGCGCCTGGCGAAACCAGCACGGCCGTCTCCAAGCGCGTTCCTTTTCGCGTGGTTGCGTAGATGAAGTTACGGAACCCAAAAGGCCGGGCAACGGACCGACCGTTTCTGGCTGTTCGCCAAGGTCGGCCACTTTGGCCCCGGGCTTGGCCAAGAACGGCGTTACACGGCCCCCGCCTTGGCTTGCGGGTCGCCGCCGCCCAACATCTGGAAAATCCGGTCGCGCTGGGAATGCACCAGCAACAGCGCCAAATCGCCGGGCTGCAGCAGCGCCATAATCTGGCTCACGCCTTCGGCAGGAGAGCCCGCCTGCAAGATCCGGTCGGCCGGAATGCCCTGGGCCAGACATTCGGCCCGCAGCAAAGCGGGGATTTCCCCGGTTCCGCGCCCCCTCAGATAGTCGGGCAATTCGGTGACCAGCACCACATCGGGCCCCAAAGCGCAAGCTCCGCGCGCCAGCCCCCGGATGTCCTCGTCGGATCGGTCACCGGCATGGGCCATCATCACAAAGCGCCGCTTGGCGGGCAGCGCGGCCAGCGCCCCGGTGACGGCGGCGATGGAATGCGGGTTATGGGCGAAATCGACAAACAGCCGGGCGCCATTATGGGCAAACTCGTTCATCCGGCCCGGATTGTCCGTCGGGTCAGAGCGGAAGCCGGCCAGCGCCCGGCCCATTGCCTCGGCGCTGATGCCCAAGGTGTGGCTCAGGCAGCACGCGGCCAGCGCGTTCGAGACGTTATAGGCCGCCGCGCCACCCATGGCGATGGGCACCTCGGCGACTGAAATTACCCGTTCCGCTTGCGTCCCGGCCAGCAGCCAGATCGCACCATCCCGAATAACGCCATGCAGCCGCCCGGCGGCGCGAGCCTCCAGAACCACGGGCGCATCGGCGCGCAGCGAATACCAGGCAGTCTGAAGGCCCAGCCTGGCGGCTTCGGCCACGACAGGCGGGTCATCGGCGTTGAGGATCAGCACCCCGCCCGCGCGCAACCCATGGCGGATGGCGAATTTCGCCTGTGCGAGTTCGGCAACCGAGTCGATGCCATATTCGCCCAGATGGTCGGCGGCGACATTGGTGACCACGGCGGCCGAGGCTTGGCGCACGGGCAAGCCGCGGCGCAGGATGCCGCCCCGGGCAATCTCCAGAATGCCGGTTTCCAAAGCGGGATGGCGCAGCAACAGTCGCGCCCCGCCGGGGCCGGAGTAATCGCCCCGGTCGATCACTTCATCGCCAACGCGCACCATGTCGGTCGAGGTCAGCCCCGCCACCCGCCCCGCCGCTTGTGCCATCGCCATGGCCAGCCGCGTGGTGGTGGTCTTGCCATTGGTGCCGGTCACCAGGCCCAGGGGCAGGTTGCCAAGCGCCTCCCAATCCAGCGCCGCTGGATCGGGCAAAGCGCCCATCGGCCAGCTTTGCGAGGCCCGGCCATGGCCGATGGTGAAGAGGTCCTGATCTACCAGCACCTCCAGCCCGCGCGCCGTGGCGGCATCGGCAAGCGCCAGCATCGCCGGATTGGCCTCGCGCGCCATCACGCCGCGCAGGTCCGCCACCATCGCGGCAAAGTCCCCGCGCGGCTGCCACAGAAGATCGGCGGCGACGAAATGCCAGGCGGTCTGAACCACGAAAGTGGCCGAATACAGCTGGTCCGCCGTGGCCGAGATCGCCACCGCGATGCCGCCCGCGAATTGCCGCGCCGTGCTGGCCTCACCCTGCCAGCCCACGGCGTCCAGCACCCGGCGGGCATGGTGGTGCCACAGCGCCTCGACCCGGGCCGGGGCAAAACCGGAATAGCTGGCCTCCAGCGTGGCACCGGGCCGGGACTGCATCAATCCTGGTCCGGTCAGCCTGCGGGCCTCGCCGGTCTGCAAGGCCTCGGAGGCGGCAATCGGCACCTCCAGAGCATCGGCGATGTCGTCGCTCATGCCTTTATCAATCGCCGCCTTCGCCTGCATCGCGCGCCAGTCGCACGCCGCGCTCGTCGCGGATGATGGTGTCGGCGTCGGTGATCAGTTCCTCCATCCCGGCCACCACCGGGCGCGGTCTGGCGGTGGCGGCGGCTTGCTCCACCTTGTTGGGGTCCTTGAAATAGATGATCTGCTTCCAGCAGCGCACGGTGTCATCGCCGTTGATCACCAGAAGATCGCCCTCGACGGCCATGCTCAGACCAAAATCCAGGGCGTCAACCTCATTGGGTTTGATGTGGATGGCCCTGGCATCTACGCCGTTTTCCATCAGGGCCGCTTTCATCAGCTTCGGGATTTCGTCATGGCCGCGCCCACGGCGGTTGTCATCGGCCTTGCAGATGAAAACATCGAAATGCGGGGCAAGGATGCGGGCTGCGGTGGCCACATCTTCATCCCGCCGGTCGCCGGGAACCGACAGCACGAAAATCCGCTTGCCGGCAACGTCCAGCTGATCGACCAGCCCGGCAATCGCGTTAAAGGCCGCCGGGTTGTGGGCATAGTCGAGGATGACCTTGAAGGCATGCTCGTCAAAGACGTTGGTCCGCCCCGGCACCTGGAAAAAGCTGGTGTCGAAGGTGCGCAATCCGTGGCGGATGTTGTCAAGATCAACGCCAAAGCTAAAGGCCATCACCGCGGCAAACATGGCGTTTTGCACGTTGTAGGCGGCCTTGCCCTCAAAGGTCGCTGGAATGAGATGCGACCATAGGACCGGCAAATGGGTGCCATTGTTGTAGATGGTGATCATGGCGCCGTTCATGCCGCGTTCCAGCACGACGGCGCGGCCGCCGGCCTGAATATGCTCGCGCACCAGGGCGTGGTCCGCGTTCATCGTGGCATAGCAGATTTGCTTGGCCGTAACGTAATCGGCCATGCGCAGGCAATGGACGTCATCGGCGTTCAGCACCACGGTTTCGGTGGCGCTTTCCACCACCACCCGCTTGATCCGCGCCATTTCTTCCAGCGTGTTGACGCCGCCAAGGCCCATGTGGTCCTCGGTAACGTTCAGGCAGGCCGCCACGTCCGAGCGGCGATAGCCAAGGCCCGCACGCAGGATGCCGCCCCGCGCCGTCTCCATCACCGCGAAATCGACGGAAGGGTCGCGCAGCACCATCTGGGCCGAGGTCGGGCCGGTCATGTCACCCTTTACCGTCACCTTGCCGTCGACATAGACCCCGTCGGTCGAGGTCAGGCCAACCCGGTGGCCGATGGATTTCATGATATGGGCCAGCATGCGGCTGGTGGTGGTCTTGCCGTTGGTGCCGGTGATCGCGGCAATCGGGATGCGGGATTTCTGGCCCAACGGAAACAGCATCTCCATCACCTTGCCCGACACATCGCGCGGCTGGCCTTCCGATGGCGCCACATGCATGCGAAAGCCGGGGGCGGCGTTCACCTCGACAATGGCGCCGCCGATGTCCTTGTAGGATCTGGTGATGTCGTCGATCAGAAAATCGACGCCGCCGACATCGAGGCCCACGGCGACCACGGCGCGTTCGGCCATGTCCTTGTTGTCGGGGTGAACGGTGTCGGTCACGTCAATCGCGGTGCCCCCGGTCGAGAGGTTCGCGGTCGAGCGGAGGTAAAAGAGGTGCCCGGCCTCCAGCACGCTTTCGGCTGTCAGCCCCGCCTCGGTCATCAGACGTTCGGCTTGAAAGTCCAGTTCCAGATTGGTCAGCACCTTCTGGTGCCCGATCCCCCGGCGCGGGTCCTTGTTCACCTCTTCGACCAGCTCTGCAATCGTCAGCTTCCCGTCACCAACCACATGCCCAGGCACCCGCTTGGCCGCCGCCTCCAGCGTGCCGTTGACCACCAGCATGCGGTGGTCAAAGCCTGTGATGAAGCTTTCGACGATCACGCCGCTGGATTTGCCCTGAGCATAGGCCTCGGCATGGGCGGTCTCGACCTGATCTTCGCTCATCAGGTTGATCGACACACCGCGCCCGTGGTTGCCGTCCAGCGGTTTGACCACCACCGGAAAGCCGATGCGTTTGGCCGCCCGCGCCGCCTCTTTGGCGCTGTAGACAATCAATTGGCGCGGCACTGGCAGGCCAAGATCGTTGAGCAGCCGCGAGGTTTCGGACTTGTCGCCGGCAATCTCGACCCCGATGCAGCGGGTTTCCGAGGTGATCGTCGCCATGATGCGCTTTTGGTATTTGCCATGGCCGAACTGAACCAGCGAGTAATCGTTCAGCCTTAGCCAGGGGATATCGCGGTCCTCAGCCGCCTTGACCAGCGAGGCGGTCGAAGGCCCCAGTTCGCGGCGCTGGGCCGCTTTGACAAAGCTGGTCATCTCGTCGGCGAAATTGAACTCGGGGTCGAATTTGTAGTCGACCATGGTTTTCACGGCTTCGGGCAAAAGATGCATCAAGAGCCGGATCGCCAGCGTGCAGGCATCAAGCCCGACGTCGCGCTGCTTGTAGGCGAAAACCATGTTGTATTGCCCCGCCACCCCGGTTGACCGGGTGCGGCCAAAGCTGACCTCGGACCCCGCGCCGCCCTGAATTTCCAGCGCGCAATGTTCCAGGATATGGCCCATCCAGGTGCCCTCATCCTCGCGCAACCGGCGCAGGAAACCGCCTTCGGTGCGGTAGGAACAGCCATGCTCGGCCAGACCGGGAAGCGCTTCGACCAGACCGTTGATGAACCCGTCGCCCAGCTTGACCGAGGGCCAGTCTTCCAGGACACCAAGGTCGACGACATGGCGGATGACGGGGAAACTCGCCCAGGTGCTGGGGCCGACATAGACGTTGGTCGAAACGATCTTCATGGCGTCAAACTCCCTTGAACGCGCGGTGATACATGCCCGCGCGCTTTGTTTGGTTTTCAGGCTTCCTTTGTCTTGTCTTCGGCAGTGTCTTCGGCGGCAAGTTGGCCCAGACCCAACTCCGCCTCGGGCGGATAGGATTTGCGTTCGCGCAGGTCATAGCGGCAGCCCTCGCCCATCACGTCAACCCTAAGGCCCAGAAGGCTGAGGGCCTGACCAGGCCGGGCGTTCCACATCGAGGAATGGGTGATCTGACCGGCATCGACCACAGTGACAGTGCCCGAGCCCACGACCTCCAGCACATTGTCGGGGCCGATGAAGGCGGCGGTATCTTCGTCAATGCCAAGGCCAATGAGGTAGGGATTGAAGGACGAGGCGGTCAGGAGGCGGCCCAGACGGTTCCTTTGGGTGAAATGCTGGTCGATGATGACGGCATTGGTCAGCCCCAACCCCGGCGCCAGCGTCACCGCACCCTCGACCGGGCCGACATTGCTTTGCCCGCCACCGATCATGTGCTCCGACATGATCGAGGCCCCCGCCGACGTGCCCGCGACAGCCACCCCGGCCGCATTGCGCCGCCGGATCGCCTGGGCAATCGCCGTTCCGCCCAGTATCGTCGATAGCCGCAATTGATTGCCGCCGGTGATGAAGATGCCGGTGGCGCGGTCGAGCATCTCGACATAACGCGGCTCTTCGCAATCGGCCCTGCTGGTGATCGGCAGAAATTCGACCTGCCCGGCACCGAGATCGCGGAAGATGTGGTTGTAATCCGCCCCGGTGGTTTCCATCTGGCTAGCGGTCGGGATCACCACGATATCGGCTGCCGAACCGCCCGACAATTCGACAAAGCGGCGATGGATATGGCGATCCTTGACGCGGTCTTCACCCCCGCCGATCGGGATGATGAAGCCGCGCGCCTCGGTTCTATTCAGTTTCGCAGGACACATTCGCTAAGTTCTTTCGCTTGATTTCCGGGCCGGAAGCAGGTTTCACGCCCCCGATGTCGCCCCATTGGCGCCCCCACAAAGCGCCCAGTTGCCCTCCCAAATCCCCCAAAGCGCCGGGCGTGCCTGGGACCGGGTTGACGAATCAGATAGGCTTCGGCCCAGCGCAATCGGTCGGGTGATCTTAAGCAGCCAGACTTGG
>JANOGU010000084.1:0-31856 GCA_031406135.1 Rhodobacterales bacterium
CTGGCGCGGCAAGCCGCGGGTGCAGATGCCGGACTATCCGGACCGGACCGCGCTGAATTCGGTCGAGGCGCAGCTGGCCAAGTATCCCCCCCTGGTCTTCGCCGGCGAGGCGCGCAAGCTCAAGAAGCAGCTGGCGCTCGCCGCCGAGGGCAAGGCGTTCCTGTTGCAGGGCGGCGACTGCGCCGAAAGCTTCGCCGAGTTCTCCGCCGACAACCTGCGCGACACCTTCCGCGTGCTGTTGCAGATGTCGGTGGTGCTGACCTACGCGGCCAAGGTTCCGGTGATCAAGGTCGGCCGCTTGGCCGGCCAGTTCGCCAAGCCGCGCTCGGCGCCGACCGAGGTGATCGGCGGGGTGGAACTGCCGTCCTACAAGGGCGACATCATCAACGGGTTTGAGCCCACGCCCGCCGCGCGCATTCCTGATCCGGGCCGGATGCTGCAGGCCTACACCCAGGCCGCGGCCAGCCTGAACCTGCTGCGCGCCTTCTCCACCGGCGGTTTCGCCGACATCCACCGCGTCCATGCCTGGACGCTGGGCTTTGCCGAGCATGACAAGGCCGAACGCTACCGCGAGGTCTCCAACCGCATCTCCGACGCGCTCGATTTCATGTCGGCGGCCGGGGTCAACGGCGATACCGCGAACGCGCTTTCGACGGTGGATTTCTACACCAGCCACGAGGCGCTGCTCCTGGAATACGAGGAGGCGCTCTGCCGCATCGATTCGATCACCGGCCAGCCGGTGGCGGGCTCGGGGCACATGATCTGGATCGGCGACCGCACCCGCCAGCCGGACGGCGCGCATGTCGAGTTTGCCCGCGGCGTGCTGAACCCCATCGGGCTGAAATGCGGGCCCTCGACCACGGCCGAGGACCTCAAGGTGCTGATGGCCAAGCTCAACCCCGAGAACGAGCCCGGCCGGCTGACGCTGATCGCACGCTTCGGTGCGGGCAAGGTCGGCGAGCACCTGACGCGGCTGGTCAGGGTCGTCCGGGAAGAAGGCGCCAAGGTCGTCTGGTCCTGCGATCCGATGCACGGCAACACGATCAAGGCGGCGTCGGGCTACAAGACCCGGCCGTTCAACGCGGTGCTGTCCGAGGTTCGCGAATTCTTCGCCGTGCACAAGGCCGAAGCCACGGTCCCCGGCGGCGTGCATGTCGAGATGACCGGCAAGGACGTCACCGAATGCACCGGCGGCCTGCGCTCGGTGACCGACGAGGATCTGCGCGACCGCTACCACACCGCCTGCGACCCCCGGCTCAACGCATCGCAGTCGCTGGAACTGGCCTTCCTTGTCGCCGAGGAACTGATGGCGGCGCGGGCCGAGGGGCGCCGCATCGCGCTCTGACGCGGTGAGTGCGAGCACGCACCCCTACGACCGCACCAACACACCCGCCGCCGCCACTGTGGTGTAAAGCGAAAGCTCCCCCGCCCGTGCCTGCCGGAACCGCGCCATCGCCGCCTCTGACACCGGCCCGGCCGCCGCCTCCGGCGAGCGATTGCGGTGCGGCAGGTGCAGCGGCCGGCCGAGACGCTCGGCCAGGAAGGCCACCAGAAGGTCGAGCCGGGCGAAATCGAACAGCAGGTCGATCTCCGACCGCCCGCCGCGCCAGCCGGTGAAACGATCCTGCCGCCCGATCCTGGCAAAGCCGGGTGGGTCGCGCTCCAGCGTTGCCATCAGGTAGGTTTCGAAATCGAGCCCGGCCGTGCTCTTGCCCGGATCGGGGATGCCGGTCCGCTGCCGGTAGCGATACCAGCTGGCCACCCGGTCCAGCGGCTCGCGGACCACCGAGACGGTTTCGAAGGCCCGGCCGTGGCGCGCCGCGATCTCGCCGGCCAGCCGGGAATAACCCCTGGCCTGGGCGTGCCGCGGCTCCAGCACCTCGGCCACCCCGTCCAGCATGGCGCGGACCGACTGGGTGGCGGTCTTGGGGTTTTCCAGGATGACCAGCCCGGCGCCCGGCAGGACCAGCATCGGCTCAGTCCGCGCCCGCGGACGCCAGCGCCGCGGGCAGTGCTTCGGCAAGGACGGCCAGGTCCGGGGCCGGTCCAAGGCTGACCCTGATGCAGCGGTCGAGTGGTGCAACGCCCGGCATGCGCACGAAAACGTCGCGGGCGATCAGCTCGCGCAGCACGGCACGGGCGAAGTCGCCGCCCCGGAGGCAATCGACGGCCAGGAAGTTGGTCGCCGAGGGCAGCGGCGTCAGGCCGTTGTCGCGCAGGACCGCGCCGAACGCCGCCCGGGCCGCGACGACACCGGCCTGCACCCGCGCCAGATGACCGGCATCGCCAAGCGCCGCCAAGGCCCCGGCCTGCACGATCCGCCCCACGCCGAAATGGTTTCTGACCCGGTCGAAAGCCGCGATCAGGCCCGGCTCCGCCAGCCCGTATCCGACCCGCGCGCCGGCCATGCCCTGCGCCTTGGAAAAGGTACGCAGCCGGATCACCCGGGGGTCATCCGCCGCAATCCGCGGTGACGTGCCGTCCGGGGCCAGATCGACATAGGCCTCGTCCAGCACCAGCAGCGTGCCCTCCGGCAGGTCCGCGACCATCGCCTCGATGGCTGCCGCCCCGTGCCAGGACCCCATCGGGTTGTCCGGGTTGGCGAGGTAGACCAGCCTGGCCCGCGTCGCCCGCGCCGTCGCCAGCAGCGCCTCCGGGTCTTCGCGGTCGTTGCGGTAGGGCACCTTGTGCAGCACCCCGCCGTAGCCCGCGACGTGGAAGTTGAAGGTCGGATAGGCGCCGTCGGAGGTCACCACCGCGTCGCCCGGTGCCACCGTCATCCGCACCAGCGTGCCGAGCAGCCCGTCGATCCCCTCGCCCACGACAACATGGGCGGGCGTCAGCCGGTGCCGCGCCGCAATGGCGGCGCGCAGATCGTGGCATTCGGGGTCGCCGTACATCCAGGCCTCCGCCGCCGCCGCGGCCATCGCGGCAAGGGCGGCGGGGGAGGGCCCGAACAGGCTCTCGTTCGCCCCCAGCCGCGCCCGGAACGCCCGCCCCCGGAACCGCTCCTGCGCCTCCGGTCCGACGAAGGGCACGGTGGCGGGCAGCGATGCGACGAGGGGCGTCAGACGGGGACCGGCCATGACCGGGAGGGAAGCCGATCCGCCCGGATCGCGCAAGGGCGGTGGGTTGCCTCCCGCCGTCAGTGAAAGCTCGCCTGAAATGTCGTCGGCGTCAGCGCGACGTGCGCGTCGAGCGGCGGGCGAAGTTCGAAGGCCCGAGCATCGCGGGCAAAGTTCCACAGGCGAAACAGCACCCAACTGTTACGGTTCCCCGCGGCAACCTCCAGTTCGTTGCGGGAAACATGGAACGGCGTGCGCTCCCAGCCGTTCGTCGTCTTCACCTCAATCAACCTTGCCCCTCCCTCCGGCGCGAAACTGGCGATGTCGTAGCCGGCCCCGTCGCCGTCTTCCTTCGCGACCCACCTCACTTTCCGGGCGAGGTCTCCGCGCCCGGCCCGCTCCAGCGACCCGCGTTCATGGTGGAACACCCTTTCCTCTCCGGCGCTGCCGAGGGTCCGGTTGGCTTCGTCCCGCGCCGCCACATCGAACCGGCGGGCCAGTGCCTGCATTTGGTCAACTTCGAGCGGTGGCGGAGCATTCCGCAGTGTCGGTGCAACGTCGATGAACAGCGGGGCGGCCTCGCTCGCGCCCCGAACGGTCGGGTTGGCGGTCCGCGCGAACCAGGCTCTGTTGCGCACCACCCATCGCGCCACGGCATCCTCAAGCGACCGTTGGATGTTGAACGCAGGAAGATACCCGGTGATCCAAGTTTCACCCGCCCCCTTTAGCACGGCCGAGACATTGCGGCGCTTGAACTCTATTGATGCCTCGGATCGGTCTATGGACTCCGCAAGCCGTCGGCGGTGCTCGGACTTGTTGTAGGATCGGCCCCGCAACTCATCGCCGAGCATGGCGAAGTAGTCAGCCACCACCGCGTTGTTTTCCGCATCCGTCCAGTCCGTCATCGCCGCAATACTAGGGGAGCCCCAAAGTGCTGTCATGTCGTCCTGTCGGGACCAGAGTCCGACAGATGCCCGACAGAAACCCGACAACGTGGGGGGCGTGGGTCGGGGGTCACTCTGGAGGCGGGTATCGGAATCGAACCGATCTTCACGGATTTGCAATCCGCTGCGTAACCTCTCCGCCAACCCGCCGCCGAGAGCCGGGCCGGGATAGCGGAAGGGGGGCCCCTCTGCAAGACGCGCCCGCCAGCCTCAGTCGCGGAAGTTGCGGCTGTCCTTGATCTGGTCCCAGGCCCAGACGACCTCTTGCAGACGTTCTTCATCCTTGCGGTCGCCGCCGTTCATGTCGGGATGAAGATCCTTCACCAGGCCCTTGTATTGCTTGCGAATCTCGGTCCGTGTCCAGGTGTCTCGGGCGTCGAGAATCTCGATCGCCTTGCGCTCGGTCGAGGGCAGCTTGCGGGTCGCCGTGGGCGTCCGGCCGGGGTTTTGCGTGGCCTTCTCTCCCAGCAGGCCCGCGGGATCGCTGATCCCCATCCGCGACCAGGCCCGGCCCTCGTCGGGCTTGCGGCCGAAGGGCTGGGTGGCGCGTCCCCAGACCCGGTCGAGCGACAGGAACTCGGCAAACTCGGCATCCGTGGTGCCCTGGAAGAAGTTCCACTTCAGGTTGTACTCGCGCGCATGGTCCTTGCAGAACCACCAGAATTCGTCGAGCCTTTCCGGGGACCTGGGCGCCCTGTGCTGGCCCGGGCGGCCGCATCCGGCAAAGTCGCAGTCGCGCGCGCCCGCCGCCAACGGCCCCGCCGCGCGCCCCGCCTTGCGCCGCTTCTTGTCGGCCGAGACGCGCATGTCGAAATTGAACGGCGGGCGGTCGGGCATCGCGGGGGCCTTTGCGACTCGGGGCGCGACAGTCTAGGCCATCGGACGGCGGATGGAAGGGGAGGCTGGGGTGGGCATCGCGGCGGAGATCGAGGCGCGGCTCAGGGCAGCCTTCGCGCCGGAGCGGCTGGAGATCGTGAACGACAGCCATCGCCACGCCGGCCATGCCGGCGACGACGGCTCGGGCGAGAGCCATTTCCAGGTGACGATCCGGTCCGGCGCGCTGGCGGCAATGCCGCGGGTGGCGCGGCACCGGGCGGTGCACACGGCGCTGGGCGACCTCACGACGCGGGTACATGCGCTGGCGCTCGACATCGGCTGAGGCGATCTCAGGGCAGCAGCACCCGGGACAGGGCGAGCAGCGCAAGGAAGGCCGCGCTCAGCGCGCCGGCGACCAGCATCGGCACCCAGAGGGTGAGGCGGGAGCGGGGCGCGCGCGGGGCGATCACGGCGTGGTTTACGCGCCGTTAGGTTTCCATTCGCTTAATGCAGGCGATGGAGATCGACTGGACCGACACCGCCGACGAAGGGATCGTGCCCTTCCAGCAGAGCCTGGCCTATGCCGCGGCGGCGCGGGAGCTGGGCGGGCAGGTGCGGCGCGCCGTGCTGCACCGGCGGGGGGTGGTGGCGGGACAGGTGCAGCTGATGCAGCGTCCGGGCCTGCGGCTGATCCTGCGCGGCCCGGTGCTGGCCCCGGGGGAGGCGCCCGGCCCCTGGCTGCGGCGGCTGGCGCGCTGGGCCGGTGCCACCGTGGCGGTGCCGGAGGCACCGCTGGCCGGGTTCGGCGCCGTGCCGCTGCTGACCCCCCGGCACCTCGCGGTCTGGGACCTGTCCGCGGACGCGGCGGCGCTGCGCGCCGGGATGGCGCAGAAGTGGCGCAACCGGCTGGCCGCGGCCGAGCGGGCCGGGATCGAGGTTCGGCGTGGCGGCCGCGCCGCGCTGGAGCGGCTGCTGGAGGCCGAGGCCGCGCAGCGGCTGGCGCGCGGCTACCGCAGCCTGCCCGCCGGCTTCACCCGCGCCCTGCCGGAGGCCTCGCTGCGGCTCTGGCAATGGCGCGACCGCGGGCAGGTCGCGGCCGGCATGGCCTTTGTCCGCCACGGCGATGCGGCAAGCTATCATCTGGGCTGGGCCGGGCCGCGGGCGCGGCAGGTGGGGGCGCATGGCGTCATGCTCTGGCAGGCGGCGCTGGCGCTGAAGGCCGAGGGGGTGCGGCTGCTCGACCTCGGCGATGTCAACGACGAGGACGCGCCCGGGCTGGCGCGGTTCAAGCTCGGCACCGGGGCGCGGCTCGCCCGGCTGGGACCGACGCTCTGGGTGCTGCCCGGATAGGCTTGCGCGCCGTTGCCGGACCGTTAGGCTCGCCGGAAACGGGGAGATGCGGGATGGCAAGACGGCCGATGCTGCGCGCGGGCGACGGGCGGGTGGGCTTTGCCGAGCTGTTCTTCGACCTCGTCTTCGTCTTCGCGATCACCCAGGTGTCGCACTACCTGCTCGATCACTTCAGTGCCTTCGGCGCGGTGCAGACGGCGCTGATGTTCCTCGCGGTCTGGTGGGTCTGGATCTACACGACCTGGGTGCTGAACGTTCTCGACCCGGAAAACGGCCGGGTGCGGATGCTGCTGTTCGCGATGATGCTGGGCGGGCTGTTCCTGTCGATGGCCGTTCCGCAAGCCTTCGGCGACCGGGGCTGGGTCTTCGGCCTGGCCTATGGCGCCATGCAGGTCGGCCGGACCGCCTTCATGTGGGTCGTCGGCAGGGGCGATCCGGTGCGCAAGGCGACCTATGACCGGATCATGATCTGGCTTTCCGCGGCAGCCGTGCTCTGGGTGATCGGCGGCCTGCTGCCGCCCGGCCTGCGGCTGGCGGTCTGGGCGCTGGCGCTGGGGATCGACTACGCGGCGCCGGTCGCGACCTACTGGCTGCCGGGCCGGGGCAGGGATGCCTCTACCAACTGGAAGATCAACGGCGGCCATATCGCCGAACGCTGCGGGCTGTTTGTCATCATCTGTCTGGGCGAGACGCTGCTGGTCTCGGGTGCGACCTTTGCCGAGATCGACTGGGACCGCCCGGGGGTCGCGGCCTTCCTGGTCAGTGTCGGGCTGACCATCGCGATGTGGTGGGTCTATTTCCACATCGGCCACCACCGCGGCGCACATCACATCGAGCATTCCGACGACCCCGGCCGCATCGCGCGGCTGTCCTTCACCTATGCGCATATCCCGATCGTCGCCGGGATCGTGCTGTCGGCGGTCGGCGCCGAACGCGCCATCGCGCATCCGGCCGATGCGGGCCAGCTCGGCGACCTCCTGGCGCTGGGGGTGGGCAACGCGCTGTTCCTGGCCGGGAACGGCTGGTTCAAGAAGCTGTCGGCTGAGTGGTTCCCGCTCAGCCATCTGGTCGGGCTGGGGGCGACCGTCGCGGTCTTCGCCGCCGGCTTCTGGCTGCCGCTCTGGGCCGGCGCCGCGGCGATGGGCCTCGTCCTGGTGCTGGTCGCGGTCTGGGAGGACCGCTCGCTGGGCGGCGGCGTCGCGGCGGCCTGAGGGCGCGCAATTTCCTTCAAGAAAGGAAATTGCAAATTCCTTGCTTCAAGGAATTTGCCACGGTCCCGGCGGGCGGGCGTGGAAGACGAAGCCCAGGAGGTTCAGCAGCACCTGCGCGGCGAGGATCGCGGTCGATCCGGTCGGGTCGTAGTCCGGCGCCACCTCGACCAGGTCGATGCCCACCACCTCATGCGCGCGGGCGGCGGCCTGCAGGATTTCCAGCACCTCGTAGTAGAGAAAACCGCCATGCGAGGGCGTCCCCGTGCCGGGCGCGATGGAAGGGCAGAAGCCGTCGATGTCGATGGTGATGTAGAGCCTCGCACCCTTGGGGATGCGGGCCATCACGCCCTCCACCCCCAGCCTGCGCACCTGCCGCACCGAGAGGAAGTCGTCGCCCATCGCCCGGGCGGCCTCGTAGCCCTCGCGCGCGGTGGACGAGACGTTGCGGATGCCGAGCGCGGTGATGCCGGTCACATGGTCCTGTTCCGCCGCCCGCCGCATCGGGTTGCCATGGCCGTGGCGGACGCCGTGGCGGACGTCGACGAAGTCGAGATGCGCGTCGATCTGCAGGATGTGGATCGGGCCGCGGCCGGCAAGGGCGCGGATCGCCGGGATGTTGACCGAATGGTCGCCGCCGATCAGCACCGGCAGCGCGCCGGCATCGAGGATCGCGCGCAGGCCGGTCTCGATGTTGGCGTGGCTGGTCTCGGTGTCGGTGTGGACCATGTCGGCATCACCGATGTCGACGATGGAGACCTCGGGGCCGAGGTAGACCGCATCGTCCTCGTGGTCGTAGGCGCCGGCATGGCCGAAGCTGAACAGCGTCGAGGCCTCGCGCACCGCCCGCGGGCCGAACCGGGCGCCGGGTCGGTACTGGGTGCCCATGTCGAAGGGCGCGCCGAGGACCGCCACATCGGCGCGGATCGCGCTCCAGTCCTGCACATAGGGCCGCTTGGCGAAGGTCGGGATGCCGACGAAGGGCAGGTTCAGCCGTCCGCTCTCGTAGCCATGTGCCATGTCCGGCCCCTCGCGATTGCGTCCGGCACGCTGGCCGGAGACCTCTCCCCCATCCCCTCTCCGGGACGGAGAGGGGAGGCGCGGGTGGCGGCGTCCCGACCGGACACGCCCTCGCGCGCCGCGGCAGACTGGCGGCGGTCGGGCGGCTTGTCCAGCGCGCGGGTCCGGGTCAGGATGGCGCGGAGGAGGACCGAGATGGCAGGTGTGAGCGACGAGACGGTGGCGGCCTACCAGCGCGACGGGGCGGTGGTGATCCGGGGCCTCTGGGACGGCTGGGTCGATCTGCTGCGGGCCGGGGTGGAGGCCAATATGGCAGCACCTGGCCAGCAGATGCCGACGCTGAAGCCGGGCGAGGCGGGGCGGTTCTTCGACGACTACTGCAACTGGCAGCGGATCCCGGAGTTCCGGCAGGCGATCTTCAATTCCGGCGTGGGCGAGGCTGCCTCGCGCCTGATGGGCGGGGGGCGGGTGCAGCTGTTCCATGACCACGTGCTGGTGAAGGAGCCCGGCACCGCCAAGCCCACGCCCTGGCATTCGGACGGGCCCTATTACTTCGTCGGGGGGCGCCAGTCGGTTAGCTTCTGGTCGCCGCTCGACCCGGTGCGCGAGGCGGCGCTGCGCTGCGTGGCGGGGAGCCACCTGTGGGAGAAGGACGTGCTGCCGACGCGCTGGATGAGCGAGACGGACTTCTACCCCGGGGACCACGACTACATGGCCGTCCCCGACCCCGAGGTCGAGGGGATGCGCATCCTGGAGTGGGAGATGGAGCCCGGCGACGCGGTCGCCTTCCATTTCCGCACCCTGCACGGGGCGCGGGGGAACACCACGGACCGGCGGCGGCGGGCGTTCTCCTTGCGGCTGGTGGGCGAGGATGCGCGCTACGTGGCGCGGCCCGGACCGACCTCGCCACCGTTCCCGGGGCACGGGATGCAGCCGGGGGAGCGGTTAAGGGAGGACTGGTTTCCGCTGCTGAAGGGCTGACCGGGTGGAAATGTCCCACGGTGGGACATTTCTGAAAGTGTTTCGGATCAGGGCCTTGCGCGGTGTGATTAACCCTTGATTCACACCTCGGCTCCGGTGAACGCGGCGCGCGGCGGGGTAAGGGTGGCGGGGGTGGATGGCCCGGGCCCGGGATCAGAGGCCGGGCGAGTCGGGGTGAAACCCCGACCTACGGCCGACGCCGGCGGAATGGTTTACAGGTCGAGGCGGCCCTGCGCGGTGCGGTCGGGCTCCACCGGCGCCTTGCGGAAGGCGTCGTCGCGGCGGGCGGGAAGCGCCACGGCGCGGTCGCGCAACGCCATGGCGTCTTCCACGGTGACGATCTGGAGGCGGGGCACGGGGGCGAAGCCGGGTTCCTCGTGCAGGCCCGCGGCGGCAGCCTCGGCGAGCATCGGCCGGGTCGGCGGGGTCAGGGTGAGGAACACGCCGAGTTGGGCATTCTCGCGTTCGATCACGCCCTTGAGGTCGCGGATCATCGAGACGCCCACGTTGTCTCCGGCCTTGACGCTGACCACGCCATGCGCGGTCTTGCCGAAGTAGAGCCGCCCGTCGAGGCCCCGGTCGGCGCCCTTCTTGCCCAGGTTGCCCGGCTGCGCGCCGATCAGCGACAGCGCCCATTTCTCGAATTCGTGGTACTTGCCCCGGTCCGCGAGGTCGCGGGCACCGGCCACATCCTGCGGCACGCCGTGGGTGGTGAAGGCGACGTTCGGGAACGCGGAACGCAGGCGTTTCTCGATCAGGCCGATGGCAAGGTGGGTGACGTCGATGCCGATCCAGGTCCGCCCGAGTTTCTCCGCCGCATGCACGGTGGTGCCGCAGCCGCAGAACGGGTCGAGCACCAGATCGCCGGGGTTGGAGGAGGCGGCGAGGATGCGTTCTAGAAGTCCGACAGGCTTCTGAGTCGGATATCCAAGTTTTTCCTCTTCATTGGAAAGCCACTTAACATCCTCATCAATTGCGTTCGCACTCTGGTACAGAGTGCCTTGCGTTCCGGGTTGGAAGGCCCATACGTCTTGGTACGGAACCCCTTCTGTCGGATACTGTTTGTATTTTGGCCGTCCAGTTTTTGACAATACAATTAAATCTCTAGCAAGAAGCGCATCCAATTGGCCGATGGTTCCGAGAGCAAGCTCTTCCTTCGAAAGGTATTGTTTTATGCTTTCCGGAATGGCCCAGTGACGACTTCTCGGTGTTGGATCGTATCCGTTCCAAACCGCACCACTCTCGCCGCTACGAGGCTCCGGACCCATGATTTCATTCAAGCGGTATCGTCCTCTGCGATCCGCAAACCTAAACTCGCCGTCTATGTAGACCAAGTTGTGAGGAGTGGTTTTTGGCTGGAAGTATGCCCTTTCCGATTTCGCGTAGAACAATATGGTATCGTGAATTGGCCCATACTGCTTGCTGATTTTGTTGTGCGAGCCGGACCGGCGCCAGATGATCTCGCTGCGATAATTCTTCGCCCCAAACACCGCATCCAGCAAGATCTTCAGGTAGTGGCTCGCCGTCGGATCGCAGTGCAGATACAGCGAGCCGGTCGGTTTCAGCACCCGGTGCAACTCGATCAGGCGCACGGCCATCATCGCGAGGTAGGCCATCATGTCGTTCTCGCCGAGGAAGGTCCGCATCGCCCGCAGCATCTCGGCCGCAGCGCCGTTGCCGGACTTCATCACCCCGTCATAGGCGGCCTCGGCGCTGTCGTTCCAGTGCCAGGTGTCGTCGAAAGCCTCGATCTGCGCGGCGGACTGCTCGCCGGAGGGGGCCTTGAACAGGACGTTGTAGCTGGCGTTCGAGTTGAACGGCGGGTCGAGATAGACGAGGTCGATGCTGGCCTGCGCGATGTGGTCGCGCAGCACCGCCAGGTTGTCGCCGTAGTAGAGGTGATTCATGCCCGTGCCCCCCGGCCCACGTTTCGCGCGGCGTGGTTAGGGCGAGGTTAACGGGGGAGGGGCGGCGTGGCGAGGGGGTGGCGCGAGTCGGGGTGAGGCCGTGACGGAATAGCGGTTGGTGCCGCCGGATGGTGGGGTGGAACCCCACCCTGCCCCGGGGTGAGGTCGCGCCATGCGGGGGAAACCCCGGTAGCGCCTCCCCTCCCTCTCGTGGGGATGGGGGCGGGGGGCGCTTGCGGATGAGCGCGGAGCCCCCCACCCTCTCCCTCCCCACGAGGGGGAGGGAAGCGCCCGATCAGAAACGGCGCCCCGGGGATGCCGCTGCTTTCGCGCGGTCGCCCTGTCCTGACGCTTCGTCTCATCCTTCCGCGCCGACGAGCGCCACCCAGGCCCGGGCGATAGCGAGCCCGGCGGCATCCGCGGCGGGGCCATGGCCGCCGGCGCCGTCGGGCAGGGCGGCGGCGAAGCCGGGCTCGTGGCGCTCCACCAGCTCCGGGAACAGCCGGGCCAGGTCGGCGACCACGGGGCGGTGCATTTCGAAATGGAACTGCATGCCGTAGGTGGCGCGGCCCATACGGAAGGCCTGCATCGCGGCGGCGGGGTTCTGGGCGAGGTGGGTGGCGCCCTCGGGCAGGGTGAAGCTGTCGGCGTGCCACTGGAAGATCGGGAAGGCCGGGGGCAGCGCGCCGAGGACCGGGTCGGCGCGGCCGGCGGCGGTGAGGTGCACCTCCTGCCAGCCGAATTCCGGGTGCGTGTCGAGCAGGTTCCGCGCGCCCATGGCGCGGGCGAGGATCTGGGCACCGAGGCAGATGCCGAGGACCGGCCTGTCGAGGTCGTGGAAGCCGCGCATCAGCGCCGCCAGCCGCAGCAGGTAGGGGTGCAGGCCATCGTCCAGCGCGGTCTGCTCGGCGCCGAGGACCACCAGCGCGTCGTGGTCGCCGGGCTCGGGCAGGCGCTGATCGGCATGAGGCGTGAAGACCGCGATCTGCGCCCCGGCCGCGTGCAGCGCCACGCCGATCTGGCCGTGGTGGGTGACGCGGGTGTTCTCGACGATGGCGACGCGCATGGCATCAGTTGCCATTGCCCGACGCGGGACCGCAAGCCCTTGCGCCCGGGCGCCTGAAGTGAAAGAGGGAACCGCCAACCGAGATCAGGCCAACGGGGGACCCGATGGAGATTCGCGAGGCGCTCACCTTCGACGATGTGCTGCTGGTTCCGGCCGCCTCCAGCGTGCTGCCGGCCGAGGCGGACACCTCGACGCGGGTGACCAAGGCGATCCGGATGACCATCCCGCTTCTGTCCAGTGCCATGGACACGGTGACCGAGGCGCGGATGGCGATCGCCATGGCGCAGGCCGGGGGGCTGGGCGTGATCCACCGCAACCTGAGCCCCGAGGCGCAGGCGGCCGAGGTGCGGCGGGTCAAGCGGTTTGAATCGGGCGTGGTTTATGCCCCGATCACGCTGACCCCGGACCAGACGCTGGCCGATGCCAAGGCGCTGATGGAGCGCTATGCGATCACCGGCTTTCCGGTGGTGGACGAGGTGGGCCGGGTGCTGGGCATCGTGACCAACCGCGACATGCGGTTTGCCGCGGACGACCGCACCCCGGTGCGGGTGATGATGACCTCGCAGAACCTCGCGATCCTGCGCGAGCCGGCGGACCGGGCGGCGGCGATCAGCCTGATGAAGGCGCGCCGGATCGAGAAGCTGCTGGTCACCGATGCTGCCGGCAGGCTCACCGGCCTGCTGACGCTGAAGGACACCGAGACCTCGGTGCTGAACCCCTTTGCCTGCAAGGACGAGATGGGCCGGTTGCGGGTGGCGGCGGCGACCACGGTCGGGGATGCGGGCTTTGCCCGGTCCGAGGCGCTGGTCGATGCGGGCTGCGATCTCGTCGTGATCGACACCGCGCATGGCCATTCCGAGGGCGTGGCCCGGGCCGTCGAGCGGGTGAAAAAGCTGTCGAACCAGGTGCAGGTGGTGGCCGGGAACGTGGCCACCGCCGAGGCGACGCGGGCGCTGATCGGGGCCGGGGCGGATGCGGTGAAGGTGGGCATCGGGCCGGGCTCGATCTGCACCACGCGGATCGTCGCCGGGGTCGGCGTGCCGCAGCTGACCGCGATCATGGATGCGGCGCTGGCGGCCGGCGAGATTCCGGTCATCGCCGATGGCGGCATCAAGTTTTCCGGCGATTTCGCCAAGGCGATCGCCGCCGGCGCCGCCTGCGCCATGGTGGGCAGTGCGATCGCCGGGACCGACGAGAGCCCGGGCGAGCTGATCCTGTACCAGGGGCGGTCGTACAAGGCCTACCGCGGGATGGGCTCGCTGGGCGCGATGGCGCGGGGTTCCGCCGACCGCTATTTCCAGAAGGACGCGGCGCTGGACAAGCTGGTGCCAGAGGGGATCGAGGGCCAGGTGCCGTACAAGGGCTCGGTCGCCGCCGTGCTGCACCAGATGGTGGGGGGCTTGCGCGCCGCCATGGGCTACACCGGCAACCGCACCGTGGCCGAGATGCGGGCCAACTGCCGGTTCGTGCGGATCACCGGCGCGGGGCTGAAGGAGAGCCATGTGCATGACGTGCAGATCACGCGGGAAAGCCCGAACTACCGCGTTGGCTGAGCGCCGGCGGCGTGGCGCTCCGGGTTCGCTCGGCCCTGGGCTTCATCCGGACCGCGCACCGGCCGCGGGCGCGGGCCTTCCACACCGGCGTGATGGGCTTCGCGCTCAAGGGCGAGGACGCCTTTGGCGCCACGCTCGACATGGCCGGGTTGACGGTCCGGCTGACCGACACCGAGGGCCACAGGGCCGGTCCGCACGGGGTGATGGGCTGGACGGTGCCGGACATCGACGCGGCGGTGGCGGCCTTGGCCGGCAAGCGAGTCGTCTTCACCGTCTATCCGGGCATAAGCCATGACGCCGCCCGCCCGCCACGCCGCGGCCATCGCCGTGCTCGACCGCTGGCTGGCGGGCATGCCGGTCGAGCAGGCGCTGACCAACTGGGCGCGGGGCAGCCGGTTTGCCGGCAGCGGTGACCGCGCCGCCGTGCGCGACCTTGTCTATGATGCGGTGCGTTGTCGCGACAGCCTGGCCGTGTGGGGGGGAGGGCTGGCCGGGCGGAGCTTGATCCTCGGCTTGCTCCGGGCCCGGCGGATCGACCCGGCGTCGGTGTTCAGCGGCGAAGGCCATGCGCCGCCGCCGTTGACGGTGGTGGAGGCCGCCGCCGGGGCGGTTCCCGAGGGACTGGCCGCGCTCGATGTTCCCGCGGTGCTGGAGACGCCCTTGCGGCAGAGCCTCGGCGCCGGGTTCGACGCCGTGATGGCGCGGATGCAGGCGCGGGCGCCGTTGTTCCTGCGGGTCAATGCCGCAAGGGCCACGCCGGATGCGGCGGCGGCGGCGCTGGCCGGCGAGGGGATAGCGGTGCGCCCGGTGGCGGGCGTCGCGACAGCGCTGGAGGTGACATCGGGTGCGCGCCGGGTTGCCGGGTCGCGCGCCTATGCCGAGGGACTGGTGGAGGTGCAGGACGCCGCCTCGCAGGCGGCGGTCGCACTTCTGCCGTTGTCGGCAGGGCAGCGGGTGCTCGACTACTGCGCCGGGGGCGGCGGCAAGTCGCTGGCGATTGCGGCGCTGGTGCCGGTCAGCGTGCATGCCTATGACGCTGATCCCGCCAGGATGAAGGACATTCCGGCCCGTGCCGCGCGGGCGGGGGTTCGGGTCAATGTGCTGACGCCCGCAGCCGTCTCGGCGGCGGCGCCGTTCGACCTGGTTCTGCTTGATGCCCCCTGCTCCGGATCGGGCGCCTGGCGGCGGCAGGCCGAGGCAAAATGGACGCTGACGCCCGAGGCACTGGCCGCGCATGCGGCGCGGCAGGCGGCACTTTTGGACATCGGTGCGGGTCTGGTGCGGCCTGGCGGCGTGCTCGCCTACATGACCTGTTCGCTGTTTCGCGCCGAGAACGAGGACCGGACCATCGCCTTTCAGGCGGCACGGGCGGAGTGGCGGTGCCTGGCACAGCACCGCTTTCATCCGGGCAACCCCGGGGACGGCTTTTTCGTTTCCATTTTCCGCCGCGCTGTTTAACTGAACGCGCAACTGCCAGACGAAGCAACACCCCTTAAGTCGCGTTTAACGTTTCTGTCGCCCTATGGTCGGGAGTCCATCCCGGAGGAGCGCCGACACTTGGCCTTTGTGACGATGTCCGGTGACGATGTGTCCGCGATGGCCCGGCGGCTGGCGCCGCGCGTCTGGATACTGCTGGCCGTGGCCGCCGTCGCCGGGGTTGTCGCCTGGCTGTCGGGCAGCCCGCTGCTGCGGTCGTCGGCGGCGGTCTCGGGATTGACCCTGGTCGCGCTCGCGCTCGGGATGAAGCTTCTGGCCGCCGCCAGGCTGGGCGCCGCCCGGCGCCTTGCCACGCAGCTGGCGGCACTTCTGGGCGCGGATGCCTCGCCCTGTTTCACCACCGACGAGACCGGCGCCCTGCTCTGGCGCAACGAGGCCGCGACCAGCCGGTTCGGCGCGACGGCGGCCACGCTGACCGCGGCGCTGGGCGACCATTTCGCCAATCCCGGTGCTGTCCTGTTCCGGCTGCAGGTGCGCGCCGCCAACCAGGGATCGGCGCGCGACGATGTGGTCACCCGCCGCGGCCACCTGCGCCTGTCGGTGCACCGGGTGGCCGAGAACCGCTTCCTCTGGCGGACAGAGGAGTTCGTCGACCGCAGCGGCTCGGGCGTGCATCGGGGCGCCGAGGGACTGAGCCTGCCGATGCTGGTCGCCAGCAAGACCGGCGTCGTGCTGTTCTGCAACGAGGCGCTGCGCCGGCTGGCGGGCGCGCGCCCGCGCACGCTGGACCGCATCCTCGCGGCCGGCAGCTTCAGGGCCGGCGACGTGGTGGAGCTTTCCGGGGCTGAGGGGCCGGTGCGGGCGATCGTGGCCGATGTCGAGGGGCCGGGCGAGCGGCGCGAACTGTATTTCTTCCCGGTGCCGGAGGTGCCGCCGGACGGGCGCGTCTCGGCCGATTTCGAGAACCTTCCCGTCGCCGCGATGGTCCTGCGCCGCGACGGACGCTGCCGCGCCGCCAACCACGCGGCGCGCGAGCTTCTGGGGCTGGACGACGGCGGCGTGCCGCGGCTGCAGGACCTGTTCGAAGGGCCGGGGCGCGAGGTCGGCGACTGGCTGGCCGACATCGTGGACGAGCGGCTTCCCGGCGGGTCGGAAGTGCTGCGCCAGAAATCGGCGCCGAGCGAGGTGTTCCAGCAGGTCACGCTGCGCCGCATGGTCGAGGACGGGGCGCCGATGGTGCTCGCCGTGCTGCAGGACGCCACCGCGCTCAAGACGCTCGAGGTGCAGTTCGTGCAGGGCCAGAAGATGCAGGCGATCGGCCAGCTCGCCGGCGGCGTGGCGCATGACTTCAACAACCTGCTGACGGCGATCTCCGGGCATTGCGACCTCATTCTGTTGCGCCACACCACCGCCGATCCCGATTACGCCGACCTCGTGCAGATCCGGCAGAACGCCAACCGCGCCGCCGGCGTGGTCGGGCAGTTGCTGGCCTTTTCGCGCAAGCAGACGCTGCGGCCGGAGCGCATCGACCTGCAGGACGTGCTGTCCGAGATGGTGCATCTCCTGAACCGGCTGGTGGGCGAACGGGTGACCCTGCGCTTCGTCCACGGCGCGGGTCTCGGCCCGATCCGGGCGGACCGGCGGCAGCTCGAGCAGGTGGTGATGAACCTGGTCGTCAACGCGCGCGACGCGATGCCCCAGGGCGGGTCGATCCGCGTCGAGACGCGGCAGGAGGTGCTGGAGGATGACCTGCCGCGCGACCGGGCCGTGGTGCCGGCCGGGCCCTATGCCGTGGTGCGGGTCGAGGATACCGGGATCGGCATCCCGGCCGATCTGGTGCCGCAGATCTTCGACCCGTTCTTCACCACCAAGGGCGTGGGCGAGGGCACCGGGCTGGGCCTGTCGACGGTTTACGGGATCGTGAAACAGTCCGGCGGCTACATCTTTGTCGACAGCGTCGAGGGAACCGGAACCTCGTTCGAGATTTTCTTCCCCGTGCAAACGGCGTTGCCGGCGGAGGCCGAACCCGCGCCCGAACGGGAGGCCTTGCCGCCGCCGGCCGCGCGGCCCGGCGAGGGCGTGGTGATGCTGGTCGAGGACGAGGCGCCGGTGCGTGCCTTTGCCAGCCGGGCGCTGCGGCTGCGCGGCTGGACGGTGATCGAGGCGGAAAACGCCGAGGCCGCGCTGAAGGCGCTGGAGGACCCGGACGTCGATATCGACGTCGTGGTGACCGACGTGGTGATGCCCGGGCTCGACGGGCCGACCTGGGTGAAGCTGGCGCTGGAGCGGCGCCCGAACACGCGGGTGGTCTTCATGTCGGGCTATGCCGAGGACGTGCTGACCGAATCGCGCGAGGCGATCCGCAACGCGGTGTTCCTGCAGAAACCGTTCAGCCTGAACGAGCTGACCGCGACGGTGCAGCGGCAGCTGCACTGAGCGGCGACCTGCGCTGCACGGAAGGTGGAACCGCGGTGCCGCCTGGCCGCGGCGGACGCAGCCCCGGTGGTGACCGCTGTAACCAGGGGCCCGCCGTAAACCGCCCCTTAACCAATCTGCGGCTACACAGGATTTGACAAGAATCCGATTGAAATGTTCATGGTTTGATCCCATAAGCCGCGAACAGGGCAAGAACACCGCAACGATTGCCGCACCCCGGCAGATATGGAAGAAGGAGCACGCCGATGACCGTGACGAACCTGCTCGAGGCGAAAGGCACCCGCGACATGGACCGCAAGAAGGCGCTGGAAAGTGCGCTCGCCCAGATCGAACGGCAGTTCGGCAAGGGCTCGATCATGCGGCTCGGCGAGAACAACCCGGTGATGGAGATCGAGGCGATCTCCACCGGGTCGCTGGGGCTCGACATCGCGCTGGGGATCGGCGGACTGCCGAGGGGGCGGGTCGTGGAAATCTACGGGCCGGAATCCTCGGGCAAGACCACGCTGACGCTGCATGTCGTCGCCGAGGAGCAGAAGAAGGGCGGCGTCTGCGCCTTTGTCGATGCCGAACACGCGCTCGACCCGAACTATGCCAAGAAGCTGGGGGTCAATCTCGACGAATTGCTGATCTCGCAGCCCGACACCGGCGAGCAGGCGCTGGAGATCGTCGATACGCTGGTGCGCTCCGGCGCGGTCAGCCTGGTCGTGATCGATTCCGTGGCGGCGCTGGTCCCGAAGGCGGAGATCGAGGGCGACATGGGCGACATGCAGATGGGCGCCCAGGCCCGGCTGATGAGCCAGGCGATGCGCAAGCTCACGGCCTCGATCGGGCGGTCGAACTGCATGGTGATCTTCATCAACCAGATCCGGATGAAGATCGGCGTGATGTTCGGCTCGCCGGAGACGACGTCCGGGGGCAACGCGCTGAAGTTCTATGCCTCGGTCCGCCTCGACATCCGCCGCATCGGCGCGATCAAGGAACGCGACGAGGTGGTGGGCAACGCCACCCGGGTCAAGGTGGTCAAGAACAAGGTGGCGCCGCCGTTCAAGCAGGTCGAATTCGACATCATGTATGGCGAGGGGATTTCCAAGACCGGCGAGCTGATCGACCTTGGCGTGCGCGCCGGAGTGGTGGAGAAATCCGGCTCCTGGTATTCGTTCAGGGACGAGCGCATCGGTCAGGGGCGGGAGAACGCCAAGCTGTTCCTGAAGCAGAACCCCGGAGTGGCGGCCGAGATCGAGGACAAGATCAGGGCTGGCCATGGGCTCCATTTCCACCTGGCCGAGGGCGGGACCTCCGAGGACGTGATGGAGTAAGCCGCGGGCCAGCGGCGGTGGACAGCCCCCGGCAGCGCGGCTAAACGGGCCTCGAACCACACGCCCGCGCGCCAAGGGGTCCCGATGGCCAGCCTGAACGACATCCGCTCGACCTTCCTCGACTACTTCCGGCGCAACGGGCACCAGGTGGTGGCGTCTTCGCCCTTGGTGCCGCGCAACGATCCGACGCTGATGTTCGCCAACTCCGGCATGGTGCAGTTCAAGAACTGCTTCACCGGGGTCGAGCGGCGGGACTACGTGCGGGCGACCACGTCGCAGAAATGCGTGCGTGCCGGCGGCAAGCACAACGACCTCGACAACGTGGGCTATACCGCGCGGCACCACACGTTTTTCGAGATGCTGGGGAATTTCTCCTTTGGCGACTACTTCAAGTCGGGCGCGATCCCGTTTGCCTGGGAACTGCTGACCAAGGACTTCGGCATTCCGAAGGACCGGCTTCTGGTCACCGTCTACCACACCGACGATGAGGCGGCGGCGATCTGGAAGAAGGTCGCCGGCCTGCCGGAGGAGCGGATCATCCGCATCCCGACCGACGACAACTTCTGGCGGATGGGGCCGACCGGCCCCTGCGGGCCCTGCACCGAGATTTTCTTCGACCACGGACCGGGCATCTGGGGCGGCCCGCCGGGGTCGCCCGAGCAGGACGGCGACCGCTTCATCGAGATCTGGAACCTCGTGTTCATGCAGAACGAGCAGATGCCGGACGGCTCGCTGCGCGCGCTCGACATGCAGTCGATCGACACCGGCATGGGGCTGGAGCGGATCGGCGCGCTGTTGCAGGGCAAGCACGACAACTACGACACCGACCTGATGCGCAGCCTGATCGAGGCCTCGGCGCAGGCGACCTCGTCCGATCCCGACGGGCCAGGGAAGACCCATCACCGGGTGATCGCCGACCACCTGCGGTCCACCTCTTTCCTGATCGCCGACGGGGTGTTGCCGTCGAACGAGGGCCGCGGCTATGTGCTGCGGCGGATCATGCGCCGGGCGATGCGGCATGCCCATATTCTGGGCGCCCAGGACCCGGTGATGCACCGATTGGTCCCGGCGCTGGTCGGCCAGATGGGCGGCGCCTATCCCGAGCTTGCCCAGGCCCAGGCATTGATTGCCGAGACCCTGCGGCTGGAGGAGACGCGCTTCCGCCAGACGCTGGACCGCGGGTTGCGGCTCCTGGACGACGAACTGGCCCGCATTCCGGAGGGCTCAGCCTTGCCCGGGGCGGCGGCGTTCAAGCTCTATGACACTTTCGGCTTCCCGCTGGACCTGACCCAGGATGCCTTGCGTGAGCAGGGCCGCACGGTGGATGTGGCCGGCTTCGAGGCGGCGATGGCCGGGCAGAAGGCGCGGGCGCGGGCGGCCTGGGCGGGGACCGGCGAGACCAAGGACGCCGCGATCTGGTTCGAACTGGCCGAGAAACACGGCGCGACCGAGTTCCTGGGCTATGACACGGAAACCGCCGAGGGCCAGGTTCTGGCGCTGGTGCCGCAGGGCGACGGTCTGGTCGCGGTGGTGAACCAGACCCCGTTCTATGCGGAATCGGGCGGGCAGGTGGGCGACAGCGGGATGTTGCGGACGGCGACCGGCGTGGCGGAGGTGACTGGCACGAAGAAGGCGCAAGGCTTGTTCCTGCACCATCTGACGGTGACCGAAGGCGAGATCAGGGAAGGGCAGGGGGCGCAGTTGACCGTGAACCACGCCCGACGCCGCGCGATCCGCGCCAACCATTCCGGCACGCACCTGCTGCACGAGGCGCTGCGCGGCGCGCTCGGGGTCCATGTGGCGCAGCGCGGCAGCCTCAACGCGCCCGACCGGCTGCGCTTTGACTTCTCCCATTCGGCCGCCCTGAGCGCGGCCGAAGTGACAAGGGTGGAGGCCGAGGTCAACGCGATGATCCGGCAGAATTCGCCGGTCGAGACCCGGCTGATGACCCCCGACGATGCCCGCACCATCGGCGCGCAGGCGCTGTTCGGCGAGAAATACGGCGACGAGGTGCGGGTGGTGTCGATGGGCACCGTGCCCGGTTCGGGCAAGGGCGCGACCGGCGACGTCTATTCGCTGGAGCTGTGCGGCGGCACGCATGTGGCGCGCACCGGCGACATCGGCGCGCTGGTGGTGCTGGGCGACAGCGCCTCATCGGCGGGGGTGCGGCGGGTCGAGGCGCTGACCGGACAGGCGGCGCTGGACCATCTGCGGGCGCAGGACGCGCGGCTGGCCGAGATCGCGGCGGTGCTGAAGGCGCCGGTGGCGGATGCGGTGGAGCGGGTCAGGGCGCTGGCCGAGGAGCGCAAGGCGCTCGCGGGCGAGGTGGCGACACTGCGGCGGGAACTAGCGATGGGCGGCAGGGGCGCCGGTCCGGAAACGCGCGAGATCAACGGCTTGCGCCTGATCGCGCAGGTTCTGGCGGGGGTGTCCGGCAAGGACCTGCCGGCGCTGATCGACGAGATGAAGGGACGGATCGGGTCCGGCGCGGTGCTCCTGATCGCCGACACCGGGGGCAAACCCGCGGTGGCGGCGGGGGTGACGGCGGACCTGACCGGCCGGGTGTCGGCGGTGGCGCTGGTCAAGGCCGCCGCCGAGGCGATGGGCGGCAGGGGCGGCGGCGGGCGGCCGGACATGGCCCAGGCCGGCGGGGCGGACATCGGCGCGGCAGCGGCGGCCATCGCCGCGGCCGAGGCCGTGCTGGGGGCCGCGTGATGGCCGACAAACCCCCGGTGGCCTATTGGATCGCGCATGTGACGGTGACCGACGCCGAGGCCTACGGGCGTTACGCGAAGGGCGCGACGGCGGCGATCACCGCCCATGGCGGCGAGTTCCTGGCGCGCGGCGGGCGCCATGTGCAGCTCGAGGGCAAGGACCGCTCGCGCAACGTGGTGGCGCGGTTTCCCTCGCTGGAGGCGGCGGTGGCCTGCTACCACTCGCCCGAATACCAGGCTGCGCTCGTCCATGCGAAAGGCGCGGCGGAGCGGGAGCTGATGGTGGTCGAAGCGGCCGAATGACCTCCGCTCAGTTCGGAACCGGCAGCACGGTGGTCTCCTTGATCTCTTCCATCACGAAGCTCGCCGAGACATCGGCCAGCTCGATGCGCCGTACCAGCGTCTGGTAGAGCCGGTCGTAGTCCTTCACATCCGAGACCCGGGCGCGGATCAGGTAGTCGAGATCGCCAGTCATGCGGTAGGCGCCGAGAATCTCCGGCATGTCGCGGGTGGCGCGGGCGAACTGGTCGAGCCAGTCGGGCGCGTGCCGGTCGGTGCGGATGAACATGAAGACAGTGAGGCCGAGACCCAGCTTCTCGGGGTCGAGGAGGGCGACCCTGCAGCGGATCACGCCCGCGGCCTCCAGCGCCTTGATCCGCCGCCAGACGGCGTTGCGCGACAGCCCGACCCGGTCGCCGATCTGGTCCAGCGGCATTTCGGCATCGGCCTGAACAAGTCTCAGGATTCGCGCGTCGAACGTGTCGATCTTCTCCATGATACGCAGGGTATCGGGATAAAATCCCAACATCAACCGTTTCCTGCCGTGAGATTGCGACCCTTTCCCGCAAGCGATGCAGTAATCGAGGGGGGTGTCACAGGAGGCCCAGATGATCGCGAAGCTCTTCACCACCCACCCCGAAAGTGTCGGGGAAAGCTATCTTGAACACGCGGCCTTTGCCGGTCGTTTCTCGCTTGTGCTGTTTGCCGCGGCCTTCGCTGCGCTGATCCACGCGGTGCTGCCCTTCGCCTTCGAGAAGACGGCCAGCCGGATGGTGGCGCGGCTCTACGACCGGACCCGGGCCCGGGGGAAGTGACGTCCGCTCAGGCCGCGCGCCCCTGCCGCTTGCGCTCATGCGGATCGAGCAGGCGCTTGCGCAGGCGGACGATTTTCGGCGTCACCTCGACCAGTTCGTCGTCCTGGACGTAGGCGATGGCCTCCTCCAGCGACCAGCGGATGTGCGGCGTCAGGCGGACCGCCTCGTCGGTGCCCGAGGCGCGGACGTTGGTCAGCTTCTTGCCCTTCAGCGGGTTCACCTCGAGGTCGTTGTCGCGGCTGTGCTCGCCGATGATCATGCCGGTGTAGACCTGCTCCTGCGGGCCGATGAACATCCGGCCGCGCTCTTCCAGGTTCCACAGCGCATAGGCCACCGAGACGCCGTTCTCCATCGAGATCAGGACGCCCTCGCGCCTGCCCTGGATCGGGCCCTTGTGCGGCACCCAGCCGTGGAAGATGCGGTTCAGGACGCCGGTGCCGCGGGTGTCGGTCAGGAACTGGCCGTGGTAGCCGATCAGCCCGCGGGAGGGGACGTGGACGACGAGGCGGGTCTTGCCGACGCCTGCGGGCTTCATCTCCACCAGGTCGCCCTTGCGCTCGCCGGTCAGCTTGTCGATCACGGTGCCGGTGTAGTCGTCGTCGACATCGACGATGACCTCCTCCACCGGCTCCAGCTTCTCGCCGCCCTCGTCGCGCAGGATGACGCGCGGGCGTGAGATCGACAGTTCGAACCCTTCGCGGCGCATGTTCTCGATCAGCACGCCCATCTGCAATTCACCGCGGCCGGAGACCTCGAAGGCCTCGCCGCCCGGGGTGTCGGCGACCTTGATCGCGACATTGGTTTCCGCCTCGCTCAGCAGTCGGTCGCGGATGACGCGGGACTGGACTTTCGATCCGTCCCGGCCCGCCAGGGGCGAGTCGTTGATGCCGAAGGTCACGGTGATCGTCGGCGGGTCGATCGGCTGGGCGGGGATCGCGTCCTCCACCTCCAGTGCGCAGAGCGTGTCGGCGACGGTGGACTTGGTCATCCCGGCCAGCGTGACGATGTCGCCGGCGGAGGCCTCCTCCACCGCGGTCTGACTGAGGCCGCGGAAGGCCAGCACCTTGGTGACGCGGAACTGCTCGATCCTCTCGCCGTTGCGGGAGAGGGCTTTCAGCGTGGTGCCGACCGCGATGGTCCCGGTCTCGATCCGGCCGGTCAGGATGCGGCCGATGTAGGGGTCGGCCGAGAGCGTCGTGGCCAGCATGCGGAACGGCTCCGTCGCGCGGCCGATCTGCTTCGGGGGTGCGACGTGCTTCACCACAAGGTCGAACAGCGCGGAGAGGTCCTTGCGCGGCCCGTCAAGCTCGGCATCTGCCCAGCCGGCGCGACCGGAGGCGTAGAGATGGGGAAAGTCGAGCTGGTCGTCGTCGGCGCCGAGGTTGGCGAAGAGGTCGAACACCTCGTTCAGCGCCCGGTCGGGCTCGGCATCGGGCTTGTCGACCTTGTTCAGCACGACGATGGGCCGCAGCCCCAGCGCCAGCGCTTTTGAGGTCACGAACTTGGTCTGCGGCATCGGCCCTTCGGCGGCATCGACCAGCAGGCAGACACCGTCCACCATCGACAGGATGCGCTCCACCTCGCCGCCGAAATCGGCATGTCCGGGGGTGTCCACGATGTTGATCCGCGTGCCCTTCCATTCGACGCTGGTGCATTTGGCGAGGATGGTGATCCCGCGCTCGCGTTCGATGTCGTTGGAATCCATCGCCCGCTCGGCCACCTGCTGACCCTCGCGGAAGGCGCCCGACTGCTTCAGCAGCTCATCCACCAGCGTGGTCTTGCCATGATCCACGTGCGCGATGATGGCGATGTTGCGGATGTCCATGGCGGTCCCTCGGTTGCGCGGGCGGGGTATCCCGGGGCGGGCGGAAAGGCCAGAGGGCTTCGCGTGGGCTTGAGATGGACCATCGGATGGTCCATCCTGGGGACGGAGGTGCCGCCATGGACATGAGCATCACAGAGGCGAAGGCGAAGCTCACCGAACTCGTCCGCCGGGCCGAGGCGGGCGAGGAGGTTGTGCTGACGCGGAATGGCGCGCCAGTGGCGAGGATCGCGCCGCTGGAGCCGCGGCGGCGGAAGACGCCCGAGGAGATGATGGCGGCAATCCGCGAGATACAGGCGCATGCCGCACACGAGATGTTGGCTGGTCCCGACGCGGCGCGAAGCCAGGATTTCCTCTATGACGAAAACGGTTTGCCGGCGTGATTGGTGTCGATACGTCCGCCTTGATCGCCATTCTCAGGCAAGAGGACGGGTGGTCGCAGGTCGCCGACCGGCTCACGAAGTCAGAGCAAGCCCTGATGTCGGCCGGCACGCTCGTGGAAACCCTGATCGTGGCGCGCGAGCGTGGCGTAGGTCCGCGCGTCGATGCGTTGCTCGCGGAAACCGCCATCGAAATTGTGCCCGTGGACGAACAGCTTGCGCGGATCGCGGGTGATGCCTACAGCCAGTTCGGCCGCGGCAACCACCCCGCCCGGCTCAACTTCGGCGACTGCTTCGCCTATGCGCTGGCCAAGGCGCGCGACCTGCCGCTTCTGTACGTCGGCGACGATTTCGCGCGGACCGACGTGCGGTCCGCGCTTTAGGTCTCAGCCCTTCAGCGCCTTGTTCAGATACTCGTCCACCTTTTCCAGGTAGCCGATGGTGGTCAGCCACTTCTGGTCCGGCCCCACCAGCAGGGCCAGGTCCTTGGTCATCCAGCCGTCCTCGACCGCATCGACCGTCACCTTCTCCAGCGTCTCGGCGAACCGCTTCAGCTGTGCGTTGCCGTCGAGCTTGGCGCGGTGCTTCAGGCCCCCGGTCCAGGCGTAGATCGAGGCGATGGAGTTGGTCGAGGTCGCCTTGCCCTTCTGGTGCTCGCGGTAATGCCGCGTCACCGTGCCATGCGCCGCCTCGGCCTCGACGATCTTGCCGTCGGGCGTCATCAGGACCGAGGTCATCAGGCCGAGCGAGCCAAAGCCCTGCGCCACGATGTCGGACTGCACGTCGCCGTCGTAGTTCTTGCAGGCCCAGACATAGCCACCCGACCATTTCAGCGCCGAGGCCACCATGTCGTCGATCAGCCGGTGCTCGTAGGTGATCGCGCGCTTCTTGAATTCTTCCGCAAATTCCTCGTCGAAAACCTTCTGGAAGATGTCCTTGAAGCGCCCGTCATAGGCCTTGAGGATGGTGTTCTTGGTCGAGAGATACACCGGCACGCCCCGCACCAGGCCATAGTTCAGCGAGGCGCGGGCGAAGTCGTGGATGCTGTCGTCAAGGTTGTACATGCCCATGTAGACGCCCGCAGACGGGGCCGAGTAGACATCCTTTTCGATCACCGTCCCGTCGTCGCCGACGAATTTCATCGTCAGCTTCCCCTTGCCGGGAAAGCGGAAGTCGGTGGCGCGGTACTGGTCGCCGAAGGCGTGGCGGCCGACGACGATGGGTTTGGTCCAGTGCGGCACCAGGCGCGGCACGTTGCGGCAGATGATCGGCTCGCGGAAGATCACGCCGCCCAGGATGTTGCGGATCGTGCCGTTCGGGCTTTTCCACATCTGCTTCAGGCCGAATTCTTCAACCCGCTGTTCGTCCGGAGTGATCGTGGCGCATTTCACCCCAACGCCGTGCTGCTTGATCGCCTCGGCCGCATCAACGGTGATCTTGTCGCCCGTCCGGTCACGCTCCTCGATGCCGAGGTCGTAGTAGTGCAGGTCCAGGTCGAGGTAGGGCAGGATCAGCTTGGTCTTGATGAAGTCCCAGATGATCCGCGTCATCTCGTCGCCGTCGAGTTCGACGACGGGGTTCTCAACCTTGATCTTGGTCATTCGGGCATCCCTGGGCTGGAGTCGCGCTGAGGTTCACATAGCGGAAACGGCAGCGCCGGGGAAGGTGGTATGCGATGGTATACGAAGGACATCGGCCGCTCCGCGCGCTCAATGCCCGTCGTCCGACCCGCGCGGCGCCTCCGGCGCCTTGCCGCCTTCGCGCGCGGCCTTCAGCGTGCGGTTCAGGAAGTCGCGGCCGCGCTTTTCCGCCGTCAGCGCGCGCACCGCCTTGAGGTAGATCTCGTGCGTCGTGGGCGAGGTGTCGAGCACCAGCTTGCCGACCTTGTCCATCAGCTTGTCGTCGCCGGTTTCGTCCATCGCCGCGAACACATCGCGCGCCAGCTGGTCGCACAGATCGTCGATCATCGCCATCTCAGCGGGTCCCTTCGGTCAGCCGCCGCTTCACGTAGTCGGACACGGTCTGCAGCATCGGCTTCATATGCGCCTCCTCGTCCTTGAAGAAGTGGTCGGCGCCCTCGACCTGCACGTGGGTGATCTTGATCCCCTTCTGTTCGTGCAGCTTGTTCACCAGGCTGATCGTGTCCTTCGGCGGGGCCACCTTGTCGGCGGCGCCGTTGATCATCAGGCCCGAGGCGGGGCAGGGCGCGAGGAAAGTGAAGTCGTACATGTTCGCCGGCGGGGCGACGGAGATGAAGCCGGTGATCTCCGGCCGCCGCATCAAAAGCTGCATCCCGATCCAGGCGCCGAAGGAAAAGCCCGCGACCCAGCAGTGCTTGGAGTTGGGGTTCATCGCCTGCAGGTAGTCCAGCGCCGAGGCGGCGTCGGACAATTCGCCGATGCCCATGTCGTATTCGCCCTGGCTACGCCCGACGCCGCGGAAGTTGAACCGCAGCACGGTGAAACCCAGCGCCATGAACGTGTAGTGCAGGTTGTACACGACCTTGTTGTTCATCGTGCCGCCGAACTGCGGGTGCGGATGCAGCACGATGGCGATCGGCGCGTCGCGATCCTTCTGCGGGTGGTAGCGGCCTTCCAGGCGACCCTCGGGTCCGGCGAAAATGACTTCGGGCATGCGCAACTCCGCTTCCGCCGCTGTGGCGTGACATCCGGGACGGACTGGCCTAAGTCCTCACCGGTCCGACACCGCCCGGGGGAGGTAATCAGGGCGGGGCGCGGCGTCAAGCAAAGGGTGGGGCGGATGAAGCTTTCGACCAAGGGGCGCTATGCGATGGTGGCACTCGCCGACCTCGCGCTGACCGGCAGCGGCGGGCTGGAGACGCTGGCCGAGGTCTCGAAACGCCAGGACATCAGCCTGCCCTACCTGGAACAGCTCTTCGTCAAGCTGCGGCGGGCGGGGATCGTCGAGGCGGTGCGCGGCCCCGGCGGCGGCTACCGGCTGGCGCGCAGCCCGGATGCGATCCGCGTCAGCGAGGTGATGGAGGCGGTGGAAGAGACCGTGGATGCCATGCACACCGGGGCAGGGGCTTCCGGCGGGCTGTCGGGGACCAAGGCGCAGAGCCTGACCAACCGGCTGTGGGAGGGGTTGTCGGCGCAGGTCTATGTCTTTCTGTTCCAGACCCGCCTCAGCGATGTGATCCAGAACAAGATGGCCCCGTGCCCCGCCGTTCCCACGCTTCTCCGCGTGGTGGACGAGGCCTGAGGATGCCCCGGGGCCGCATCTACCTCGACTGGAACGCCACCGCCCCGCTGCGCCCCGAGGCGCGGGCGGCGATGGCTTCGGCGATGGACGTGGTGGGCAATCCGTCCTCGGTGCATGCCGAGGGCCGCGCGGCCAAGGCCGTCGTCGAGACGGCACGCGAGCAGTTGGCGGCGGCGGTCGGGTGCAAGCCGGTCGAGGTGGTCTTCACCAGCGGCGCGACCGAGGCCGCGATGCTGCTGTCGCGCCGGCCCGAGGGCTATGCGGTCATGGTCGATCCGACCGCGCATGACGCGCTTTTCGCGCACTTCGACCTCACCGGCACCGACGCGCGCCCCTTCGGGCCGGGACACACGCTCGCCATGGGCCTCGCCAATTCCGAGACCGGGGTGCTGACCGAGCCGCCGGCAAAGGTCGAAGGGCAGTATCCCTATGGCGCGCTGCGGGCCGACCATCTCCTGCTCGACATCACCCAGGCGTTGGGCCGTATCCCCTTCGCCTTTGGCTGGAGCGGGGCGACCTTCGCGGTCCTGTCTGCCCACAAGTTCGGCGGGCCAAAGGGCGCCGGGGCGCTGATCCTGCGCGACGCGCGCGACATCGAGGCGCTGGCCCTGGGTGGCGGGCAGGAAAAGGGGCGCCGGGCGGGAACCGAGAACATCATCGGCATCGCGGGCCTCGGCGCCGCGGCCGCGGCGGCGATGCGGGATCTGGCCGATGGTGTCTGGGATCGGGTGGCCGAACTTAGAAACATTCTAGAATCGGCCTTGTCGGCTCCCGATTTGCAGACTACTTTTGTCGGGAAAGACGGGCCCCGACTCCCGAACACCTCCTGCATCGTGGCCCCGGGCTGGAAGGGCGAGACGCAGGTGATGGCGATGGATCTTGCCGGTTTCGCGATCTCCGCGGGATCGGCCTGTTCCAGCGGCAAGGTGCGCGAAAGCCGGGTCCTGAAAGCCATGGGGCTGGGACAGGCCGCGGGCCAGGCGATCCGCGTCTCGCTCGGCCCCGCAACCACGGAAGACGACGTGTTGCGCTTTGCCGAGGCCTGGGGCAGGGCGCGCCTGCGGCAGTTGGGCCGCGCATGACCAAAGCGGAGACGAACGCAATGACGGCCATGGACCTCGACATCCGCGACGGTGTGGACCGCGAGACGATCGAGACCGTGCAGGCCATGTCGGGCGCGTACAAGCACGGCTGGCAGACCGACATCGAGACCGAATACGCGCCCAAGGGGCTGAACGAGGACATCGTCCGCCTGATCAGCCGGAAGAACGGCGAGCCGTCCTGGATGACCGACTGGCGGCTCGCCGCCTTCCGCCGCTGGCAGGGGATGAGCGAACCCCGCTGGGCGATGGTCCGCTACCCCGAGATCGACTACCAGGACCAGTATTACTACGCCAAGCCGAAGAGCATGGGCGTCAAGCCGAAGTCGCTGGCCGAGGTGGACCCGAAGCTGCTCGCCACTTATGCAAAGCTCGGCATCCCGCTGAAGGAGCAGGCGCTTCTTGCCGGGGTCGAGGGCGAGACCGCGCCGCGCAGGGTGGCGGTGGATGCGGTTTTCGACTCGGTCTCGGTGGGCACCACCTTCAAGGCGGAGCTGATGAAGGCCGGCGTCATCTTCTGCGCCATCTCCGAGGCGATCCGCGAGTATCCGGACCTGGTGCGGCAATACCTCGGGAGCGTGGTCCCCCAGTCCGACAATTTCTTCGCCACGCTGAACAGCGCCGTCTTCTCCGACGGCTCCTTCGTCTATGTGCCGCCGGGCGTGCGCTGCCCGATGGAGCTTTCGACCTACTTCCGCATCAATGCCGAGAACACCGGCCAGTTCGAACGCACGCTGATCATCGCCGACAAGGGCGCCTATGTCAGCTACCTCGAAGGCTGCACCGCGCCCAAGCGCGACACCAACCAGCTGCACGCGGCGGTGGTGGAACTGGTGCTGCTGGACGATGCCGAGATCAAGTATTCCACCGTGCAGAACTGGTACCCCGGCGATGCCGAGGGCCGCGGCGGCATCTACAACTTCGTCACCAAACGCGCCGACTGCCGCGGCGCGCGGTCCAAGGTGATGTGGACCCAGGTCGAGACCGGCTCGGCGATCACCTGGAAATACCCGTCCTGCATCCTGCGCGGCGACGACAGCCAGGGCGAGTTCTACTCCATCGCCATCGCCAACAACGCGCAGCAGGCCGACACCGGGACCAAGATGGTGCACCTCGGGAGAAACACCCGGTCGCGGATCGTGTCCAAGGGAATCTCCGCCGGCCGCGCGCAGAACACCTACCGCGGGCTGGTGTCGATGCATCCGAAGGCGGCGAACTCGCGCAACTACACGCAGTGCGACAGCCTGCTGATCGGCAACAAGTGCGGTGCCCATACCGTGCCGTACATCGAGGTCAAGAACACCACCTCGCGGGTCGAGCACGAGGCCACGACGTCCAAGGTGGACGACGATCAGCTGTTCTATTGCCGCTCCCGCGGGATGAATGAGGAAGAGGCGGTGGCGCTCGTGGTCAACGGCTTCTGCCGCGAGGTGTTGCAGGCGCTGCCGATGGAATTCGCCATGGAGGCGCAGGCGCTTGTGGCCATCAGTCTGGAAGGAAGCGTGGGATGAACCGTCAACACATGATGACCGCCGGCGCCGCCGCCGTGGGCGTCTTTCTCGTCAGCCTGTACCGCAGCGGCGGCGAGGTCCTGAGTTCGCTCTTGGCCGCGATTGTCATCGGAGCGGGCGCCTATGGCGTTCTCTGGGCTTTGGCGCGCCGCAAGGGCTGAACCGGCCGACGCTTCGCAAGCGGGCGCGGATGTGCCAAAACCTTGGTCGCGGCGCCCTACGCCCGCGACCCCCCGGAACGGAGTTGGACCAGATGATCGTGACCACCACGCCCAGCGTCGAGGGCTTCCAGATCGCTGAGTACAAAGGCATCATCGTCGGCGAGGCGATCCTTGGCGCGAACCTGTTCCGCGACATCTTCGCCGGGCTCACCGACATCATCGGCGGCAAGTCTGGTTCCTACGAGGGCGAACTGGCCAAGGCCCGCGAGACCGCGCTCAAGGACCTTGAAGAGCGCGCCGCCGAACTGGGCGCCAATGCCGTGGTGGGCGTGGACCTCGACTACGAGGTGATCAACAACATGATGATGGTCACCGCCTCCGGCACGGCCGTCCGGCTGGGCTAGGTTCCGCCGTCGCGGGCGTCCCGATCAGAAAGTCAATGTGAGCGAATGCTGGACATCAAGAACCTCCACGTCGAACTGGAAGCCGAAGGCAAGGCGATCCTGAAAGGGGTGGACCTGTCGGTCGGCGCGGGCAGCGTGCATGCCATCATGGGCCCCAACGGGTCGGGCAAGTCGACGCTGTCCTACGTGCTGGCGGGCCGTGACGGCTACCGGGTCACCGAAGGGGGCGCCACGCTTGACGGCGCCGACCTTCTGGCGATGGAGCCCGAGGAGCGGGCGGCGGCCGGGCTGTTCCTCGCCTTCCAGTATCCGGTGGAAATCCCCGGCGTCGGCAACATGACCTTCCTGC
>JANOGU010000299.1:0-9227 GCA_031406135.1 Rhodobacterales bacterium
TCCATCCCCTCGCGCTTGAGGTCCGTCGGCCGCGCGTCGGGATGCAAAGACAACGCGATGTCGGGATGCTTGTCCCAGAAATCGCGCAGCCGCGGCATCAGCCATTGCGAGGCAAAGCTGGCCGTCAACGTTACCCGCACCGGATTCTCGCCGGTCGTCAGCGCCTGCACGCCGCGCTCGATGGCGCCGAATCCCTCGGCCAGTGCGGCCGACAGCTGCGCCCCTTCGGCCGTCAGCGCCATGCCGCGCCCGTCGCGGCTGACCAGCGCTTGGCCCAGCCGTTCCTCCAGCGACCGCACCTGCTGCGCCACCGCGGCATGGGTCACGTTCAGCCGCCGCGCCGCCGCCGAATAGCCGCCGGCCTCGGCCAGCGCCTGGAAGGCGCGCAGCGAGGTCAGTGGTGGCAGGCGGGTCCAGTCGATGGCCATCTGTAATCCAGGCTAACAATCCAGAAAAAAGCCTGACTCGCGGAAAAGTCAATCGTCACATAGTTTGACCGCATCACCGACAGCCAAAGGAGATCGGAGATGTTGAAAATCCTGGCAGACGCCCTGCTCCTCGCGACGCGGATCGACGTGCCGCGCGAGGATCACCACAGCAATCGTGCCGCGGACGCGGAAGCCCGCCGCAGGCGCGAGCAGATGACCATCACCAACCTGCGGTTCTGATCGTGCTGGCATCCAATCCCTGCGCGTGCCGCGCCACATAGTCCGCCCGCATCCCTGCGGGCGGACGTCGTTCATTCAGCGCTCATTCATTTCATTCGCCGCCTGCCCTGCATCGACACGACCGTTTTCCCGGTTCGGCAGCCAGACAATCGCCACAGCCCTCTGCAAGACTTTCTTCGCCATGCGGGCAGAAATACGGCGACCACGTCGCAGGGATGCCGCGGCACAGGGCAAGAATCGCCGCTTTCCCGGGGCACATTCCACACCAGTGAACTTCTGTCGGGCCGTCACGCCCGTTCCGGGCCGGCCCCTTTCGGGAAGGACCTGACGATGTCTGCAAGACCCACCATAATGGCCGCGCTCGCCATCCTGCTGGCCGCGAGCCACGCCCAGGCCAACACGCCGCCAAGCTGCTTTCAACGCGACGTCCTCGTCAAAACGCTCAGCACGAAATACGGCGAGGCGCTGACCGGGGGCGGCCTGCAAAACCAGCAGCAGGCGATCGAGGTCTGGTCCTCGGCAAAGACCGGCAGTTTCACCATCTTTGTCTCGCAAGCGAACGGGGTAAGCTGCGTCGTAGCGACGGGGCAGAACTGGATCAATGCCACCCCGGCTGTGGAAGGCGTGGCCGGCTGAAGCATGGTGCGGTCCGTGCCGCTGGCCGTCACGCCCCGGCGGGTCTGACCGTGCTGGCGGCCAGCAACCGCGCGTGCCGCGCCACATAGTCAGCCCGCACCACCGCGGGCGGACGAAGCCTGATCGCAAGTCCCTTGAGCACCGTTGCCGCGTGCCGCCCGAAGAACCGATCGGCCTCCTGCCGCGAAAATCCGGCGATCTCCACCGCCTCCAGCCAGGCCGACACCTTGTCCGCCGCCTTGATCGCGCGCTTCACCGGCGCCGGAAGCACCGCCGGCAGCCCGAAACGCAGGTGAACCGCCGCCGAAAGCCGCGCGTCCAGCTCGCCATAGCCCTCGCCCACGGCGGCCTTCACCGGGCTGATCATGTCGCCGAGGACGTATTCCGGCGCGTCGTGCAGCAGAGCCGCCAGCCGCCAGCGCGCCTCGGCCCCCGGGTTCATCCGGGCGAAAATCTCCTCGACCAGCAGCGAATGCTCGGCCACCGAATAGGGCCAGTCGCCGCGCGTCTGCCCGTTCCAGCGGGCGACGAAAGCCAGGCCGTGGGCGATGTCTTCGACCTCGATGTCCAGCGGTGCAGGATCGAGCAGGTCCAGCCTGCGGCCCGAGAGCATGCGTTGCCAGGCGCGCTTCACGACCGGCCCCGTGGTTTGGGGGCCTCAGTACAGCACATGCCACTCGTCCCGGAACCGCGACAGCGTACGGTCGACCTTGGTCCGCGACTTCAGGTAGTTGAGTGCGATGTTCCCGAGCTCCCTGAAGGTCAGCTGGTCGCCTTCCGGATCGCCGATCCGCGGCAGCGCATCGGGCAGGAAGACGCGGAAGAATTCGGCATAGCCCGCGGCGAACCGTGCGTCGAGTTCGCGCTTGGCATCGCGCCAGGGCTTCTGGCCGCCGATGAAATGGCGGAGACGGATCGGGTAGCGGTGCGAGACCAGCGGCAGGAAAGCGGTGCTGACCCAGTTCCAGACCGGCGAGATTTCCGCGAACCGGCCGGCGAGAACCACATTCATCAGCGTCTGGTCGACCAGCCACATCCTGCCGGATTCCGTCACGCCGCGGTCGAGGAAGCGGCGCTCCAGGTCCTGGGCGACGTAGGCGGCGGTGTCGTAGACGACGACGCCGCTGTTGAAATAGGGATGCGCGGGCATGCTGCGGTCGCGGAACTCGCGTGCGTGCTCGTTGTACGGCGCAAAGAAATACATGATGTCCCGCGCCGCACCCAGCGCATGCGGGCCGAGGTCGAGGCGCAGCAGCCGGCCGATGTCGCCGCCCTCGAACCAGATGTCGCTGTCAAGCGCCAGGATGCGGCGGTAGCGGGGCGCGAGCTGCGCGATGGCGGACAGCGGCAGATAGACGGCAGGCCCGAACCGGTCGCTGTCCACGCGGGCCCAGTCCGGGTCCATCGCCAGGGTCACCTGCCGGATGCCGGCCGCCACCGCCCAGCCAGGAAGCTCCAGGTCGCTGCCCGACACGATCAGGATGTCAAAGCTCCGGTCCGGGCTCCAGGTATGGATCTGCCACGCCAGATGCAGCGCATAGGGCAGGTAGTTCGTGTCGCAGCACATCATCACCGCGTGGTCGTGATCGGCCGCCATCCTGGTCTCCCCGGTCTGCGCCGGACCATGATGTCCGCACCCGGCCACCGCAAGCCCCTGCCGCGCGGGTCATTCTGCCCGATTGTCCGGCCCCGGCCGCAGTGCTAAGGCCCGCCGCGAACAGCGACAGGCAAGGACCCAGGACCATGGCTCAGGACTTCATCGTCAAGGACATCGCCTTGGCCGACTTCGGGCGGAAAGAGCTGACCATCGCCGAGACCGAGATGCCGGGCCTGATGGCCTGCCGCGAGGAATTCGGCACGACCAAGCCGCTGACCGGCGCCCGCATCGCGGGCAGCCTGCACATGACGATCCAGACCGGCGCGCTGATCGAGACGCTCAAGGCGCTGGGCGCCGACGTGCGCTGGGCCTCGTGCAACATCTTCTCCACCCAGGACCACGCCGCCGCGGCCATCGCGGCCTCGGGCACTCCGGTCTTCGCCGTCAAGGGCGAGACGCTGGAGGACTACTGGGACTACACCGACCGCATCTTCCAGTTCGGCGGTGAAGGCGGCACCTGCAACATGATCCTCGACGACGGCGGCGATGCCACGCTCTACATCCTGCTGGGCGCCCGCGTCGAAGCCGGAGAGGCAGAGCTGATCGCCGCGCCCAACAGTGACGAAGAGGTCTGCCTCTACGCCCAGATCAGGAAGCGCCTCAAGGCCTCCCCCGGCTGGTTCACCCGGCAGCGCGACGCCATCCGCGGCGTCAGCGAGGAAACCACCACCGGCGTCCACCGTCTGTACGAACTGCACAAGAAGGGCCTGCTGCCCTTCCCCGCGATCAACGTGAACGACAGCGTTACCAAGTCGAAGTTCGACAACAAATACGGTTGCAAGGAATCGCTGGTGGACGGCATCCGGCGCGCCACCGACACGATGATGGCCGGCAAGGTCGCCGTGGTCTGCGGCTATGGCGACGTCGGCAAGGGCTCGGCCGCATCGCTACGGGGCGCCGGTGCCCGGGTGAAAGTCACCGAAGTTGACCCGATCTGCGCCCTGCAGGCCGCGATGGACGGCTATGAAGTCACGCTGCTGGAAGACGAGGTCGCCAGCGCAGACATCTTCATCACCACCACCGCCGGCAACAAGGACGTGATCCGCATCGAGCACATCCGCGCGATGAAGGACATGGCCATCGTCGGCAACATCGGCCACTTCGACAATGAAATCCAGGTCGCCGCGCTGCGCAACCACAAGTGGACCAACATCAAGGAACAGGTGGACATGATCGAGATGCCTTCGGGCAACCGCATCATCCTGCTGTCCGAAGGCCGGCTCCTGAACCTCGGCAACGCCACCGGGCACCCGTCCTTCGTGATGTCCGCGTCCTTCACCAACCAGGTCCTCGCCCAGATCGAGCTCTGGACCAAGGGCCGCGACTACGCCCCCGGCGTCTACATCCTGCCCAAGGCGCTGGACGAAAAGGTCGCCCGCCTGCATCTCAAGAAGATCGGCGTGAAGCTCACCGAACTCCGCCCCGACCAGGCCGCCTATATCGGGGTGAAACCCGAAGGCCCGTTCAAGTCGGACCACTACCGCTACTAGGCAACCCCTTGGGGGTGGCGGAAGAACGTCTTGTTGACGATCCGCCACTCGCCCCCGGCCTGCACCAGCGTCAGATAGTCGGTGTAGAGGTACCCGGCATAGTCGTCCTCCAGCGTCACCCGGGCGATGTCGCCCACGGTCTCCACCGCGGTGATCCTTGCATAGGCATCCCGCCCGCCAGGCTGCGGCCCGGCCTCGGCGCAACCGGCGATGAACTCCTCCACGCTCAGCCACAGCAGCCCCGGCTCGTGGCCGACGATCGCCGCCGCCGGATGGAACGCGCGCCGCGTCACCTCCGCCTGCGCCAGGATCATGCCGTCCAGATAGTCCTCCACCGTCGCCTCGACCGTCACGCCCATCTCTGATCTCCTGCTGTCGCCCGCCAGATTACCACCGGGGGCAGACGGCACAACTGACACCGCGCGATCACAGCCGATGCGCGCGCAGTTGTGCGCCGTTCCGGTCGGCAGGCTTCGCGCGTAACGTCGCCGCCAAACAGGCAGGGGGCCGACATGGACGGATCGAAGCGCGAGGCGATGCGGGGCCGGCTGCTTGCCCGGATGCCGAAGGGCGCCCGGGCGGCCGAGATCGGCGTCTGGGAGGGCAACTTCAGCCAGCGCATTCTCGACACCTGCCTGCCTGCCTGCCTGCATCTCATCGACCCCTGGCGCTACATGCCGGAGTTCGGAAATACCGGCTTTGGCCGGAAGAAGAACGAATTCCTGATGGAGGAGAAATACCAGGCCGTCGCCGCCCGCTTCGCGTCGGACCCCCGCGTCACCATCCACCGCGCCACCTCGGAAGAGGCGCTTTCCGCCATCCCCGACGGCGGCCTCGACTGGGTCTACATCGACGGCAACCACAACGAGCCGTTCATCGGCCAGGACATCGCGCTCTGCCTCGCCAAGGTCGCGCCGAACGGGATCATCGCCGGCGACGATTTCAACTGGCAGACCGAAACCTCCGGCGCTCCGGTCAGGCGCGCGGTGGAGGCGGCGGTAGCGCAACTTGGCGCGCGGGCGAAGCTGACCGTCATGGCCAACCAGTACATCGTCGAACTCCGCCGCTCCGCCTGACCATCCATGGCCGATGGCGCGCGGGGCGCCGTCTTTTCCCTTTGTCGCGTCCGGCCTTTCGCCTAGTTTGCCCGGGATCGTTCCGGAATCTGCCGGGGCAGCCACCAATCGGGGAGACCAGGACCATGAGCAAGCGCGACGATCTGATCGCGAAATACGCCGGCGACCTGCGCACCAAGTGCAAGATCGAACCCGACATGGCGCTGCTGACCAAGGTCACCATCGGCTGCGGCCCGGCGATCTACAGCCAGGACAGCGAAACCGTCGCCGGCACCGACCCCAGCGAGATTGAAACCGTGAGGAAGAACTTCCTGATGAAGAAGCTGGGCCTGCCCGACAGCCCCAAGCTGATGGAGGCGATCAACGCGGTGATCGAAACCTACGGCCGGTCCGAGCGCAACAAGTACCGCGCCGTGGTCTACTACATGCTGGCCAAGCACTTCGGGAAAGAGAAAGTCTACGGCTGATCGCCTAGGCCCCTGCCGGGCCAAGGCACCAGCGGGCTGCAGGCATGCCCTGCGGCCCTTGTTTTTCGCCAGGCCCCGGCGCATTGCTGCCGCCGCTCCGTTGCGAAAGCCCGCCGCCGATGACCGCCGATCCGCACCACGCCGCCGCCGAATCCACGGTGGTGCCGGTGATCCTCGCCGTGGCCCTCGGCCACGGGCTGAACGACCTGATGCAGTCGCTGATCCCGGCGGTCTATCCGGTCCTGAAGGCGAACCTGGCGCTCTCCTTCACCCAGATCGGACTGATCACGCTGGTCTTCCAGGGCACCGCCTCGATCCTTCAGCCGCTGGTCGGGCTCTACACCGACAGGCGCCCGATGCCCTATGCGCTGGCCGCCGGCATGGCCTGCACCGGCGCCGGGCTGGTCTGCCTCGCCCATGCGGCGAGCTTCGGCTTCATCCTGCTGTCCGTGGCGCTGATCGGCCTCGGCTCGTCGATCTTCCATCCCGAATCCTCGCGCATCGCGCGGCTGGCCGCGGGGATGCGGCCCGGCTTCGCCCAGGCGACGTTCCAGCTCGGCGGCAACATCGGCTCCTCCCTCGGCCCGCTGGCCGCGGCTTTCATCGTGCTGGAGCGCGGGCAGGTGTCGCTCGAATGGTTCGCCGCCGTGGCCCTCGCCGGAATGCTGCTGCTGTCCGCCGTGGGCCGCTGGTACGTGCGCGTCGGCGCGGGCCGCGCGGTGGCGCGCCAGGCGCGCGCTGCCGTGTCCGCGCCGCCCGCGCAGATCGTGCGCCGCGGCATGGCGGTGCTGATCGCGCTGATGTTCGCCAAGTTCGTCTACCTGGTCAGCTATTCGAGCTACTACACCTTCTTCCTCATCGAACGCTTCGGCGTGTCGCCCAAGCAGGCGCAGATCGCGCTTTTCGTCTATCTCGCCATGGCCGCCGCCGGCACGATCATCGGCGGCCCGGTCGGCGACCGCATCGGGCTCCAGCGCGTCATCCTCTGGTCGGTCCTCGGCATCCTGCCGCTGTCGCTGGCGGCGCCCTGGCTGCCGCTCATTCCCAACGTCATCGTCAGCGGCCTGGCCGGCCTGATCCTGGCCTCGGCCTTCCCGGCAATGGTGGTCTACGCCCAGGACCTGATGCCGACGCGCACCGGCATGGTTGCGGGCCTGCTGTTCGGCCTCGCGTTCGGCATGGCGGCGGTCGGCGCGGCGCTGCTCGGCGTGCTGGCCGATGCCATCGGGATCGAGCGCGTCTATGTCCTGTGCAGCCTTCTCCCGGCGCTGGGCCTTGTCGGCTTCGCCCTGCCCAATCCCCGCGCCTGACCGACGGCATTCGGCACAAATGCCGGGTGCTTCGGCTTTGCCGGAACCGCGCGATTCGCGCTATGCGTGTCCCGTCAGGGCAGTATGCCCGGGACCCTATCAGGACACGCGCGGTGCAAGGGGAGCGCGTGGGGTGGATGGAGGGTCCCGTAGGGGTGCGGGGCCCTTCATTTTTCTTGAGCGACCGCAGGCCGGGGCCTGCCCCGACCCGCTCACGCCCCCCCTCACCGCACCACCGCCAGCGCGAACCCGTCCCAGCCCTTGGCGCCCGGCCTCAGAACAGCACCAGGATCAGCCCCATGATCGCGCAGCCGACCACCGCGTTCACCCCGTCGATCAGCGTCAGCGCCGCCGGCCGCTGCGCGAAGGCATAGTTCATCGCCACCCAGGGCGTGATGAGAAACGCCCCGATGCCCGCCCCGGCCACCAGCCCGCCACCGAGGCTGACGATGCCGGAGGTGGCAAGGACATGCCGCATCATCCCGGCCACCAGCAGCATCGCCACGATCCCCACCACGAAGGGCATCGGCCCGGCATTGACCGGATTGCCCTGCGCATCCACCGCCACGCCCGAGGCCGCGATCCAGGGCTTCGACATCCGCATGTACCAGAAGGCCCCGAAGCCGAAGGCCCCCGCGGCCGCAACGATCACGTTCAGCAATTCCATGGCGTCCTCCCCCGTCCGGTTGCCGGCGCCATGATGGCGCAGTCCGGGCGCGGGGGACAGACCGGCATCCGCAGCCGGCGCCGATCACCGACCCGTCCGGCAGCAGGGTCCGCGTCGTGTCCGCGGTCAGGTTGATCTCGGTGATGTTCAGCTGCGCCAGCGTCTTCACCGTCGTGGTGCCGTCGGCGTTGGTCACCAGCACCTTGAACTTGGCGAAGTCCGCATCCGCCGCGGTCAGCTTGCCGTCGCCGTTCGAGTCAAACACCGCCCGCACCGCGGCGAGGTCGTCCTTCGCCGTCGGGTCCCATTCGGTGAACACATACTGCCGCTTCTCGGTGATCGCATTGCGCCCGTCGGGGTCGAAGAACAGCACCCCGTCGCCAGCCCCCGCCCAAGCGGTGCGATGCAGAAGGCCCCCGCCGCCGGCATCCATGAAGACGGTGGAGCGGTTGAGTTCGGTGATCTGGATGCCGGTGTTGTCGAGGTCGAGGAGGATGGGGCGGCGGCCCTCATGGGCAGTGGGATCATCGGGCGGGTTCGCCGCCTGACCCATGTCCGCGGCACCACCGCCGCCGCCCGTTACTGAAGTCGCCGTGTGGGTTGTGCCACCAGACGAATAGGTCGTTTGCGATGTCGTCCTGCCGGTAACAGTGCTTCCCCCGCTTCCGGCGGTGCCGCCGGAAACGGGGGATCCGCCTCCTAAATCGCGCCCGCCGCCACCGTATTCTGTTGACCCGGCATCATAGGCGCCAGAAGTCGATGCATCCGGACGCTCGGTGGAAGGCCCGAAGAGACTACCACCATAATACGCCAATACATCAATCATACTGTGCCCGCTCACTGGAATCTCAATGATCTTATCTACGATATCCCCTATCTTCTGAATGCCAATTTGAACTCCCCTTGGATCGATCGCGATAACTCGTGTGTCAAATACGAGATCAGGAATCTTCGAGAGTGCAGTAGCGGTAGCGGTCACAATGCCATTCTTGATCTCCTCTACAACATTCTTAATGGCAGGCCTTTGAAAATTGAAAGTTTGCACAACGATCTCTGGCGCGATTCGACCGAGGACCTGACCGACCCAGCCACCCAAAGAATGCCCTGAAACAGCGATTTTGCCTATGACTGTTCCCAGCTGGCCTTCCAGCCAGCCCTTAAGGAACGTCTGAAAAACCTGCCACTCCCTGCGTGATCTGGTAGGCTTGGGCATCCCTGCAAGGAGCCCTTCCGATGCCGAAGCAGCCAGCCTTTCC
>JANOGU010000319.1:0-1652 GCA_031406135.1 Rhodobacterales bacterium
CGCTTGGCCCTTGAATCCGCCAACCCTGAATCGACTCACACAAGCCTTTGGAATCGCTCACACAAAAAAATGTCCCACCGTGTGACGCCTGACTACTCAGCCGGCTTCGCCCGCAGCATCGGCAACCCGTAGCCGGTCAGCGCCAGTGTCCCGTCGGGTTCCAGCGCCGCCGCGTTGATCCGCTCGAAGGCGCGGATCATGGCGATTTCCACCGCCATCTCAGCCTCGCCGCAGGCCATCTTGGTCGTCCCCAAGGGGTCGAATACGAGGTTGCCGTCCTGCACCGAAATTGTGGTCCAATACTGGTTGCACCCGGCAAAGCCGGTGACGCCCTCGGCCCCGAACTCGATGGTCGGCGGCTGCCCGGGCACCAGCGCAGCCCCGGTCAGTTCGATGACCTCCCATCGGCCGGAGAGGTCCCGCGGCTGCAAGCTGGGCATGGGGGCTCCGTTCACTTGGGTCGGGGCGGCGGTTTCCGGCTGCGGCAGTACGACCGGCAAGGCCCAGGCGGCGGCAAGGCCAAGGGCCAGGGCGGTCGCGCAGAGGTGGGGCAGATAGCGCATCGGGGCCTCCGTCCGGGACCCCAGTGTCGGCGCCGCGAAGCGGGTCGTCAACCCGGGGCGGGGGACGGTTGCCCACTTGTGACGAGGCCGCGCCGGTGGCAGGATCGACGGCATAGATTGATGTGCATTCGGGAGGGTAGGGCCGTGGCCACCAAGGAACTCGCCAAGGACATCGTCGATCAGCTCAAGGCGGCCATCGCCGACGCGCGCAAGCGCGAGATTTCCTTCGGCCTCTGTCTCGGCAAGGAAGCCGCGACCACGGTCCTGACCACGCACAAGACCAAAGACCCCGAGGCGATGAAGCGTGAGGCCAAGCAGAAGGGGGAGACCGCCAAGCTCGCCTGGGGCACGATGGCGGTCGAGGGCAAGACGGTGAAGCTGTCCTGCGTCGAGCCCGACGTGCCGGCCGGGCTTGCCCGCAAGATGCGCGAGATGCTGAAGCTGGCCGGCGTGAAGTCGAAGATTCAACTGCTCGATTCCGCCGGAAACCTGCTGGAGGAGGATGCCGACCCCGAGGACGGCGACGGCCCCGAGGACGCGGCGGCCGATCCGGCGGCGGAGAAATGGGCGGCCGACAAGGCCAGGATCGATCTGGCGCTGGAACAGGCGGCGGCGACCCCTGGAGTTGACCTGACCGCTGCGCGCGAGGCGCTGGCGGCGGCAGCCGAAAAGGCCGTGGCGGGGGATGCGGCGGGCGCGCTGGTGGCGGTGCCGGACATCGACAAGCTGATCGCCGACGCCGCCGCGGCGGTGAAGCTGGCGGAAGAGGACAAGGCCCGCTGGGACGAGGCGGCCGGCAAGCTCAAACCCCTGGTCGACGCCACGGTGGCGGCGGGATCGCCGGTGGCCGGGAAAATCTCGGCGGTCTGGTCCTTTGCCCAGGGCAAGGCGTTAGGTCCGAAACCCGACTATGCGACGGCGATCAAGTCGATCCCGATGCTGGTCAAGCTGATCCAGGACAGCCGGAGCGAAGCCGCCAAGGCGGCGGCCCCCCAGGACGGCGCCCGCGGCAACCCCGGGGATGCGGCGGTGGCCGAGGCCCCGCCGGTGGCGGCCGCCCCGCCCGGCGAGGCCGCGCCGGCCGCGCCG
>JANOGU010000353.1:0-17152 GCA_031406135.1 Rhodobacterales bacterium
ATAGCCGTAGTTCCAGACCGGGTAGACGATCACCAGCGCCTGCGCCGCGCGCAGCCGGTCCACATAGGCCTGAACCGAAGCAGTGTTTCGCTTGAGGTCATGGTAGCCCCGTCGCTCGTCCGCCGACATCACCGGGTTGAAGCCCTCGGCGTAAAGGTCGCAGTGATCGACCTCCCATCCCCTGCCCCGCAGCCGGGCCAGAACCTCGGCGCAGAGCGCGGCGGAAAAGCTCTCCGGGGCAGGATGGGCGTGCAGGATCAGCGCTCTCACCGCATCCCCGCATAGGTATACATGCGGGAATAGTCCCAGTCCGGCCGGTCCCAGGCGATCATCTTGCCGGGATTGAGCAGGCCCTTGGGGTCGGCCTCGCGCTTGAAGGCGAGTTGCGCCGGGTCGGCGGACTGCCGGCCGGCCTCTTCCAGCGTGAAGCGGTGCGGGTTGAAGATGTAGACCCCGGCCGCCTCGTGCGCCGCCACGATCTCATCCAGCCGCGCCTCCCTAGTGAAGCGGACGAGCGTCAGCCCGGCGTAGATCGGTTGCGACTGATCGCGCATGAATTCGAGGTGCTGGATCAACTCGCCCGGGAAGGCGGCGCGGATGGTTTCGATCTTCTGCAGCGCGTCGGGGCCGGCGTACAGCGCCTGCAGGTAGGTGATCGCAGTGTCCACCTTGAGCGCGCGCAGCGTGGTGTGGTTCCAGCCATATTCGAAGACGGGGCCGGGTTCCTTGGGCCATATCGTCTGGTCCGAGCGGTAGATGACTTTTGCTCCGGGATAGCGCGCGGTGAAGGTCAGGAAGCCGTCCATCGCATGCGGGGCGATCATCAGGCCGACCAGCGTGTCGCCGTCTTCGACATGGGGGGCGACGCGGGCAAAATAGGTCTTGGTCGTGGGCGGCTCGTAGACCGAGATCAGCTTCTTGAGGATGCCGTCCTCGCAGCCGAGCGCCAGGCCATAGGCGGCGGCGGCGGGGAAATCCGGGAAAGTCACGAAGAGATCCACCCAGTCGTAGGCTGGCGCGAGCGGTATCTCGATCTCGGTGATGACACCGTTGGTGCCGTAGGCGTGGCTGACGCGGTGCAATTCCTCGCCGCGGAACTCCAGCACGCGCGGTTCGGCCTCGCAGGTCACCACGCGCAGGCGGATGATGTTGCCCGTATCGCGCAGCACGCCCCAGGTGCAGGACCCGATCCCGCCCGACCCGCCGCCGACAAAGCCGCCGATTGTGGCGGTGGTGTGGGTCGAGGGATGCATCCGCAGTTCCTGCCCCGAGGTCTCGCGCAGGTGATGGTCGAGGTCCTTGATGAGGCAGCCGGGTTCCACAATGACGCGGCCAGGGTGGACCGCCTTCACGCGGTCGAGATGGCGCATGTGCAGCACCACGCCGCCCGCCATCGGCATCGCCTGGCCGTAGTTCCCCGTCCCCGCGCCCCTGACCGTCACCGGCACGTCATGGGCAAAGGCTGCCAGCAGAACCTCGATCACCTCCGCCTCCGACCGCGGCGCGACGACGAGATCGGCGGTCAAGTGGTCCATGCGGGCCTTCAGGACCGGAGAATACCAGAAGAAGTCTCGGCTCTTGGCCTTCACCGAGACCGGGTTCTCGTCGACCTCCAGATGGGCCACGGCGGCGCGGAATGCGGTCAGGTTCATGGGGTCACCGTCAGCGGGTCCAGCTCGGCATAGTCGGGAAGCGTGCGATCAATGACCCGACCGCGGCGGATGACGATGCGGCCGGATTCGGGGCGGGAGAGCACTTCGGACCAGTCGCGGCCGCGGAAGATCACCAGATCGTCGCCATAGGCGGGGGCTGCGAAGCCACAGGCTTTCGCGGGGTTGGCGAAGATCGACTGCACCCAGTCCGGGCGGGAATGGTCGAGCTGGCCGATTCGGGTGGCCTCGCGCAGCACCTCGAGCATGTCCATGTCGCCATAGGCGTAGAACGGGTCTCGGGTGTTATCGGAGGCGAAGCTGACGTTGATGCCGCGCGCCGCCATCTCATGCACCAGCGTGATGCCACGCCGTCGCGGGGTGCGCCCGGTCTGGCGGTCCTGCAGGTAGAGGTTGCACATCGGCAGGCTGACGACATGCAGTCCCGCCTTCGCCACAAGGTCGAGCGTCGCCAGCGCCGCGGCCTCGTCCATGGCGGAGACCGAGCAGCAATGGCCGACCACGACGGGGGCGGAAAACCTCGTAGCCAGAACCTCTTCCGCGACAATCTTCAGACAGTTCACGCCTGCGTCCATGGTCTCGTCGACATGCAGGTCGACGGGAAGACCCCGCTCTTCCGCCATGCGCAGGGTCAGGCGGATGCGGTCGCGGATGTCCGGCATGGGATAGGGCACCATCCCGAGCACGCCCCCTACCTCGGCCACCAGATCGGTAGTGGCGCGGAAGGGACCGTCCGCGGAGACGCCCTCGGCCCCGACGAGGCAGACCGCCTGCAGCTCGATCCGGTCCCGCCAGTCGGCCCGCAGCTCACGGAAGACGCCGAAGGAGATCCTGTCCTGCGGCGGGATCGCATCGAGGTGGGTGCGGATCGCCCGGGTGCCATGGACCCAGGCGGCGCGCAGCGAAAACTCCATCCGGGCGCGCAGGTCCTCGGCCCGCCAGCGGGCGCTGCGGTCGGCGCCGACGGTGGCCAGCGCGCCGAGAAAGGTGCCGTCCGGGTTGGGGCTGCGCGGCCAGATGTGGCCTTTGTCGAGATGCGTGTGCATGTCGATGAAGGCGGGCAGGACCATGCGCCCGCGCAGGTCCACCTCCGTCCCCTGCCCGAAGGCATGGCGCACGAGATCGCCCGGCTGTCCGAGCAGGCAGGCCGGGACCGTGGCGTTGACGAAGCGCCAGGGGCCCGGCGGAAGGTCGGGGGGGCGGGTCATTCCCGCTTCACCGCGCTTTCGTGCCACTTCCGCAGCAGCATGTGGCTGAGGAACGACAGGCTGGCAAAGATGACCACGCCCATCACCGCGATCAGCAGCAGCGCCGCGAACATCCGCGGGATGTTCAGGCGGTAGCTCGCCTCGAGAATGCGGAAGGCGAGGCCGGAGCCGATGCCGCCGGTGCCGGCGACGTATTCGGCGACGATGGCGCCGATCAGCGCCAGTCCGCCGGCGATGCGCAGACCGCCGAGGAAATACGGCAAAGCCGAAGGCAACTGCAGGTAGCGCAGCCGCTGCCAGCGGCTGGCGCCATAGATGCGGAACAGGTCGCGCAGGTTGTGGTCGGTGGAGTTGAGCCCCAGCGTGGTGTTCGACAGGATCGGGAAGAAGGCGACGATCCAGGCGCAGAGCAGAAGACCCACGGTCCGGTTCTCGACATAGATGAAGATCAGCGGCGCGATGGTGACCACCGGCGTGACCTGCAGGATCACCGCATAGGGGTAGAAGCTGAGTTCGGCGAACCGGCTCTGGTTGAACAGCACCGCAAGCCCGACCCCGCCGATCACCGCAACGGCCAGCGCCATCAGCGTGATCCGCAGCGTGACCAGCATGGCGTCGAACAGGATCGGCCCGTCCTTGACCAGCGTCTGCACCACCCGGCCGGGGCCGGGCAGGATGTAGTGCGGGATGCCGTTCCACACCACCAGCCGGTCCCAGAGCGCGACCATCAGGACGAAGACGACTGCCGGCAGCGCCCATTTCGCGATCCTGTCCACCCGCCTTGCCCGCACCCGGCGCGCCTCGGCGGCATCGACCTCGGCGGCGGTGGTCAGGCGGGCGGGGGCATCCTCGGCAGGGCTCATGCGGAGCGCCCTGCGTGCGCGCAAATTCCTTGAAGCAAGGAATTTGCAAATTCCTTTCTTGAAGGAATTTGCCCGCGGGTCACGCCGCCTCTCCCATCGCCGCATGCAGCGCCCGGGATGCCACATGCGTCCAGGCCGCGTAGTCGGCCGATGTGCGGAAATCCTCGCCGCGGGGATAGGGGGCGTCGACCCGGAGTTCCTCCACCACCCGGCCCGGACGCGGCGCCATGACGACGATGCGGTCGGAGAGGAAGACCGATTCAAAGACCGAGTGGGTGACGAAGATCACCGTGCAGCCGATCTTCTCGCGCAGGGACAAGAGGTCGATGTTCAGCCGGTGCCGGGTGATCTCGTCCAGCGCGGCGAAGGGTTCGTCCATCAGGATCACCGCCGGGTTGGTCACCAGCGCCCTGGCGATGGAGACACGCATCTTCATGCCGCCGGACAGCTCGCGCGGATAGCTGCCCGCGAAGGCCGTCAGGCCCACGAGGTCGAGCGCCTGGGCGATTTCGTCGCGCACCTCGGCGAGCGACTGGCCGCGCAGGCGGAACGGCAGCCAGACGTTCTCTTCCACCGTCGCCCAGGGCATCAGCGTCGGCTCCTGGAAGACAACGCCCAGTTCCGCCTTGCCCGCCGCCCAGAGGATGCGCCCCGAAGTGACCGGCATCAGCCCGGCGATCAGCCGCAGGGCGGTGGTCTTGCCGCAGCCGGAGGGGCCGAGGAGCGAGATGAAATCGCCCTCGTGGACAGCAAGGTTCAAGTCGGCAAGCGCCTGCACGCCGCCGGAGAAGGTCTTGGCGACATGCGTCATGTCGAGGACCAGCGGGCGCTGGCCGGCGGGCGCGATCTGGCGGCGGACAAGGTTGGACATGGCGGGCGGGCGGGGCCGGAACGGCCCCGCCGGACGGCGCTTACTGCGCCGGCCTGAGGTCCATGCCCACGCCCTTGCCGGCGAAGGTGAAGTCCACCGTGGACCGCCAGTTGATGTCGGCGGCAACGACCCCGGCCTCGACCATCTTGTTGAAGAAGTCCTCGACCTTGATCTCGGTCATCACGCCGATGCCCTGGGTCAGCGCGTCGCCGGAATCGACGATGCCGACCGCCTTCATCGCCTCGATCGCATAGGTGATGGCCTCGTCGGTTATCTCGGGATTGTCGGCCTTGATCATCGCGTTGGCGGCCGCGTTGTCGAGGTAGAGGTAGGTGTACCAGCCCTTGATCGAGCCATCGACGAAACATTTCACCTGCTCGGGCTTCTCGGCGATCGTCGACGCCATGGTCTCGATCAGCGTCGAGTAAGTCGAGTAGCCTGCGTCCGCGATCAGGAAGACGTCCGGCGTCCAGCCGGTTTCCTTCTCCACGAAATAGGGCTCGGACGAGAGATACCCCTGCATCCCCCAGTTCTCGTTGGCGATAAAGGGGGCGGGGTTGAACGTGTAGACCTCGCGCTGGCTCTCGGTGAAGCCATAGGCCCCCATCATCCACTGGTAGAACGAGGCGTAGCCCTGGTCGCCGATCAGGATCTTTTCCAGCTTGGTCAGGTCGGCGAAGTTCGCGGCCTTCCCGGGATGCGTCAGGATCACCTGCGGCTCCTTCTGGAAGGCGGCGGCGACGGCGACGATGGGGACGCCTTCGGCGGCCGCCGAGAAGGCCTCCAGCAGGTTGCCGCCCATGTGGTAGTCGACCTTTCCCGCGATCATCAACGCGCGGTTGTTCACTTGCGGGCCGCCGGGCTGGATCGTCACGTCAAGCCCGCAGGCGGCATAGGTGCCGTCGGCAACGGCCTGGTAGAAGCCGCCGTGCTCGGCCTGGGCCAGCCAGTTGGTGCCGAACACGACCTTGGCATTCTCGGCCGCCGCCGGCAGGGCCAGGGCAGCAAGGGCAGTCGCGCCGAGGGCGCGGGAGATCAGGGACATTGGGCAGCCTCCGTTGGAATCGATTCTTCTTGTAGTGGACCTTAGGGCAGATGTGGCTGGCGGGAAGTGCGGCGGCCCGCCCCGCGCCCCGATTTGCCGCGGATTCCTTCGCCCGGTCCGCCCGCTCTACGGGCACATGCCCAAGAGACGGGCAGAAATGCCGCAGATGCGGTCCGCTTTCCACCGGGCTCTTGGCCTGCGGGGTGCGGGCGTTACCATTTGCGGCACCGCAGCATTGCCGGAAGGACCGCCCATGCGCATGCTTTCCCCGCCCGCCGTCGCGCCGCCCTTCGGGGCCTATGCGCACGGGGTCGAGGTGCCGCCCGGGACACGCATGGTGGTCACCTCCGGCCAGCTGGCGCTGGCCCGGGACGGGCGCGTCCCCGAGGGGGCCGAGGCGCAGGCGCGGCTGTGCTTTGCGAACTGCGCGGTGATCCTGGCCGAGGCCGGGATGGGGCCAGCCGACGTGATCCGCATCAACGCCTTCGTCACCGACCGGGCGCACATGGCCGGCTACATGGCGGCGCGCGACGCCTGGCTGGCGGGCGTGGCGCGGCGGCCGGCTTCGACGCTGGTGATCGTCGCGGGCTTCACCCGGCCCGAGTTCCTGGTCGAGGTCGAGGTGACCGCGGCGCGCGCCTGACGCCGCTCAGGCCGCCTGCGCCGCCCGCGCCTCGGCGACAAGCCCGGCCGCGCGCGCCTGCAGCTCGCGGCGCTCGGCCGCGTCGGTCGTGTCCCGCAGCGCGTCGAAAACCGATTCCAGCTGTGCGCCAACCTCGGCCATGGTCGCAGGGTCCGCGCCTTCGGCGGCGTCGACGGCCGCCTGCCAGAGCGATTTCATCCGGGCGGGATCGGGCGCCGGACCGTCGGCTACGTCCTTGAGGAGGTTGACGATGCCCGGCACCGCGGCCAGCGCCCGCGGCCAGTCGCCGACATCGGCGAGACCCGTGGCGAGCTTCCAGCGCGTGCGCAGCGCCGCCGGGGCGGAGCCGGACAGCGCCGCCTCCAGCTTGGGGGCGAGGCGTTTGGCGATCTTGTCCCACTTCGCCCTGGCGCCGGCCAGAGCGGCAATCTGCGCCTGGGCCTCGCGCAGTGCCTTGAGCACGGCATCGCCCTCGCCAAGATCGATCTGCGCCGCCAGTGGTTCCAGGTCGTCCAGGATCATCTCGGCGGCGTCGCCCAGAAGCCGCACGGCACGATCCTCGAGCTTGATCAGGGCGTCGCGCAGCTTGGGCAGGCGGCTGTCGCGCGCCGGTGCTGCGGCAGGTGCGGCAGGTGCGGCCGGCGCTCCCGGGGCTTTGCCGATTTTGGAGAAGGTCTGCTCCAGCGCAGTGACGGCGGCGGTGCCCTCCTTCAGCTTGCCTTCGCGGACCATCGCGATGGCCGCCTTGAAAAGCGCGCCGAGCTTCTGGGCGACCGGCGGCGGCGCGGCCGCGACCTGCGGCTGAAGCCGCTTCAGCCGGTCGCTCAGCGCCGCCGCGGCGGCCACTGCCGGGTCGATGCTGCGGGGCCGGGGCGGCGGGGCCGCTACGGGCGCGGCCCCGGGTGCGGCACCCTGGGCCGCGGCGGGCGCCGGCGCGGCAGCCACGGCGTCGGGTTCGTCGCTGGTGTCCGCTTCCACGCCGGCGGCGTCGAAGGCGTCCTCAAGCTCCTCGACATCGCTGTCAAGAATCGTGCCATCCGCGTCGAACACCACCACATTCAGCGTGATCTTGGCGGACTTGAGGTAGCGTTTGAATTTCTTGGCCAGCTGCGGCACGACACGGAAGCAGGTCAGGTGCAGTTCGCTGTCCGCAAACGAGAAAGTGCCGAAGGCGGATTTGGTGCCGTCGCCCTCATGCAGCGCGATCTTGCCCATCATTTCCGGCATCTTGCGCGCATGGGCGGCGAGGTACTCGTCGTTGTCGTCCGATAGCCCGGGGTTGAACCCGAAGGGGATCGGCATCCGAATCGACTGCTTGATCAACTTTTTCAGCTTGTCGGCGGGAACGGGAAATTCGCCGGCCATCGGGAACCCTCAAATGTCGTTGCGGCGCCGATCATCCGGCCGGCGCCGCCGCTGGTCAAGCACAAGCGTCAGAGGTTCAGGCTGACCCAGGCGGCGTTGCGCACCGAAGACCGGACGCAGGCGTCGACGAAGGCTACTCCCTCAAGGCCCTCGCGAAGCCCGGGAAAGGTCACCTCCGGGTCGAGCGCGGTGCCGTCGCGGCGGGCAATGATCGCCCGGGCGGCTTCGGCATAGATGTTGGCGAAACCTTCCAGATAGCCTTCCGGATGCCCTGGCGGCACCCGCGTCACCCGCGCCGCGGCGGGTCCCGCCCCGCCGCCGCCGCGGGTGATCCGCGTCACCGGCCCGCCGAGCGGGGCTACGTTCAGGTAGTTCGGGTCCTCCTGCGCCCAGTCGATCCCGGCCTTGGTCCCGAAGACGCGCAGCCGCAGCGCGTTCTCCTTGCCGGCGGCGACCTGGCTGCACCACAGCATCCCGCGCGCGCCGCCCCGGTAGCGCAGCAGGACATGACCGTTGTCGTCCACCCTTCGGCCGGGCACGAAGCTCTGCAGGTCGGCGGCGAGGCTTTCGACCTCAAGCCCCGTGACAAAGCTCGCGAGGTTCAGCGCATGGGTGCCGATATCCCCCGTCGATCCCCCTGCCCCGGTCTGCTTCGGGTCGGTGCGCCAGGCAGCCTGTTTCTGGCCGGAGGCCTCCAGCGGCGTGGCCAGCCAGTCCTGCGCATACTCCACCTGCACCACCCGGATCTCGCCCAGTTCGCCCGCCTGCACCATGGCCCGGGCGTGCCGGATCATCGGATAGCCGGTGTAGTTGTGGGTCAGCGCGAAGACGCAGCCCGAAGCTTCGGCCGCTTTCGCCAGGCGCTTGGCCTCGGCCAGCGTGGCGGTCAGCGGCTTGTCGCAGATCACGTGGATGCCGCGGCGCAGGAACTGCAGCGCCACCGGGGCGTGCATGTGGTTGGGGGTGACGATCGCCACCGCCTCGATCCCGTCCTTGCGCCGCACCTCGCGGGCGGCCATCTCGGCAAAGCTCGCGTAGCTGCGCTTCGGGTCGAGGCCCAGGTCGGCGCCGGAGGCTGCCGATGTCCCGGCGTCCGCCGAGAAGCAGCCCGCCACGAGTTCGTACTGGTCGTCCATCCGTGCCGCGATGCGGTGGACGGCGCCGATGAACGCGCCGCGCCCGCCCCCCACCATGCCCAGCCGGATGCGCGGTGCCCGCGCCACATGCGTCCCGGTGATTGCCACTGCGCCGCTCCTTCGCGCCTGTCAGCCCAGTCCCAGCATCCGCCGGTTCGCCGCCCGGTCCGCGCCGGATCCGGCAAAATCGTCGAAGGCCTTCTCGGTCACGCGGATGATATGAGCGCGCACGAAGTCGGCGCCTTCCCGCGCCCCGTCCTCGGGGTGCTTGAGACAGCACTCCCACTCGACGACCGCCCAGCCCTTGAACCCATACTGCGTGAGTTTCGAGAAGATGCCGCCGAAATCGACCTGCCCGTCACCCAGGCTGCGGAACCGCCCGGCGCGGTTCACCCAAGGCTGGAAGCCGCCGTACACACCCTGGCGCCCGGTCGGGTTCAGTTCAGCGTCCTTGACGTGGAACATCTTGATCCGGTCGTGATAGATGTCGATATGCGAAAGGTAATCAAGGTGTTGCAGGACGTAGTGCGAGGGGTCGTAGAGCATGTTGCAGCGCGCGTGCCCGCCCAGACGGTCGAGGAACATCTCGAATGTCACCCCGTCGTGCAGGTCCTCGCCGGGGTGAATCTCGTAGCACAGGTCCACGCCGCAGGCGTCGGCGTGGTCGAGGATCGGGCGCCAGCGGACAGCAAGCTCGTCGAACGCCTCCTCCACCAGCCCGGCCGGGCGCTGTGGCCAAGGATAGACATAGGGCCAGGCCAGCGCCCCGGAAAAGGTGACATGCGCACCGATGCCGAGGTTCTTCGATGCGGTCAGTGCTTTCTTCACTTGGTCCACGGCCCATTCCTGCCGCGCCTTCGGGTTGCCGCGGACTTGCGGCGCCGAAAAGCCGTCGAACGCCGCGTCATAGGCCGGGTGGACGGCGACGAGCTGGCCCTGCAGGTGGGTGCTGAGCTCGGTGACGGTGATCCCGGCCTCCGCGGCCACACCCTTGACCTCGTCGCAATAGGTTTTCGAGGCGGCGGCCTTCTCGAGGTCGAAGAGCCGGCCGTCCCAGCTCGGCACCTGGACGCCGACGTAGCCGCAATCGGCCGCCCATCGGGTGATGGCGCCCCAGGAATTGAACGGCGCCACTTCGCCCGCGAATTGCGCCAAAAACAGCGCCGGACCCTCGATCGTCTGCATGAAAGGTCTCCCTCCCCTCGCGGCAGACATCACATGGCGCGTGAGGTCATGCCGTCATCCTTTGCCAAGTCCTCAAAAAGCCGCGCCACGCCTTCGGCCCCGGGATCATTGTGCCCCAACAGCTTGTCAGCCGACAAGTAGGACGACCGCCCCGCCTTAGCTCGTACCATCGCCGCGGTAGCATCCGCCCCCTGCCGCGCTGCGGCCGCCGCGGCCCCTAGCCCCTGCGGCAGCGCCGCCAGCGCCGGGGCCAGCGCATCGATCATCGTGCGGTGGCTCGGCGCCGCGCCGCCCACTTGCATCACCCGGTCGAGCCCTGCCTTCAGCGCCCCGATCCACGATTTGCCCGAGGCGCTGGCGTCCCCCGCTGCGGCGAAGAAAATCGCCAACAGGACGCCCGAAGAGCCACCCATGGTTTGTGACAATTCGTTGCCGATGGCGCGGAACAGCTGCGTCGGGTCGGCCAGCGGCAGCCGGTCCAGCGCTGAGACCAGCGCCCGGGCGGCGGTGGCCAGCGTCGACCCGGTGTCGCCGTCGCCGGATTTCGCGTCCAACGCGTTGAGGTCGCGCTCGGCCGCGATCAGAGCCGCGCAGCAGCGGGCGATCAGCGCCTGACGCGCCGGATGCGGCGAATGCATCGGCTGGATCGGCGTCAGGCCGTCGGGCAGGGGTCGGGTGAGGACCGGACCGAACGCATGGACCCCGGGCCAGGCCGGCGGCACCACCGGCGCGGCCAGGGCCGCGACCTGGTCCGCGTCGACCGGCAGCAGCGAGACCGAGAACCCGTGCATGTCCAGCGAGGTCATCAGCCCGGCCGGCCCGATCATCCACTTGATTCGGGGGCCCAGTTCCGAGCGGGCAAGTTCCTCGGCAAGAACGCTCATTTCCAGCGGCGTGGTGGAGCCGAGGTTGTTCAGCAGCGCCACATGGTCTGCGGTGCCAACATGCGGGGTGAGCTTTTCGACCACCATCCTCATGGCCGAGCGCGCGCCGTCGAAATCGACCTGGCTGACGCCAGCCTCGCCATGGATGCCGAGGCCCAGTTCCGCCTTGCCGGCGGGGATGCGGTCTTCCTTCGGCGATCCCGGCACGGTGCATGTGTCAAGGCTCATACCGATGGAAATCGCTCCGGCGACGGCTCTTCGCGCCGCTGCCTCGACGGTGTCGAGGTCTGCGCCCTGCCCGGCCAGCGCGCCCGCAATCTTATGCACGAACAGCGTCCCGGCCACCCCCCGGGCCTGCGGCAGGTCGGGCAGCGCGACGTCATCGTCGACGATCACCATCGCGACCTTCAGGCCGAAAGCCCGGGCGCGTTCGGCCGCAAGGCCGAAATTCAGTCGGTCGCCGGTGTAGTTCTTCACGATCAGAAGGCAACCGGCCTTGCCGGTGACCGCGAGGATGCCGGCCAGCACGGCATCAACCGACGGACTGGCAAAGACCTCGCCGCAGACGGCGGCCGTCAGCATCCCCCCGCCGACAAAGCCCGCGTGGCTGGGCTCGTGCCCCGAGCCTCCGCCGGAAACGAGCGCGACCCTAGACTTGTCCCAATCGTTCTGCACCACGACCTTGATGTGCGGATAGCCGTCAAGCCGCGCAAGCCGCCCCCCGGACCCGCGCACCAATCCGTCGATCGCTTCGGTGACAAGCGTGTCCTTGGCGTTGATGAACTGGCGCATGGGCGTTCCCTTTCAGGCGATGCGACCGCCCTGGGCGTCGAACCAGAGCGGGCTGCGAGGTGCGAGGCGAACCACGCCGGAGACCGGCCGTCCGTCCGAAAGCGTAATCAGGTCATGGCCTTGCAGGCGGACATGCAGGCGGGTTTGGTCGCCGAGATGTTCGGTGCGGTGCACCTCCGCCTGCTGACCCTCGCCCAGAGTGATGTGCTCGGGCCGAAGCCCGATCTGCGCCGCTCCCGCCGGCGCACCCGGAAACAGGCGCGCGGGCAAAAGATTGATGCGCGGCTGGCCGAGGCGAGTCGCGACATAGGTCGAGACCGGGTCCTCGTAGATCTCGCGAGGGCTGCCGTATTGCACGAGGCGCCCCTGGTCGAGCACGCCGACATGGGTCGCCATGGTCATCGCCTCGATCTGGTCGTGCGTGACATAGAGAAACGTCGCCTTCATGTCGGCATGGATACGCTTCAGCTCGATCCGGAGGTCGGCGCGCAGCTTGGCGTCGAGCGAGGAGAGCGGTTCGTCCATCAGGTAGATGCGCGGATTGCGCACCAGCGCGCGGCCGATGGAGACACGCTGCATCTCGCCGCCGGACAGCTGCGTGGCCTTGTTGTCAAGCTTTTGCGGGATCCGCAGGACCTCCGCCACTTCCTGGATGCGCCGGGCGATTTCGGGCTCCGGCGTTTTCAGGACCGGGGACCTCAGCGGGAAGGCGAGGTTCTCGCGCACCGTCATGTGCGGGTAGAGCGAATACTGCTGGAACACCATCGCCACGTCGCGCTGTGCCGGCGTGTCGTTGTTGACCGAAATGCCGTCGATGGCGATGTCACCGGCGTCCGGACGCTCCAGCCCTGCGATCAGACGCAGGGTCGTGGTCTTGCCGGCACCGGTGGGACCGAGGAGGACGACAAAGGCGCCATCGGGAATGGTCAGCGTGACAGCCCTGAGCGCATCGTTCTTTCCGTAGCGCTTTGAAAGGCCTGTAAGGCGCACTTCAGACATCGACGATGCCCTTGCTGGCCGCGGTCGCCAGCGCTCGCCCGGTGCGGGCATCAAACAGGCTGAGCTTCTCGGACTGGAAGGTGAGGCTCACCGTCTCGCCCACGCGGGCGGGGATGGCGGCGGAAATGCGGGCCTTGAGCGTGCCGTGGGGGGCCGTCACGGTAACGATCTGGGTGGTGCCGAGATATTCCGCAGCTTCGACCCGCCCCCGATAGTCGCCGCTGTCAGCGAATGCAATGTGCTCCGGCCGCACCCCAAGCGCCAGCTGGCCCTGGGCCGCCTCTTGCACCTGCGGCAGCATGATCGGTGTGCCCAGCGAGACGGTGTCGGCCCCGGACGCGACGGAGCCTTCGAAGCGCAGGAAGTTCATCGAGGGCGAGCCGATGAAGTCGGCCACGAACATCGTCGCGGGGTGGTCATAGATCGCCTGGGGCGTGCCGAACTGCTCGACAATCCCATGATTCATCACGACGATCCGGTCGCCCATCTGCATCGCTTCGAGCTGGTCGTGGGTCACGTAGACCGTCGTCGCGCCCATACGGTCGTGCAGCGCGCGCAGCTCTTCCGCCATGGTCTCGCGAAACTCGGCATCCAGCGCGCCGAGCGGCTCGTCCATCATGAAGGCCTTGGGCTCGCGCACGATGGCGCGGCCCAGCGCGACCCGCTGGCGGTCGCCGCCGGAGAGGCCACCGACGCCGCGGTCGAGGAGGTGTCCGATTTGCAGGATGCGGGCGACCTCGGCCACCTTTGCCGCCACCTGGTCGCGGGGAACACCTTGGGAAACAAGGGGATAGGCGATGTTCCTGCGGACGCTCATATGCGGATAGAGCGCGAACATCTGGAACACCATGGCGATGTCGCGCTGCGATGCAGGACGCATCGACACGTCTTCGCCGTCGATCAGAATCTCGCCCGAGGTCGGCAGTTCCAGCCCCGCGATCATCCGCAGCGTGGTGGTCTTGCCGCAGCCCGAAGGTCCCAGCAGCATGAAGAACTCGCCGTGGCCGACGGTGAAGGAGGAGCCCTTCACCGCGGTGAAGGCGCCGAATTCCTTGCGCAGGTTGCGGATCACGATCTCGGCCATCACTTACAGAACCTTGCGTCGAACGTTTACGGTAGGCGATGTATTGTCTTGGAAGATGCGGAAGTGCGATTTGCAGTGAAGGCATTCCTTGTAGTGCGGAGCGCCCTGCAAGATGGAAATGCGCCGATCTTCGACGCAGTTGGGGCAGATTATGTGCTCTGGCTCCGGTGAACCTGGGGCTTGCTTGAGCTGGTAAACCAATGTTCCAAAAGGCGTCTTCATAAGTACGTATTTTTGAAATGCCGAATTGAATCGATCGACAGTTTCAACCTCCCTCTTTAGGTGTTCTACAAGTTGAAGTGTGTTTAGGTTGAACGATTTTGCACTAATTATATCATCAAGCATGGCTGACAATTTTTTCCTTAGCTCCGAAGAAGCTTTGTCATCGCCCGAGATAAGGTCACGAATGGAACCAACGCCATCGGCAAGGCCCTTGATCGCACTTGCACCGGCCTGCGCGGCAGCGAACGCGGCAAGAGCGGTTTCGATCATTGATCTACTCCGGGAAGTGGCTGGTGACGATGAACATCACCGTGCCGGCCAGCGTGACGAGGAAGGACCAGGTGAAGGCCCACATGGCGAAGGGCTGCATCAGCATGACGACGCCGAGCCCGATCAGGATCGAGGCGAGCATCTCCCAGGGGCCGCGGCGCAGGCGGAGGAGGCCAGACAGGAAGGCGGACAGGAAGGCGGTCATCGGGCGCGTCCCCCGGTCGGGTAACGGTCGGGCTTCTGTCGGGTTCTCGTCGGGCTCATTTGCGCACCGCTCCAAAGGTAATCCCGCGCAGGAGGTGCTTGCGCAGCAAGATGGTGAAGACCATGACCGGCAACAGGAACAGCGTTGCCGCCGCCGCTACCGCGGGCCAGTCTTGGCCGCCCACGCCGATGATTGTCGGGATGAAGGGCGGCGCGGTCTGGGCCGTCCCGGAGGTCAGCAACACGGCAAATGCGTATTCGTTCCAGGCAAAGATCAGGCAGAAGATCGCGGTCGAGGCGATGCCGGTGGCGGCCTGTGGCAGCACCACCTTCAGGAACGCCTGGAACCGGGTGTAGCCGTCGATCAGCGCGGCTTCCTCGTATTCGCGCGGAATTTCGTCGATGAAGCCCTTCAAGAGCCAGACCGCCAGCGAGACGTTCACGCAGGTGTACAAGAGGATCATCCCCAGATGCGTGTCGCTGAGGCTGAGCTGGCGGTACATCAGGAAGATCGGAATGGCGACCGCAATGGGCGGCATCATCCGGGTGGACAGGATGAAGAACAGGAGGTCGTCCTTCAGCGGCACCTGGAAGCGCGAGAAGCCATAGGCCGCGAGCGTACCGAGGAAGATCGACAGCGCCGTCGAGCCGAAACCGATGATGATAGAGTTCAGGAACCGCTCGCCGTAGCGCGAGGGGCCGGCGATCACCATGCCCTGGTCTCGCACGATCTGGTCGTACCAGGTCTCGGGCGGCGGCAGGTTCTGGAAGTCCTCGGCCGCGATCCGGGTCCGGGTGGTGAAGAGGTTGACGTAGCCTTGCAGCGAGAATTCCGAGACGATCTCTGGCGGGTAAGCGATCGAATCCGGCCCGGTCTTGAAGCTCGTCGAGATGATCCAGAGGAGCGGCAGCAGCGTGATGATGCAGTAGAGCGTGACCAAGAGGCCAGCGACGGCCTTGGACCGGCCGGAAGGTTCGGTGACGGAAAAGGCGCTCATCGTTCCTTCACCTTGTTCAGTGCCTTCACGTAGATCGAGGCCAACCCGAAGACGGTCACGAAGAGGATGATGGCATAGGCCGAGGAATAGCCGGTACGCCATTTCTCGAAGGCCTCGCGCTTCAACTCGATCGAGGCAACTAGCGTCTCGTTGCCCGGGCCACCGCCGGTCAGCAACGTCACCATGTCGAACATCTTGAAGTTCTCGATGCCGCGGAACAGCACCGCCAGCATCAGGAAGGGCAGCACCATCGGGATGGTGATGGTCCAGAACTGGCGCCACTTGGACGCCCGGTCGACCTCGGCCGCCTCGTAGATGTAGTCGGGGATGGAGCGCAGCCCGGCGAGACAGATCAGCATCACGAAGGGCGTCCACATCCAGGTGTCGACAATGACGATGGACCAGGGCGCGAGGCCGCCGGGACCGAGCATCGAGAAGGAATTAGCCGGCGTGCCGGTGACCAGTTCGACCACATAGTTCACGAGCCCGATCTGCGGCTGGTAGAGGAAGGTCCAGAAGTTGCCGACGACTGCCGGCGACAGCATCATCGGGATGACGATCAGTGTGGTGACCAAGTCGTTGCCGCGGAATTTGCGGTTGATCAGCCAGGCCAGCGTGAAGCCGATCAGCACCTGGAAGAAAATAGTCCAGACCAGGAAGTGCGCCGTGGTCTGCATGTTCGCCCAGACGTCGGGGTCGGTCAGGATGCGCTCGTAGTTGCGCAGCCCGACCCACTTCACCTCGGCATTAGGCTTGTTCGCGGCGAAGTTGGTGAAGGACAGATAGACGGTCCAGACCAGCGGAAAGATGTTGATCGCGAGCAGCAGAAGGATGGTCGGGCCAACGAAGAGCCAGGCCAGCGCTCGGTCGCTAAGACCGCGGATGCGGCGGGCGACGGCAGGCGGGGTCGCGCGCGCGAGGCGGTTGGCGGGGGCGTCGATCAATGGGACGGACCTAAGGGATGCGATGCTGATGGCCGGATGACCCCCGCCCTACGCCGGGGTAGAGCGCGGGTCACCCCGCCTGCGCTGCATCACGGGGCAGGAGGGGGAGGACCCCCTGCCCCGCCGCCGTTTCAGAGTTTGCCTTCGTCCTCGAAGACCTCGGTCCAGTCGGCGATCAGGCCGTCTAGCGCCTCTTGCGCCGTGCCATTGCCGGCGACGACGTAGTTGTGGACACGCTCCTGCATCGCCACCAGAAGCGAGGCATAGGCCGGCTCCTGCCAGAAGTCCTGCACACCGGCCATGGCCTGCAGGAAGTCGGCCGCGAAGGGCGCGGAGTTGACGAACTCGGGATCGTCCAGCACCGCCTTGTGGCAGGAATAGCCGCCCACCGCCCACCATTTCTTCTGGATTTCCGGGTCGGCGAACCACTTGACGTATTCGAGCGCCGCATCCTGCTTTTCGGAGTAGGCCACGACCGAGATGCCCTGCCCGCCCAACGTCGAGGCGGCGACGTTCTGGCCGGGATTGACGAAGAAGCCGATGTTGTCGCCGCCCACGTTCGGATCGGCATAGAGGCCGGGGAAGAAGGCGAACCAGTTCATCGCCATCGCCACCTGCCCGGATTTGAAGGCGTCGAGCGACTGTTCCATGTAGGCGTTGTCATAGCCCGGAGGCGTGCAGCAGTCGTAGATCGCCTTGTACATCTCAAGGCCAGCGACGGCTTCGGGAGAGTTCACCGCGCCTTCCATGTCGTATTTGCCCGGCGTCA
>JANOGU010000390.1:0-3231 GCA_031406135.1 Rhodobacterales bacterium
CACCAACATGGATTCCGGGGCCATCGCCTATGTGCGGCAGAACCAGCCGCGGGGCCTCGGCCATGCCGTCTGGTGCGCCCGCCGGCTGATCGCCGACGAGCCCTTCGCGGTGCTGCTGCCCGACGACGTGATCGCGGCGGAAAAGCCCTGTCTGCTGCAGATGGTGGAGGCCTACGAGGCGACCGGCGGCAACATCATCGCGGCGATGGAAGTGCCGCCGTCGAAGGCCTCGGCCTATGGCGTGCTCGATGTCGCCGAGGACATGGGCGCGCTGGTCGCGGTCAAGGGAATGGTCGAAAAGCCGAGCGCCGGCACCGCGCCGTCGAACCTCGCGGTGATCGGGCGCTACATCCTGACGCCGCAGGTGATGGACCACCTCGACGAATGCAGCGAGGGCGCGGGTGGCGAGATCCAGCTGACCGACGCCATCGCCAAGGAAGCCGCGCATCCCGGCCGCGTACACGGGTTCCGTTTCCGCGGCCACCGCTACGACTGCGGGTCGAAGGCGGGTTTCCTGCAGGCGACGGTGGCCTTCGGTCTGGCGCGTCCGGACCTGCGCGAGGAATTCGCGGCCTATCTCCACGACATGATCGCGCTGCAGCGCGCCGCCGAATAGGCCGGTGCCGCCACCAGTGCCGCCGCCGGGGCGACTGCTGGACCTCACGCGCAGCGTAGCGCGGCTGGGGCAGGGGCCAGCGACTGGCATCGACAGAGTGGAGGCGGCCTATCTGGCGCGTCTGCTGGCCGGAGAGGTGCCGCTCTGGGGGCTGGTGCGGACCGCGACCGGGTTCCTGCTCCTGGACCGCGATGGCTGCGCCGGAGTGCGGCACCTGGTCCTCGGCGAGGCGGAGCCCGGCCGCGCCGACCTGCTCAGCCGCCTGACCCGCCGATCCCGCCCCGATCTGGCCCGGGCCGAGGCGACAGTGCGGCGGCTGGCGCTGGCGCGGGCCTGGCGGCCGGGGCTGGCGCGGCTGCTGGCGCGGCTGCCGCGGGGGGCGGGCTACCTCAACCTCGGCCACGCCAACCTCACCGGGCGGACGATGGCGGCGATGCGCGCGGCGAGGCTGCGGTCGGCGGTGTTCCTGCACGACACGATCCCGCTGGACCACCCCGGCCTCTGCCGCCCGGGCGTCCCCAAGGGTTTCGCGCGAAAGCTGGCGGCGGCGTCCACGGCAGACCTGATCATCCACAGCGCCGAGACGACACGGGCGCAGACCGAAGCGCACCTGCGTGCCGCCGGCCGGGTGCCGGAGGGGATCGTGGCGCCGATCGGCATCCTGCCGGGCGATGCCTCCCGGGCGCGGATCACTCCGCCGGAACGGCCCTACTTCGTCGCCCTCGGCACCATCGAGCCGCGCAAGAACCATGCCTTCCTGCTGGACCTCTGGGACCGCCTGCCCGCCGCCGGCCGCCCGCTCCTGCTGATCGTCGGGCGTCGGGGCTGGGCTGATCCTGCGTTGTTTGCGCGGATCGGCGCGGCGGCGGACGTGCGGGAGATGCCGGGGCTCAACGACGACGATGTGGCGCTGCTTCTGTCCGGCGCCCGGGCGCTGCTGTTCCCGACGCTGGCCGAGGGCTTCGGCCTGCCCGCGCTGGAGGCCGCGGCGCTGGGGACGACCGTTGTTTGCCCGCCACACGAGGTGTTCCGCGAGCTTCTCGGTGCCGATCCCGTTTACCTGACGCTGTCGGACACCTATGCTTGGACCGACGCCGTCATGCGCCTGACGCGCGCTGCCGAAAGGCGCCCCGCCCGGGCGGTGCCGGCGTGGGAGGACCATTTCAACACGGTCTTAACCAGGGTCTGACAGAAGCGCGGTGGCAGCGCGCGGGCAGGAACGGCGGGCTTTGAGCGGCATCTTCACGCGATACCGGCTGCGGTGGCTGCGGCGCAGGTGGCGGTTCCAGGCCTACCGCCGGCGGCGCGACCTGTATCCGGTGCGGCAGCGCACGCATGGGATCAGCGGCGGCGACGTCCTGCTGTTCGCCACGCTGCGCAACGAACGCATCCGCATGCCGTATTTCCTGTCCTATTACCGGGCTCTCGGGATCGGCCATTTCCTGATCGTCGACAACGCCAGCGACGACGGCACGCGCGAGTACCTGGCGGCGCAGCCGGACGTGTCGCTGTGGACCACGGGCGCCAGCTACAAGCGCGCGCGTTACGGGATGGACTGGATCAACGGCCTTTTGTCGCAGCATGGCCACGGGCACTGGTGCCTGGTGGTCGATGCCGACGAATTCTTCGTCTATCCCTATTCCGACACCCGTCCGATCCGGGCGCTGACCGACTGGCTCGATGCCTCTTCCGTGCGGTCGTTCTCCGCCATGCTGCTCGACATGTATCCCAAGGGACCGATGACCGCGCAGCCCTATGCCGAGGGCCAGGACCCGTTCGAGATCGCACAGTGGTTCGATACCGGGAACTACACGTTCCTGAAGAACGAGCTTTACGGCAACCTCTGGATCCAGGGCGGGCCGCGGGCGCGGGTGTTCTTTGCCGACGATCCCGAAAAGGCGCCAGCGCTGAACAAGATCCCGCTGGTGCACTGGGACCGCAGCTTCGTCTACGCCCGGTCAACCCACATGCTGCTGCCGCGGGGCCTGAACTTCGTCTACGACGCCTGGGGCGGTGAAAAGGCCTCGGGCATCCTGATGCACGCCAAGTTTCTCGACATTCTGGCCGCCAAGACGGACGAGGAGATGCGCCGCGGCCAGCACTTCGCCTCCTCGACCGAGTACCGCGCCTACAAGGCCGCGCTCGACCGCCAGCCTGACCTGTGGTGCAAGTGGAGCGAGCGCTACATCAACTGGCGCCAGCTCGAAATCCTCGGCCTGATGTCCAAGGGGAACTGGGCATGAGCGCGGACCTCGGCTTCGTCATGCTCTGCCACACCGCGCTGAACCGTGCGGCGCAGGTGGCGCGGCATCTGGCCGAGCGCGGCAGCCCTGTGGTCGTCCATATCGACGCGCGGGTGCCCGCGACCAAGGCTGTGGCGATGCGGCGCGCGCTGGCCGATCTGGCCGACGTGCGGTTCTCGCGGCGGCATGCCTGCGAATGGGGTACCTGGAACCTCGTCGCCGCAACCCAGGACGCGGCGCGGCAGATGCTCGCCACGTTTCCGACGGTGCGCCGGGTCTACCTCGCCTCCGGCTCCTGCCTGCCCTTGCGGCCGCTGGACGAACTCGAAACCTATCTTGATCGCCATCCGCGCACCGATTTCATCGAGAGCG
>JANOGU010000393.1:0-2367 GCA_031406135.1 Rhodobacterales bacterium
CGCTACCCATCGCTCTGCGAGCGGCCCTCTTTGCCGCAGGAACGGAGCGCCCCATGCAGACGGTGATGGAAGGCTATCAAGGCCTGTCGCTTCTCATGAAGCTGAACTTCGACCGCCTCTTCAGCATCGGCACCATCGCCGCCGGCCTGATGGCCGGGGCGTTCCTGGGCTCGATGCTGATCCAACTCTGACCCGCCTTTCTGCCCGCCCCACCACCCGCCTTTGACTCGTCCGGAGCTTCCCGCTAGCTAGTCGGGACACGGACTTTCAGGCGGGGCGGACGGATGGATGTAGCGGCAACAGGCAGGCTTCGCCGCAAAATGTTGGGTCCGAAACTGGCAAAAGCGGCCGTCTTGTCGCTTTTCCTCGGTCTCTCAATGCTTTCGCCCGCGGCCTATGGCCCGGCGCAGGCGCAGAGCTTTTCCTTTTCGAACGTCGAGGTCGAAGGCAACGACCGCGTCGATGTGGCGACCATCCTGGGCTTCGCCGGAATCGCCCGCGGCCAGGAGCTGTCGGCGGCCGAACTGAACGACGCGATCCAGCGCATCCAGAACTCCGGCCTGTTCGAACTCGTGGATGCCGAACCCCGCGGCAGCACGCTGGTGATCAAGGTCAAGGAGTATCCCACGATCAACGTGGTGAACTTCGAGGGCAACAAGCGGCTGAAGGACGAGGTGCTGGCCACGATCATCGCGTCGCAGTCGCGCCGCGTGTTCTCGCCGGCGGTCGCCGAGCAGGATGCGCAGGAAATCGCCAACGCCTACGAGGCCGCCGGTCGCTTCGCCGCCACGGTGGAGCCGCGCATCATCCGCCGCGACGGCAACCGCGTGGACCTGGTGTTCGAGATCATCGAGGGCGGCGTCAGCGAGGTCGAGGGCATCGCCTTCGTCGGCAACCGCGCCTATTCGGACCGTCGGCTGCGGCAGGTGCTGGAAACCAAGCAGGCCGGCATCCTGCGCACCTTCATCGGGCGCGACACCTTCATCGCCGACCGCCTCGAGCTCGACAAGCAGCTGCTGCGCGATTTCTACCTGTCGCGCGGCTATATCGATGTTCAGGTGCTCGACGGCGGCGGCGAGATCACCCGCGAGCGCGACGGCTTCCTGGTCACCTTCTCGATCCAGGAAGGCCAGCAGTGGTCGGTCGGGACGGTCAGCGCCGTCAGCGAGGTCGAGGGCGTCGATATCGCCGATTTCCAGCAGCAGGTCCGCCTGCGCTCCGGCATCACCTACTCGCCCACCGTGGTCGAGACCAACGTGGCGCGGCTGGAGAACGTGGCGCTGCGCAAGGGGCTGACCTTCGTGCGCGTCGATCCGCGGATCACCCGCAACGAGCGCACCCGCACGCTGGATATCGAGTTTGCCGTGGTCCGCGGCGACCGAATCTTCGTCGAACGCATCGACATCGAGGGCAATACCACGACGCTGGACAAGGTGGTCCGCCGCCAGTTCCGCACCTCCGAAGGCGACCCCTTCAACCCGCGCGAAATCCGTCAGGCGGCGGAACGCATCCGGGCGCTGGGGTTCTTCAAGCACGCCAGTGTCGAGGCCGAACAGGGCAGCGGCCCGGACCAGGTGGTGGTCAACGTCGATGTCGAGGAACAGCCGACCGGCTCGCTGGGCTTTGGCGTCAGCTATGGCGTCAGCCAGGGCGTGGGCTTCAACATCGCGTTTTCCGAGACCAACTTCCTCGGCCGCGGCCAGACCGTGGGGCTGGACCTGTCAACCGTCGAGGACGACCGCAACTTCCGCTTCTCCTTCGCCGAACCCTCGTTCCTTGACCGCGACCTGCGCTTCGGGATCGAGGCCTATTACACCGAAACCAACCAGTCGAACGCGCGCTACAACACCCTGGCCATCGGTGTCCGGCCGTCGATCGCCTTTCCGGTCGGCGAGAATTCGCGGCTGGAATTGCGCTACAAGGTGTCGCAGGACGAGATCTCCGACCTGATCGCCGGCAGTTCCGCGATTCTCGCGGCGGAAGTGGCGCAAGGCGCGCTGGTCACCTCGGCGGTCGGCTACACCTACAGCTACGACACCCGCCGCAACGGTCTGAACCCGCTTGGCGGCGTGCTGCTGCGCTTTGGCCAGGACTTTGCCGGCCTGGGCGGCGACGTCAGCTACATCTCGACCTCCGCGCTGGCGTTGACCGAACGGCGCATCCTGAACGAGGAAGTCACGCTGCGCGCGGTGTTCGAGGCTGGCGCTATCAGCATGATCGACGGCAACAGCCGGGTGACCGAGCGGTTCTTCGGCAACGGCAAGGTGCGCGGCTTCGAACCCAACGGCTACGGCCCGCGCGACCTCGCCTCGGCCAACCAGGACGCGCTGGGCGGCAACTTCTACGCCGCGGCCCGCTTCGAGGCGG
>JANOGU010000032.1:0-20037 GCA_031406135.1 Rhodobacterales bacterium
TCGTCGCGCGGGCTGAGCTCGGCGATCCGGCCCAGATACATCACCGCCACGCGGTCGGCGATGTGGCGGACCATGGAGAGGTCGTGGCTGATGAACAGGTAGGTCAGCCCCAGCCGGTCCTGCAAATCCTCGAGCAGGTTCACGACCTGGGCCTGGATCGAGACGTCGAGTGCCGCGATCGGCTCGTCGCAGATGATGAACTTGGGGTTCAGCGCCAGGGCGCGCGCGATGCCGATGCGCTGGCGCTGGCCGCCGGAAAAGGCGAAGGGAAAGCGGTTGGCGATGGCGCGGTTCAGCCCGACCTGATCCAGGAGTTCGTAGACGCGGGCGAGCTTGCGCTCCCTGGACCAGTTGGTGTGCTCGTCCAGCGGCTCGGCGACGATCTCGGCGACGGTCAGGCGCGGGTTCAGGCTGGCCTGCGGGTCCTGGAACACCATCTGCATCGTCGGCCGCTTCCGCCGCAGCGCCTCTTCCGGCAGGGAGGCGATGTCCTGCCCCTCGATCTCGACCGTCCCGGCGGTGGGGGTGTAGAGCCGCAGGATGGCGCGGCCGACGGTGGACTTGCCGCAGCCGGATTCGCCCACCAGCCCCAGCGTCTCACCGGGCTGGATGTCGAAGGACACGCCGTCCACCGCCTTCACGTCGCCGGTGTGGCGGCGCAGGATGCCGGTGTAGATCGGGAAATACATCTTCAGGTCGCGAACGCGGACCAGCGGGGCGCTGCCGGGCGCGGCTGCGGTGTCAAGCATCGGCCGCCTCCCGCACCCGGGCGGGCGCGTCCCAGTGGCAGGCGATGTCGTGGCCCTGGCCGGCCGGAAGGCCGTCCACGGCACGGCGGGCCGGATTGGCGCGGGCGCAGATCTCCAGCGCATGGCCGCAGCGCGGCAGGAAGGGGCAGGCGGTCGGGACGGCGGTCATGATCGGCGGCTGGCCCTCGATCACCCGCAGCCGCGCCGAGCGCTCGGCGCCATGCGAGGGGATCGTCTGCAGCAGGGCGCGGGTATAGGGGTGGCGTGGATCCTCGAACAGCGCCGCGACCGGGGCGTGTTCCACGACCTGCCCGCCGTACATCACCATCACCCGGTCGGCGATCCCGGCCACGACCCCGAGGTCGTGGGTGATCCAGACGATGGCCATCCCGAGCTTGCGCCTGAGCTCCTTCACCAGTTCAAGAATCTGCGCCTGGATGGTGACGTCGAGCGCGGTCGTGGGTTCGTCGGCGATCAGCACCTCCGGATCGCAGGCCAGCGCCACGGCGATCATCACCCGCTGCCGCATCCCGCCCGAGAACTGGTGCGGATAGTCGCCGAGCCGGCGGTCCGCGTCCGGGATGCCGACCAGATCGAGAAGCTCCAGCGCCCGGGCCCGGGCGCGGGCCCGGTTCATCCCGAGATGGTGGCGCAGCGGTTCCATGATCTGGTTGCCAACGGTGAACACCGGGTTCAGCGAGGTCATCGGGTCCTGGAAGACGAAGCCCACGCGCCGGCCGCGCACGTCGCGCAGAGCGGCGGGCGGCAGCTTCAGGAGGTCGGTGTCGCCCAGCAAGACCTGCCCGCCGCGGTTCTCCGCCGGCGGTGAGGGCAGAAGGCCCAAGAGCGACATCATCGTCACCGACTTGCCCGAGCCGCTTTCGCCGACCACGCCCAGAAGCTCACCTTTACGCAGGTGGAAACTCACGTCATTCACGGCGTGGATGTTGCCCTTGCTGGTGCGGAACACCGTGGTCAGGCCGCGCACGTCAAGGACGGGCTTGCCTTCCTCGGGCATCGCTTCCCCTTCCAGCTGCTTGTTGTTCTTGTTGTTTTGTGGAACCCGCCCGGGGGCGGACCCTGTTGTGAGCACAGTGTTAGCCATTTCGGCAGAGCCCGCAACTGGCATCGCGCTGGCCAGGCCGATTTCGTGGCGCCGCAGCGGACGGGTTGACCCGGCCCGCGTGCAGCGCCACGCTCGTGCCCATGGCCACGCTTGCTACCGCCCGGAAGCTGCTCGACCGGCTGGTCGCCTTTCCGACCGTCAGCCGCGACACCAACCTGCCGCTGATCGACTGGGTCGAGGACTGGCTGGACGGGCAGGGCATCGCCGCGCATCGGGTGTGGAACGCCGACCGGACCAAGGCCGCGCTTTATGCGCAGGCCGGACCGGAAGTGGCGGGCGGGGTGGTGCTGTCGGGCCATTCCGACGTGGTGCCGGTGGACGGGCAGGCCTGGACCTCCGACCCCTGGACCGTGACCGAGCGGGACGGGCGGCTTTACGGGCGCGGCACCTGCGACATGAAGGGCTTTGTCGCCCTGTCGCTCGCGGCGCTGCCGCTGGCGCTTGCGGCGGGGGTGAAGCGGCCGTTGCAGATCGCGATCTCGTTCGACGAGGAACTGGGCTGCACCGGCGGGCCGCCGCTGGTGGCCGCGTTGCGCGAGGGTCTGCCGGCGGCTGCGGCCGTCATCGTCGGCGAGCCGTCGCGGTTGCGCGTGGTCACCGGCCACAAGGGCGGCACGGGCTGGAACGTGCGGGTGCGCGGGCACGAGGTGCATTCCTCGCTGCTGCCGCAGGGGGTCTCGGCGGTCATGGAGGCGGCGCGCTTCCTCGCCTGGGTCAACGAGCGCAACGATGCCCTGCAGGCACTGCCCAGGCCCTCCTCGGGCTTCGTCCCACCGTTCAGCACGTTGCACGCAGGCCAGATCGCGGGCGGCACGGCGCATAACATCACTGCTGCGGACTGCTGGTTCAATCTGGAGGTTCGGGCGCTGCCCGAGGAATCGCTGTCCGACTGGGTCGAGACCGTGGAGGGCGTGGGGGCACGGCTGTCGGCGGCGCTGGACGCGCGAGTGGTGGGGACCGGGATCGACATGCAGCGGCATTACGACGTGCCCGCGCTGGCGCCGGAGACCGATGGTGCGGCCGAGGCGCTGGCGCGGCGGCTGACCGGCGACAACGGCGTGAACGTGGTGAGCTACGGCACCGAGGCCGGGCAATTCCAGCAGGGAGGCTATTCCTGCGTGGTCTGCGGTCCCGGCGACATCGCGCAGGCGCACCAGCCGGATGAATACCTGGAGGTGACGGAGTTCCAGGCTGGCTGGCGGTTCATGGAGCGGCTGGTGGCGGAGCTGGCCGGGTGATTTCCGCGGCGACGCCGGTCCGCTTTGCCGGCCCGCCGCCGGCGGCGGCGGACGTGGTGATCCTCGGCGGCGGGGTGATCGGCGTCTGCGCTGCACTGACCCTGGCCGAGCGTGGCGTGAAGGTCGTGCTCTGCGAGAAGGGCCGGATCGCGGGCGAGCAGTCGAGCCGCAACTGGGGCTGGATCCGGCAGCAGGGGCGCGACCCGGACGAACTGCCGGTGATGGCGGAGAGCCTGTCGCTGTGGCGCGGGCTGGCCGGGAAGCTGGGCGAGGGACTGGGGTTCCGGCAGGAGGGGGTGCTGTACCTCGCGACCAGACCGGAGGAAATGGCGGAGTTCGCGGCCTGGCTGCCGTATGGGACGGCACTGGCCACCGGCTCGCGGCTGCTGACGGCGGCAGAGGTGCGCGGGCTGGTGCGTGGTGGGGCCTGGATCGGTGGGCTGTGGACGCCGGGCGACGCCCGGGCCGAGCCCTGGGTCGCCGTGCCGATGATCGCCGGGCTGGCGGCCGCGGCGGGGGCGGTGCTGGTCGAGAATTGCGCCGTCCGCGCGCTGGACATCGCGGCGGGGCGGGTGGCCGGCGTGGTCACCGAGGCGGGCCGGATCGCGGCCGACCGGGTGGTGGTGGCCGGCGGGGTCTGGTCGCGGCTGTTCCTGGGCGCGCAGGGGGTGGCGATCCCGCAGCTTGCGGTGCGCGCCTCGGTCGCGGCGACGGTGCCGCTGCCGGAGGTCTTTGGCGGCAGTGCGGCGGACGACAGCTTCGCCTTCAGCCGCCGGGCCGACGGCGGCTACACGATTGCGCGCAGCGGGGCGCATGACTTCTGGATCGGGCGCGATGCGTTTGTAAGCCTGCGCGCGTTCCTGCCGGCGCTGCGCAAGGACGTCCGTTCCACCGCCATCCGCCCCGCCGCCCCGCGCGGCTATCCCGATGCCTGGGGCACGCCGCGGCGCTGGGACGCGGACCGGCCCTCGCCCTTCGAGGCGATGCGCGTCCTGGATCCGGCGCCGAACATGGCCGTGCTGTCGGCGGTGCAGGACGCCTTCGCCCGCGCTTTCCCGGCCATCGGCCGGCCGGTGCTGGCGGCGACCTGGGCCGGGATGATCGACACCATGCCGGACGTGGTCCCGGTGGTGGACCGCGCGCCGGTCCCCGGCCTGACCGTCGCCACCGGGATGAGCGGGCACGGCTTCGGGATCGGCCCGGGCTTTGGCAGGGTGATCGCCGACCTGGTGCAGGGGCGGGCGCCGGGGCACGACTTGTCCCGGTTCCGTCTTTCCCGCTTCTCGGACGGCACGCGGCTGGCGCCCGGGCCGGCGCTCTGACCCCGGGTCGGGGCGGGTGCGACAGGATTTGCCGCCGCCGGGGCTTGCGGGCCAGTCCGCCCGGGCGCAGGCTGGCGCGCAGAGGAGCCCCGACCATGCCCGTCCGGAACCGCTTTGCCGAGCTCTTGCCCGAGATCACCGCCTGGCGCCGCGATTTTCATGCGCATCCGGAGCTGATGTACGACCTGCCGCGCACCTCGGCCCGGGTGGCAGAGCTGTTGCGCGGCATGGGCGCGGACGAGGTGGTCACGGGCATAGGCGGGTCGGGCGTGGTCGCCGTGATCCGTGGCCAGTCGGACCGGTCAGGCCGCGTGATCGGCCTGCGCGCCGACATGGATGCCCTGCCGATCGAGGAACTCACCGGGCTGCCCCATGCCTCGCGCACGCCGGGCAAGATGCACGCCTGCGGCCATGACGGGCATACCGCGATGCTGCTGGGCGCGGCGCGGTATCTGGCCGAGACGCGCGCCTTTGACGGCACCGCCGTCTGCATCTTCCAGCCCGCCGAGGAGGGTGGCGCGGGAGCCAGGGCGATGATCGACGACGGCCTGATGGACCGTTTCGGGATCGATGAGGTCTATGGCCTGCACAACTCCCCGGGCCTTGCCGTAGGCGAGTTCGCGATCCGCCCGGGTCCGCTGATGGCTTCGGCCGACGAGTTCCGCATCACCGTGACCGGCAAGGGTGGGCACGCCGCCGAGCCGCACCTCGCGGTCGATACCACGCTGGCCGCCTGCCAGATCGTGGTGGCGCTGCAATCGGTGGTGTCGCGCAACATCGATCCCCTGCAGTCGCTGGTCCTGACGGTGGGCACCTTTGGCACCGACAGCCGGGCGTCGAACGTGATCCCGCACCAGGCGGTGATGGAGGGCACGGTGCGCGCGCTCGACGGCGCGATGCGCGACCTGGCCGAGGCCCGCGTGACCGCCATCGCCCGGGCCACGGCCGAGGCCTATGGCGCCGTGGCGGAAGTTGATTACCAGCGCGGCTATCCGGTGACGGTCAACTCCCCTGCGCATGCCGAGTTCGCCGCCCGCGCAGCCGAGGTGGTGGCCGGGCGGGTGGACCGCGACACCCCGCCGATCATGCCGTCGGAGGATTTCAGCTACATGCTGGAGGCGCGGCCGGGCGCCTACATCTTCCTGGGCAACGGCGACAGCGCGCAGTGCCATCATCCCGCCTATGAGTTCAACGACGAGGCGATCCCGGCGGGATGCAGTTTCTTCGTCACCCTCCTGGAACAGCGCCTGCCGCTGTCGGTCTGAGCAAAGGAGCGCCCATGCCCGTCAAGAACCGCTTCGCCGAGCTGCTGCCCGAGATCACCGCCTGGCGGCGGGATTTCCATGCGCACCCGGAGCTTTTGTACGAGGTCCATCGCACCGCCGCCCGGGTGGCGGAGTTGCTGCGCGGCTTCGGCTGCGACGAGGTGGTGGAGGGCATCGGCCGTACCGGCGTCGTCGGTGTCATCAAGGGGCGGAGCGACAGCGCGGGGCGCGTGATCGGTCTGCGCGCCGACATGGATGCGCTGCCCATCATAGAGGCGACGGGCGTGCCCTATGCCTCCACGGTGCCTGGCAAGATGCATGCCTGCGGCCACGACGGGCATACCGCGATGCTGCTCGGGGCGGCGAAATACCTTGCCGAGACGCGCAGCTTCGACGGCACCGTGGTCCTTATCTTCCAGCCGGCCGAGGAGGGCGGCGGCGGCGGGCGGGAGATGGTCAAGGACGGGATGATGGACCGCTGGGGCATCCAGGAGGTCTATGGCATGCACAACATGCCGGGCATCCCGGTCGGCCAGTTCGCGATCCGCCCGGGCGCGATGATGGCGGCGGCCGACCAGTTCGAGATCACCGTGACGGGCAAGGGCGGGCACGCGGCCAGGCCGCATGACTGCGTCGATACCACGGTGGTGGCGGCGCATATCATCGTGGCCTTGCAGACCATCGCCAGCCGCAACGTCGATCCGATGAAGCAGGTGGTGGTCTCGGTCTGCACGGTGGCGACCGATTCGACCGCCCACAACGTCATCCCGCAGGTGGTGAAGATGCGAGGCACCGCGCGGACGATGGACCACGCGGTTCAGGACTTCGTCGAGAAGCGCATCGGCGAGATCGTCGAGGGCACCGCGCTGGCGCTCGGCGCGCGCGGCGAGGTGGCCTATGTCCGCGGCTATCCGGTCACCGTCAACGCGCCGGAGAACACCGTCTTCGCGGCCGAGGTGGCGCAGGCGGTCTCGGGCAAGGTCGACACCGACACCCCGCCGCTGATGGGGGCGGAGGACTTCTCCTTCATGCTGAACGAGCGGCCGGGGGCCTATATCTTCCTCGGCAACGGCGACACCGCGATGGTGCATCATCCGGCCTACAACTTCGATGACAATGCGATCCCGTTCGGGGCAAGCTGGTATGTGGGCATGGCCGAAGCGCGGCTGAAGGCCGCTTAGGGAACAAGGGGGGAGAGGTTCCATGCGTATTTCGCCGGGGATTGTTGCGCTGTCCATCTGGGCGGCGCTGACCGGGGGAGCGGCGGCGCAGGAAGATGCGCCGATGCAGTTCACGACGCTTTTCACCGGCGAGGGGCGCTGCCTGGACATCATCAACGACGGGGGCGCGCGCGACAGGCTGGTGATGGCCGATTGCGGCCACTACAGCGGGCAGTATTGGGTCCTGAAGCAAGTGAAGGGCACGCCGTATGTGCGCTTCCAGAACGGGTTCTCCGGCAAGAAACTGTGCCTCGACGTGATCAACGACGGCGCCAACAACCGCGTGCACATGGCGCGCTGCGGCAACTTTTCGGGCCAGTGGTGGCTGGTCGAGCGGGCGCAAGGCGGAGAGGGCGCGGTGCGGCTGACCAACACCTTCACCGGGCCGGGGCGCTGCCTGGACATCGTCAACGATGGCGCGAACGACCGGCTGACGCTGGCCGATTGCGGCAATTACTCGGGCCAGATGTGGGTGATGCATAGCACCGGATTGGACCATGGCGGCGAATAGGGCCGTGCGATCCCCCGGGGCGCGGCTGGCGTGAACCGCCCGGTCGCCGCCGTGCTGCTGGCCGTGGCGGTCGCGATCTTCGCCGCCGCGGTACTGAGGCTGCGGTATTCCGATATGACGCTGCTGTTCACGCTCGTCGCGGCGGTGTCGGCGCCGGTCTGCCTGCACAGGGTCCGGCCGCCGATCCTGTCGCTCGGGCTGCTCGTCGCACTGGCGTTCTTTGCGAGCTTCCCCGCCAAGAAGCTCTACGGGGTCGATGCGACCTATGGCCGGTTCGGCGAACTCATCGTGACGGCCGCGTTCTTCGCCGTGCTGTTTCTCATCGGCGGGGGCTGGCGGCGCGACTGGACGACGCGGGGCTAGGCGCCGTCAGTCGTAGCCGGGTGTCGTCGCCTTGCCGCGGAGGCGGCGCAGGCAAAGATCGAATGGGCGATGATCGTCGGCAGCACCGGCGTGCCGCAACCGGGTCGCCTGGTGCTTCAACCGCGCAGCCGCCGCAACAGATCTGACGTCGCCAGCCCGGTGATGGGCAGGCCGTTGCGCGCCTCCCAGGCCTCGATGGCTGACGTCGTGCGACTGCCGATCACCCCGTCGCTGCCGCCCGTGTCGAAGCCCGCGGCGGTCAGGCGCTGCTGGATCTCCTGCCGGTCGGCCTTGCCGAGGCCCTGCGCGTCGGGTGGGAAGGGGCCGCGGACCGGGGCGCCGCCGACCAGGCGGTCGCTGAGGTGGCCGACGCCGATGGCGTAGTTCTGCGCGTTGTTGTAGCGCAGGATCGCGCTGAAGTTTCGCGTGGTCAGGAAGGCCGGGCCGGCGGTCCGGATCAGTGTGGCGGACCCCATCGCCGGCAGGCCCCCGCCCCCGGCCCGGGTGACGCCGGCCGCGGCCCAGGCGTCGGAGCTCCGTGTGCCGCCGCCCAGTCCCGCCGGCGCCGCGACCTCCAGCCCCCAGGGAAGGCCCGCCTGCCAGCCGGAGGCGGCGAGGTAGGCGGCGGTCGAGGCCAGCGCGTCGGTCGGGTCCTCTGACCAGATGTCGCGGCGGCCGTCGCCGGTGAAGTCCACCGCATAGGCAAGATAGGAGGTGGGGATGAACTGGGTGTGGCCCATGGCGCCGGCCCAGCTGCCGGTCATCCGCTCGGGGGCGATGTCGCCGTTCTGGATGATGCGCAGGGCTGCCATCAGCTGGCTCTCGAAGAACTCCCCCCGGCGGCCGTCGAAGGCCAGCGTGGCCAGCGCCGAGATCACCGGGACGCTGCCGCGCCGTTCGCCATAGTAGCTCTCCAGCCCCCAGACGGCGGCCACCACCTGGGGTTCCACCCCGTAGCGGGCGGAGACGGCATTGAGGCTTGCGGCATGCAGGCCCAAGGCGGCGCGGCCCTTGGCGATGCGCTCGTCGGAGGCGGCGATGGAGAGGTAGTCCTCCAGCGTGCGGGAGAACTCGGTCTGGTTGCGGTCGCGCTCGATGACGCCGGGGATGAAGCCGGCGCCACGGAAGGCGGTCGTCAGGGTGGCGGCGGGGATGCCGCGGGCTGCGGCACGGTCGCGGAAGCCGGCGACCCAGGCGTCGAAACCGGGGTTCTCGGCGAAGGGCAGGGGGGCTTCGGGCGAACGCGGCGCGAAGCCGCCGCCGCCGGGGGCACCGCCGATGCAGGCGGAGAGGCCCGTGGCCAGCATCCCGAAGCCCACCGCCCTGCGCGTCACCATCCCGTCCACCCCGTATATTGTCCGTCGCGGCAGCCTAGCGGAGCGGCTGTGCGGGAGAAAGCGGCCGGTTCACCAATTCGGCGAAAGGTCGCGACTCACGCCCGTCCGTCACGGGCAATGCCGCGCAGGGCCAGGAGGCGGGCGCCCAGCATCCCGGCAAGCATGGCGGGCACGAAGATCAGCGCCTCGGTCCGGCCGGTGCCGAGGGCGACGAAGGCGGGGCCGGGGCAGAGCCCGACCATCCCCCAGCCGATGCCGAAAATCGCCGCGCCGGCCAGCAGCGGCGCGTCGATGGCGGTCTTGTGCGGCAGGTGGAACTGGCTTTCGAGCAGCGGGCGGGGGCGGCGGGCGGCCAGGCGGTAGCCCGCGAAGGTCACCGCGGCGGCGCCGCCGAGGACGAAGGCGAGGCTGCCGTCCCAGGTCGAGCCGATGGCGGCGAGGTCGAGGAAGTTCAGCACCTTGGCCGGGTCGGACATGCCGGCGACGATGAGGCCCGCGCCGAAAATCAGGCCGAGGAGGAGGTTCAGGAGAAGGGGCATCGGCGGGACCTCAGAGCAGGTGGCGCAGGAGAAAGACGGTGGCGACGGCGGTGGCCATGAAGCTGGCCACAGCGGCCAGCGAGCGGACCGACAGCCGCGCCAGCCCGCAGACGCCGTGGCCGGAGGTGCAGCCGCCGCCCCAGACCGAGCCGAACCCGACCAAGAGCCCGCCGGTGACCAGAAGGACCGGCCCCGCCGCATAGCTGGCGGCGGGCAGGGCGCCGGTGGCGGCGAGGAACAGCATTGGCGCGGCCACGAGGCCCGCAAGGAAGGCCAGCCGGTTCGCGGCCTCGCCGTCCAGCCAGGGAGGCAGCACCCGCACCGCGATGCCGCTGATCCCGGCGATGCGGCCGAAGACCAGCATCATCAGGACGGCCGACAGCCCGATCAGGCCGCCGCCGAGCAGGGCGGAGAGGGGGGTGAACTCGGTGGGGGTCATGGGGGATCCTTTTCGCGTCGTACCAGGGCGCGACGGTGCGCAGTGGCGTCAGCCGCCGGTATGGCTCATGTGCCGGCTGACCTGGCCTTCCACCCGGCGGCGGGAGTAGTCGAAGTCGTGCCCCTTGGGCTTGCGGGCGATGGCGGAGCGGATGGCGGCCTCGACGGGGGCGTCGTCGGCCTGGGCGCGCAGGGGCGCGCGCAGGTCGGCCATGTCCTCCTGGCCGAGGCACATGTACAGCTCCCCGGTGCAGGTCAGCCGCACGCGGTTGCAGCTTTCGCAGAAGTTGTGGCTCATGGGCGTGATGAAGCCGATCTTCTGGCCGGTCTCCTCGATGCGGACATAGCGCGCCGGGCCGCCGCTGCGCTCGGCGATGTCGATCAGGGTGAACCGCTCCTCCAGCCGGGCGCGCAGGTCCTTGAGGCTCCAGAACTGGTCGAGGCGGTCGGTGCCGCCCATCTCGCCCATCGGCATGACCTCGATCCAGGTCAGGTCGTGGCCTTCCCGGGCACACCAGTCGGTGAGCGTGAAAAGCTCATCCTCGTTCACAGCTTTCAGCGCCACTGCGTTGATCTTGATGCGTAATCCGGCAGCGCGTGCGGCGTCGATTCCGCCCATCACCTGGGCCAGGCGGCCCCAGCGGGTGATCTCGGCGAATTTCGCCGGGTCGAGCGTGTCGAGCGAGACGTTAACCCGCCGCACACCGAGCGCGGCAAGGTCGGGGGCAAAGCGGGCGAGCTGGCTGCCGTTGGTGGTGAGCGTCAGTTCCTTGAGCGCGCCGGTCCCAAGGTGCCGGGCCATGGCCGTGAAGAAGGTCAGGATACCCTTGCGCACCAAGGGCTCGCCGCCGGTGATGCGCAGTTTCTCAACCCCGAGGCGGACGAAGGCGGAGCAGAGGCGGTCGAGCTCTTCCAGCGTCAGCAGCTCCGCCTTGGGCAGGAAGCTCATGTTCTCGGACATGCAGTAGACGCAGCGGAAGTCGCAGCGGTCGGTGACCGAGACCCGCAGGTAGCGGATGGCGCGGGCGAAGGGGTCGATCAGGGGCAGGGTCATGGCTGGAAGGTAGGGCCGCGGGGCCACCCGCACAAGCGGAAGCGTCCGGCCTTGCGCATTGCCGGCGCGGCGGGCGAGCGGCTATCCTGTCGCCCATGCGCAGGCTTCTCCTTTACGCTCTGGCGGTCTTGCCGGCGGCTTGCGGCGAGCCGCGCTTCGGCCGCTCCGCGACCTCGCCGGTGATGATGGCGCCGGCGGACCCGACGCTGCGACCACTGCCGCGTCCGGATGTGCCCGCGGCCGAAAAGGCGGCGGCTGGGGCGGCGCTGGGGCAGGTGTCGGTGGTCCTGGGAAGCCCGGCGGAGCAGGGGTTCTGGCTGCGGTCGGCGCTGATCCGGACCCCGGGCAAGGGCCGGGTGGAACTGCCGGACGGCGCCTCGGTCGCGGTGGACCTGCGGCCGGGGGAGGGGGCGGCGCTCTTGTCGTTTGCGGCCTATCGGGCGCTGGGGCTGGCGCTGACCGACCTGCCGGTGGTCACCGTCTATGCCGAGTGAGCCGCGAGGAGCCAGTCCTGCAGGATGCGGCCGGGGCGGGTTCCAATGCGACAAAACCCGTCGGCGAGGCCCCGGTCCCGGGAGCGTCACACGGTGGGACATTTTTTTATTGCAGGGATTCCAGCGGGTTGCGTGGTCAAATTAGAGGTTTGTTAGGGAATCGCAAGTGTTTAACGCCGGGTGCTGTGGTCCTGTCGGACCGGACCGTGCAGGGCTCGTCGCCGCTCAGACTGATCCTGCCGAGGACGAACCCCGTCTGAGGGCACGCCCGCGCGGGCTCGCCGGTGCCGGACAGGCGCCCTATTCCACCGTCACCGACTTCGCGAGGTTGCGCGGCTGGTCCACGTCGGTCCCCTTGGCCACGGCGGCGTGGTAGGCGAGGAGTTGCGCGGGGATGGCGTAAAGGATGGGAGCCAGGAGCGGCGGGCAGGCGGGCATGGTGATGCGCCGCCAGGTGCCGGGGCCTGCGGCCCTGACCCCCTCGGCGTCGGAAATCAGCAGCACGCGGCCCTGCCGCGCCATGACCTCCTGCATGTTGGAGACGGTCTTGTCGAAGAGGTGGTCCCGGGGGGCCAGCACGATCACCGGGACGTCCTGGTCGATCAGCGCGATGGGGCCGTGCTTGAGTTCGCCCGAGGCGTAGCCCTCGGCATGGATGTAGCTGATTTCCTTGAGCTTCAGCGCGCCTTCCAGCGCCAGGGGATACATCGGGCCGCGGCCGAGGAAGAGCACGTCGCGGGCGTGGCTGATCTCTTCGGCCACCCTTGCAATCTCTGGCGCCAGCGCGAGGGCGTGATTCATCAGGCCGGGAAGCGTGGCCAGGTCTTTCAGGTGGTCCGTCACCGCCTCGGGCGCGAGCCGGCCGCGGTCGGTGGCGGCCTTCAGCGCCATCAGCGCGAGGGTGACGAGTTGCGCGGTGAAGGCCTTGGTCGAGGCGACGCCGATCTCCACCCCGGCGCGGATCGGGATCGCCTGGGTGGCCTCGCGCGCGATCGAGGAGGTGGGGACGTTCACCACGGCGACGGTGCGGGCGACCTTGCCTTCCGCGTGGCGCAGCGCGGCGAGGGTGTCGGCGGTCTCGCCGGACTGCGAGACGAAGACGGCCCAGGATTTGTCGGACAGCGGCGGCTCGCGGTAGCGGAATTCCGAGGCGATATCGACGTCACAGGGCAGGCCGGCGAGGCTTTCGAACCAGTAGCGGGCGACGGCACAGGCGTAATGGGCGGTGCCGCAAGCGATGAGGGTGAGGCGGTCCACGCCGGTGAAATCGAGATCGAGATGCAGGGCGGGGTTCACCCCGCCGACCCCCGCCTGTTTCAGCGCATCGGCCAGGACCACCGGCTGCTCGGCGATCTCCTTGGCCATGAAGTGCTTGTAGCCGGCCTTTTCGATCCGTGCGGAATCGAGCGCGATGCGGGTGGCCGGGCGGTTGGCGCGACGATCCTGCGCGTCGAAGATTTCGGCCCCGGCGCGGGTGACGACGGCGTGGTCGCCTTCCTCGAGATAGGTGACGAGGTCGGTCATCGGCGCCAGTGCGATGGCGTCGGAACCCACGAACATCTCGCCTTCGCCGTGGCCGATGGCCAGCGGGCTGCCTTTGCGGGCGGCGATCATCAGGTCGTCCTCGCCGTCGAACAGGAAGCACAGCGCGAAGGCGCCTTCGAGGCGCTTCAGGGTGGCGCGGGCGGCATCGGTGGCGGTGAGGCCGCGGTCCATGTGGAACTGGACGAGCAGGGCGACGGTTTCGGTGTCGGTGTCGGATTCATGGGTGTAGCCTGCGGCCTCCACCTCCGCGCGCAGGTCGCGGAAGTTCTCGATGATGCCGTTGTGGACGACGGCGACGCGGCGCGTGCGGTGCGGGTGGGCGTTGGCCACCGTCGCCGCGCCATGGGTGGCCCAGCGGGTGTGGCCGATGCCGGACTTGCCGGGCAATGGCTCGTGAACGAGGAGGTCGGACAGGTTGACGAGCTTGCCGACCGCGCGGCGGCGGTCGAGGCGGCCGTTCTGGACCGTGGCAATGCCGGCGCTGTCGTAGCCGCGGTATTCGAGGCGCTTGAGTGCCTCGACGATCAGCGGGGAAACCTCATGCTTCCCCAGGACGCCAACGATTCCACACATTTCAGGGGCCTTTCTTCGCGGCCTTGATCGCCTTCAGCCGGGCCATGAACCGGGCGGTGAAGCCGGGTTTGTTCGCCTGCCTGGCACGTGCCACCGCCAGCGCGTCCGCGGGCACGTCCATGGTGATGACCGAGCCGGAGGCGGTCATCGCGCCGTCGCCGAGGGTGACGGGGGCCACCAGCATCGTGTCCGAGCCGATGAAGGCATTGGCGCCGATGGTCGTGCGGTGCTTCATCACGCCGTCGTAGTTGCAGGTGATCGTGCCGGCGCCGATGTTGGTCTGCGCGCCCACGTCGGCGTCGCCGAGGTAGGTCAGATGGCCGACCTTCACGCCTTCGGCGAGGATGGCATTCTTGATCTCGACGAAGTTGCCGACATGCACGTCCTCGGCCAGTTCCGCGCCCGGGCGCAGGCGGGCGAAGGGGCCGACGCTGGCGCCGCGCGAGACGTGGCAGCCTTCGAGGTGGCAGAAGCCGCGGATCTCGGCACCGGATTCGACGGTGACGCCGGGGCCGAAGATGACCGCGGGCCCGATCACGGCGTCGCGGCCGATGACGGTGTCGAGGGCGAGGAAGGTGGTGGCGGGGTCAGTCAGGGTGACGCCGTTTTCAAGGGCCTGCGTCCTGGCGCAGGCCTGGAACAGGGCTTCCGCTGCGGCCAGTTCGGCGCGGGTGTTGATGCCGAGCGTCTCGGCCTGCGGGCAGGTGACGACGCCGGCGGTCAGGCCGCGGGCGCGGGCGAGGGCGACGATGTCGGTGAGGTAGTATTCGCCGGCGGCGTTGTCGCTGCCGACCTGCGCCACGAGGTCGGCCAGGAGGCGGGCGTCGGCGCAGACGACGCCGGAATTGCACAGGGATATGGCGCGTTCGTCGGGGGTCGCGTCCTTCCACTCGACGATGCGGTGGAGGTTTTCGCCGGTGACGATCAGGCGGCCGTAGCGGCCGGGGTCGGCGGCGTGGAAGCCGAGGACGGTGATGGCGTGGCCCTGCGTCTCCAGCATCGCGGTGATGCTGTCGGGGGTGACGAAGGGAGTGTCGCCGTAGAGGACGAGGGCGGTGCCTTCGGTCAGGTGGGCAGCGGCCTGAAGCACGGCATGGGCCGTGCCGCGCTGTTCGGTCTGCTCCACGACCGCAATGTCGGGGTCGAAGTCGCGCGCAGCAGTGGCGACGTCGGCCGAGCGGTGGCCGGTGACGACGACGATCTTCGCCGGGTCGAGCCCGCGGGCCAGCGTCAGCGCATGCCACAGGAGCGGCACGCCGCCGAGCGGGTGCAGGACTTTCGGGCGGTCGGAGTTCATCCGGGTGCCCTGGCCCGCGGCCAGCACCACGATCGTCAGGCTCATCTTGCCCCTTTCGTCTGCTTCGCGCCTTCTTCTATACGGGGCGCTCCCGCGCGCAAGCGGCGCGCGGCTCACGCCACCTTGCGGCAGGTTTCACCATGCATTCGATGGGCACGGTCGTCTTCGACCTGGACGGCACGCTGGCGGACACCTCCGCCGACCTGCTGGCGGCGGCGAATGCGTGTTTCCGCGCGCTGGGGCATGGCGAGGTGCTGGGACCGGGTGATGCGCTGACGGCGTTCCATGGCGGGCGGGCGATGCTGGCGCTGGGATTCTCGCGGCTGGGATATGGCGGCGAGGCGGAGATCGCGGCGAGCTACCCGCGGTTGCTGGCGGCCTACGAGGACGGCATCGACCGCGAGACGCGGATGTATCCCGGGGCGGCGGCGGCGGTGGAACGGCTACGCGCGGCGGGGTTCGCCACAGCGATCTGCACCAACAAGCCCGAGGGGCTGGCGCGGCTGCTGGTGGATCGGCTGGGGGTGGCGGGGCTGTTCGATGCGCTGGTCGGCGCCGACACGCTGCCGGTGCGCAAACCCGACCCGGCGCCCTATCGTCTCTCGGTGACCGGCGCGGGCGGGGTCGCGGCGCGGTCGATCCTGATCGGCGACACCGACACCGACCGGCGGACGGCATATGCGGCCGGGGTGCCCTGCGTTCTGGTGACCTTTGGGCCGGAGGGGCAGGGGATCGCGCGGCTGGCGCCGGAGGCGCTGCTGCACGCCTATGCCGACCTTCCCGGACTGGCCGCGCGGCTGATGCCGGAGGCCGTGGCATGACCGCAGGGATAAAGGTTTCGCGCCACGCGGTGACCTTCGTCTTTGTCACCGTGTTCCTCGACATGGTGGGCTTTGGCCTGATCATGCCGGTGCTGCCGGACCTGATCCGCGATGTCTCCGACATGTCCTTGGCCGAGGCCTCGATCATCGGCGGCTGGATGTTCTTTGCCTTCTCGATGACGCAGTTCCTGTTCTCGCCGGTGATGGGCAATCTGTCGGACCGTTTCGGACGCCGCCCTCTCTTGCTGCTGGCCGTTCTGGGGCTGGGGATCGACTATGTGTTCCACGCGCTGGCGCCGACGCTGTTCTGGCTGTTCGTCGGCCGTGCCATCGCCGGGCTGTGCGGGTCGTCCTATGTCATCGCCAATGCCTATATCGCCGACGTCACCGCACCGGAGGACCGCGCGAAGGCCTTCGGCCTGATGGGGGCGGCTTTCGGGATCGGCTTTGTCCTTGGCCCCGCGCTGGGCGGGCTCCTGGGCGAGTTCGGGCCGCGGGTGCCGTTCTGGGCGGCGGCGGCGATCTCTTTCCTGAACCTTGTCTACGGCTGGTTCGTGCTGCCCGAGACGCTGGCGCCGGACAACCGGCGCCCGTTCGACTGGCGCCGCGCCAACCCCTTAGGCACCTTTGCGGTGTTCCGGAAAATCCCAGGCCTGTTGCCGCTTTGCGCGGTGTTCTTCGTGTATTTCTTTGCCTCGTCGGTCTACCCGGCGATCTGGCCGTTCTGGGGCCAGGCCAAGTTCGGCTGGTCGGTCGGCACGGTGGGCCTGTCGCTCGCCGCCTTCGGTGTCATCACCGCGGTGTTCCAGGGCGGGCTTGCCGGGCCGGCGGTCAAGCGGTTCGGCGAACACCGGACGGCGCTGATCGGATTGGTGTCGGCGGTGGTGGCCGTCGTGGGCTACGGCCTCGCGCCCGGACTTCTGGTCGTGGTGATCCTGATGGTGATCCACGGGCCGGAGGGCTTTGTCCATCCGATGCTGACCGCGATCATGTCCAAGTCGGTGCCCGAGGACCAGCAGGGCGAGTTGCAGGGCGGCATCTCGTCGATCATGAACATCGCGATGCTGGCCGGGACGGTGTTCTTCAGCCAGGTCTTCGGCTTCTTCATGATGCCGGACGCGCCGGTGGTGACGCCGGACATGGCCTATTTCGTCGCGGGTGCGATCCTTCTGGCCGCGCTGGCGATGTTCCTGCGGGTGGCGCGACCGGCGCCGGCCGCCGCCTAGCGGGCGTTCCGCAGGCCGCTGCGACGACGCGGCCGGGGCGGTTTGGTTGACCGCCGACGGGGGGCGGGGTAAACCCCGGTCAACCGGCTCCGACCCCGCCCGGCAGAGGCTGGGGACCGGCCGCCAGGAAGAAAGGGCCAAGCCCCGTGGACAGCCTTCTGCGCGAATACCTGGCGATCCTGATCCTGATGGGAATCGCCACCGGCCTCGGTCTGGTCCTGATGCTGTCGGCCGCGATCATCGCGGTCAGGAACCCCGACCCGGAAAAGGTCAGCGCCTACGAATGCGGCTTCAACGCCTTTGACGACGCGCGGATGAAGTTCGACGTGCGGTTCTACCTGGTGTCGATCCTGTTCATCATCTTCGATCTGGAAGTGGCGTTCCTGTTTCCCTGGGCGGTGGCCTTCGCCGACCTGTCGATGACGGCGTTCTGGTCGATGATGATCTTCCTCGCCGTGCTGACCGTGGGCTTTGCCTACGAGTGGAAGAAGGGGGCGCTGGAATGGGAGTGATGACGGGGACCGAGGTCGGCCCGGACCGCGACCAGCAGGTGACGGAATTCAGCCGCGACCTGCAGGACAAGGGGTTCATCCTCACCTCGACCGAGGACATCATCAACTGGGCGCGCATCGGCAGCTTGCACTGGATGACCTTTGGTCTGGCCTGCTGCGCGGTCGAGATGATGCATACCGCGATGCCGCGCTATGACATGGAGCGTTTTGGCACCGCGCCGCGCGCTTCCCCGCGGCAGTCGGACCTGATGATCGTGGCCGGCACGCTGACCAACAAGATGGCCCCGGCGCTGCGCAAGGTCTACGACCAGATGCCGGAACCGCGCTATGTGATCTCGATGGGGTCCTGCGCCAATGGCGGGGGCTACTACCACTACAGCTATTCGGTGGTGCGCGGCTGCGACCGCATCGTGCCGGTGGACCTCTACGTCCCCGGCTGCCCGCCCACGGCCGAGGCGCTGCTCTATGGCATCCTGCAGTTGCAGCGGAAAATCCGCCGCACTGGCACGCTGGTGAGGTGAGGCATGTCCGAAGCCCTGACTGAGCTTGCCGCCCATCTGGAACTGCGCCGACCCGAGGCCGTTGTCGCCACCGGGGTCGCCTTTGGCGAGCTGACCCTGGAGATCGTGCCGGAGCACCTCGTCAGTTTCGTCGATTTCCTGAAGACCGACAGCAATTGCCGGTTCTCGACGCTGGTCGACATGACCGGCGTGGACTACCCGGAGCGGACCGAGCGGTTCGATCTGGTCTACCACTTCCTGTCGATGTACCGGAACCACCGCATCCGGCTGAAGGTCGCGGTGCGCGAGGATCAGATGGTTCCGTCGCTGGTCACGGTCCATCCCAGTGCCAACTGGTTCGAGCGCGAGGTGTTCGACATGTTCGGCATCCTGTTCTCGGGCCACCCCGACCTGCGGCGGATCCTCACCGACTACGGCTTCCGCGGCTATCCGCTGCGCAAGGATTTCCCGACCACGGGCTATACCGAGGTGCGCTACGATGAGGCGTTGAAGCGGGTGGTCTACGAGCCGGTCAAGCTGGTGCAGGAATACCGCCAGTTCGATTTCATGTCGCCCTGGGAGGGCGGGCCATATGTGATTTCGGCCGATGAGAAAAAAGCGTAGATCATGCAACTGGTTCGTCGCCCGCAGTTGATCCGCCCCAAGGCACCGCCAATGCCCAGGCGCGAGCCGCCGATGTTCTTCTTTTGCATCGGGGCAGCAAAATGCGGAACCTCATGGTTATATGACTATCTGCGCACGCATCCTGAATGCCTTCTGCGTGGCCACAAGGAGTTGCACTACTTCGACGCGATTGAACAAATGCGATTGAAAGACGCAATCGCGCGAATGGAACGCAGCGTTGCTTCAGCAGAGGCAAGGCTAAGTCTGCTGCAACCTGCGCAGCGGGCTGCCGAAGTTGCCAAGATACTCGATTTGCGCGACTATCTGCGGGTACTGCAAACCTGCCACATGGATAAGAACGCCTACTTCCGCTACATGATGACCGGGCTGCACACACAAAGGCTGGTGGCCGATATCACGCCGGACTACGCCAACCTGTCGGTCGATATGCTGGGAAAAATGGTCGGGGTCGCGAACGAAACGCGGTTCCTCTATGTCATGCGCGATCCGGTCGCACGGTTGTGGAGCCATGTGCGGATGGAAGCCAAGAGGGCATTACCCAAGGGGGCGGATATTCATGTCGAGGCCCGGGCGATCTTGGGACAGGTCCTTGCCGATCAGGAGCGGGTGATCAGCTCGCATTCCAACTATGCTGGGGTTCTTTCCAGAATTGAGGCGGCTATCCCGCCCGAGCGGCGACTGGTCATGTTCTACGAAGACCTGATGACACCTGCGGGCATCCGCACGCTGTGCCGGTTTCTGGGAATCAAGCCAGTCAAGGCGGACTTTGAAAAGCAGGTCCTCTTGGGCACGTCGGCGTCGATGACTCAAGAGGAGCGCGCCGCCGTGCGACGGTTGATGCAACCGAATTATGAAGCGGTCGCAAGCCGGTTCGAAGTGTTGCCGGCAACCTGGCAGAAGACAATGGCCGAGGGCTTTGCATGACTGTCGAACGTAGGACCGAGCCGCCACGGCAGGTCAAGCTCGAGCGCAGGACGTACGGAAGGATGGCATGATGGACGGCGACATCCGGCGGATCGTGGAAGCGGTGACCGGACATTCAGGCGACGCAAGGAAAGGCGGTGTGCCATGATGATGAACTTTGATTCCCGGTGGGGTTGGGGCGCCGTCCACGGTGGCGGCGGTCTGGTATGGATGCTGATCGCCGCCGTGGTGATCGTCGTGCCGTTCTGGCGCCTCTTGCCGCGGTTCGGCATTCCGAACTGGGTGTCGATCATCGCGGTGTTTCCGCTGGCGGCGGTGGTGTTGCTGTGGCTGATGGC
>JANOGU010000050.1:0-1613 GCA_031406135.1 Rhodobacterales bacterium
GCTTCGTGGTGTAGCCCCAGAGGCTGAGGCTGGCGAAGGCGATGGCGGTGACGAAGAAGGTCTGGGTGATCGAGGCGCCGGTGAAGACCAGGAAGATCGACGACAGCGACAGGCCCATCATCGCGGCGTAGACGTAGAAGAACATCTGCGCGGCCGCGAACGACAGCCGCCCGATCATCGCGCTGAAGGCGAAGACCATCACCAGGGGCGCGAACATGACCACCCATTTCAGCGGCGAGTCGTAGATCATGGCGCCGAAGCTGTTGATCAACGTGCCGTTGTTCAGTTGCAGCACCGCCTGCGTCGGGTCGGTGGTCGTCGCCAGCCCGGCGATGGCCCAGGCCGCGCCGCCGGTCAGCACCATGCCGACCGACATCAGGCCGTAGACCTTGTTCATGTGGGCGCGCAGCCCCGCGTCGATCCGGGCGGCACTGGCGCCAGCGCCGACCGAGCCCAGGGTTTGATTCTCTGCCATAGGTGCCTCCAGTTGATCCCAATGGGGGCCGGCCCGTGGCCGCCCCCTCACAATCCCGAATATCGGCCCAGTTGGCCCGCGATTCAAGCCTGAAGACCGGAAGGTCCAGGGAAAAGCCAGGGAAAGCTCACCGTTTCCACGTCTCCGGGACGTCCCAGAAGGGCCGGCCCGCCTCGTCCGCGGCGAGATGTCGCGGAACGTTGATGTCGCGCAGCAGGTGGTCGTCGAGCCGCAGCAACGCCCGGCGCTGGCGGCCGACGTCAAGCCAGCCGAGCATGCGGGCGAAGGAAAACAGCGATCCGGCGGTTGCGTCGCGCCGGGAAAGCGAGAAAGAGCGGGCCATCGGAGTGAAACCTCATCACGAAACGTTGGGTCTGATCGGGGATCGATCAGCATGCTTGATTGATCGCAGGAAATCGGTCAGAATGAAAACGAATGGTTGTTACCATACTCATCACAGGAATTGATCGATGCGAACCCTGGACCTGACCGCCCTGCGCAGCTTCACCACCGTCGCCGAGGTTGGCGGCGTGACCCGTGCGGCGGGGCTGCTCAATTTTACGCAGTCGGCCGTCTCGATGCAGATCAAGCGGCTGGAGGACGGGCTCGGCCTGGCGCTGTTCCTGCGCACGGCGCGGCGGATGGTGCTGTCGCCCGAGGGCGAGCAGCTTCTGGGCTACGCGCAGAACATGCTGCGGCTGAACGACGAGGCGGTCGCGCGCCTGACCCAGGACGGCTATGAGGGCGAGATCAGGCTCGGCGTGCCGCACGACATCGTCTACCCGGCGGTTCCCGGCATCCTGAAACGGCTCGCCTCCGTCTTTCCCCGGGTCCGGGTGAACCTGATGTCGTCCTTCACCGTGATCCTGCGCGAGTCCTTCGCGCGCGGCGCGCTGGATGTGATCCTGACAACCGAGGACCAGCCGCGTCCCGGTGGCGAGGTCTTGTCGATGCGGTCGCTGGTCTGGATCGGCGCCGTCGGCGGCTCCGCCTGGCAGCGCCGGCCGCTGCGGCTGGGGTTCAAGGAGACCTGCATCTTCCGGCCGATGGTGCAGGCCGCGCTGACCCGGGGCGGCATTCCCTGGGAAATGGGCGTCGAAGGCGAAAGCGAGCTGGCGGTCGAGGCGACGGTGGCCGC
>JANOGU010000072.1:0-3369 GCA_031406135.1 Rhodobacterales bacterium
ACGATGCAGACGGTAGGCGTGGAACATTACCTGGCGGTCGGGGCGGCGTTGTTCGTCATCGGCATCTTCGGCATCTTCCTGAACCGGAAGAACGTGATCGTCATCCTGATGTCGATCGAGCTGATGCTTCTGGCGGTCAACATCAACCTCGTCGCCTTCTCGATGCAGCTGGGCGATCTGGTGGGCCAGGTGTTCACCATGTTCGTCCTGACCGTGGCAGCGGCGGAGGCGGCCATCGGGCTGGCCATCCTCGTCGTCTTCTTCCGCGCCCGCGGCACCATCGACGTCGAAGACGCCAACGTGATGAAGGGCTGAGTTGATGACGACGCTCGCCACCATCATCCTCTTCGCGCCCGCCATCGGCGCGCTGATCTGCGGCCTGTTGTGGCGCGTGATCGGCGAGAAGGCGGGGCAGGTCATCGCCACCGGCCTCTTGATGCTGGCGGCCCTCCTGTCCTGGATCATCTTCCTGTCCGACCTGCCGGAAACCGAGCGCGTCGTCATCCTGCGCTGGATCGAGAGCGGGACGCTGTCGACCGAATGGGGCATCCGGCTGGACCGGCTGACGGCGATCATGCTCGTCGTGGTCAACACCGTCTCGGCGCTCGTCCACCTCTACAGCTTTGGCTACATGGCGCATGACGTGAACTGGAAGGAGGGCGAGCACTACAAGGCCCGCTTCTTCGCCTATCTGTCAGGGTTCACCTTCGCCATGCTGATGCTGGTCACCGGGGACAACCTCGTGCAGATCTTCTTCGGCTGGGAGGGGGTGGGCGTCGCCTCGTACCTGCTGATCGGCTTCTACTACCGCAAGGACAGCGCCAACGCCGCGGCGATGAAGGCGTTCATCGTCAACCGGGTGGGCGACTTCGGCTTCGCTCTGGGCATTTTCGCAGTCTACTTCCTCGTCGACAGCGTGCGCCTCGACGACGTCTTCGCCGCCGGACCGGCGCTGGCGCAAACCGAGCTCACCTTCCTCTGGACCACCTGGAACGCGGCCGAACTGATCGGGGTGCTCTTGTTCATCGGCGCCATGGGCAAGTCGGCGCAGCTGATCCTGCACACCTGGCTGCCCGACGCGATGGAAGGCCCGACGCCGGTCTCGGCGCTGATCCACGCAGCGACCATGGTGACCGCGGGGGTTTTCCTGGTCTGCCGGATGTCGCCGATCCTGGAATACGCGCCGGGGGCGCTGACCTTCATCACCGGGATCGGTGCGGCGACGGCGTTCTTCGCCGCGACCGTGGGCCTGGTGCAGAACGACATCAAGCGGGTGATCGCCTATTCGACCTGCTCGCAACTGGGCTTCATGTTCGTCGCAGCCGGGGTGGGCGCCTATCCGGTCGCCATGTTCCACCTGTTCACCCATGCCTTCTTCAAGGCGATGCTGTTCCTGGGTGCGGGGTCGGTGATCAATGCGATGCACCACGAGCAGGACATGCGGAACTACGGGGCCTTGCGCCACCACATCCCCTGGACCTTCCGGGCGATGCTGGTCGGCACGCTCGCCATCACCGGCGTGGGCATCCCCCTGACCGGCATCGGCTTTGCCGGGTTCCTGTCGAAGGACGCGATCATCGAAAGCGCCTATGCCGGGGCGCAGGGGGCATTCCTGCTTCTCGTGCTCTCGGCCTGCATGACCTCGTTCTATTCCTGGCGGCTGATGTTCATGACCTTCTTCGGCGCGCCGCGCTGGGCAGCGGGCCATGGACACGCCGACCATGGCCACCACGGCCACCACGACCAAGGACACCACGACGACCACGCCCACACCCCGCACGAAAGCCCGGCGGTGATGCTGGTGCCGCTCGGGGTGCTGGGGGTGGGCGCCTGTCTTGCCGGGATGGTCTGGTATTCGGTGTTCTTCGGCGACGAGGTGAAACTGCGGACCTGGTTCGGAATGGAGGTCACCGCCGCCGAAGGCGAAGGCGGGGATCACGGCACGGAGACGGAAGCGGCCACCGACCATGGCGCCGCCCCCGCCGAAGAAGGCGAGCACAGCGCCGCTGCCACGGACACCGCGGGCGCCGAAGGCGGCGACCACGGCACCGCACCGGCAGAGGCCGGGACGGGAAAGGCCGCGCTTGCGGGCCTTGCCACGGCGCCGCCTAGGGGTGCGGTCCATTTCGGTCCGGACAACCACGTCATCCACGAGGCGCATCTGGTGCCGGCCTGGGTCAAGCTGTCGCCCTTCCTGGCGATGGTCCTGGGCTTCCTGATCGCGTTCCAGTTCTACATCCGCCGCCCCGACCTGCCGGGCCGGCTCGCGGCGCAGCAGCGGCCGCTGTATCTGTTCCTGCTGAACAAGTGGTATTTCGACGAGCTTTACGACGCCGTGTTCGTGCGCCCGGCGATGTGGCTTGGCCGGTTCTTCTGGAAGCGCGGCGATGGTGCGGTGATCGACGGCAGCCTCAACGGGGTGGCTTTGGGCGTCGTGCCCTGGCTGACCCGGGCCGCGGGGCGGCTGCAGTCCGGCTACATCTTCACCTATGCTTTCGCCATGGTCATCGGCATTGCGCTGCTGCTGACCTGGATGACACTGGGCGGGGGGGCGCGGTAATGCAGAACCTGTTGTCCGTCATCACCTTCCTGCCCGCGGTGGCGGCCGCGATCCTGGCGCTGTTCCTGCGCGGCGAGGACGCGGCGGCGCAGAAGAACGCCCGCTGGGTGGCGCTGATCGCGACCTCCACCACATTCCTCATTTCGCTCTTCGTGCTGGTGGGGTTCGACCCGGCCGACACCGGCTTCCAGTTTCTGGAGGAATACGACTGGATCCTGGGCCTGACCTACAAGGTCGGGATCGACGGCATCTCGATCACGCTCCTGATCCTGACCACGTTCCTGATGCCGCTGATCGTGCTCGGCTGCTGGACGGTCGAGACCCGGGTGAAGGAATACATGATCGCCTTCCTGCTGCTGGAAAGCCTGATGATCGGGGTCTTCGTGGCGCTGGACCTGGTGCTGTTCTACCTGTTCTTCGAGGCCGGCCTCATTCCGATGTTCCTGATCATCGGCATCTGGGGCGGCAAGGAACGCATCTACGCGGCGTTCAAGTTCTTCCTCTACACCTTCCTCGGCTCGGTCCTGATGCTGGTCGCGATGATCGCGATGTATGTCGAGGCGGGCACCACCGACATGGTGCAGCTCCTCGCCCACGATTTCCCGTCGGAGAGCTTCTCGCTGCTCGGCATCCACATCGCGGGCGGCATGCAGACGCTGCTGTTCATTGCCTTCTTTGCCTCCTTCGCGGTGAAGATGCCGATGTGGCCGGTGCATACCTGGCTGCCGGACGCCCACGTGCAGGCGCCGACAGCGGGGTCGATGGTGCTGGCGGCGGTGCTGCTGAAGATGGGCGGCTACGGCTTCCTG
>JANOGU010000205.1:0-3957 GCA_031406135.1 Rhodobacterales bacterium
TATGGCATGCCCTATGCCGACTGGGTGGCACGGCACCAGACGCCTTCGGAAGAGGCCACGCAGGCAGCGTTCGCGACGGCCGTCGCCGCGAACCTGGACAACGCCCGGTAGGGCGGGCTGAAGCGCGCCACCGCCACCGCCACCGCCACCGCCGCCCGCAAGCCCGCCGCCAGTGCGACGGCGGCGCCGACCGCTGCCGACAGGGCGGCAGCCCCGTCGCGCAGCATGCCGGCCGCCCTGGTGATGCCAAAGGCCAGCGGCACCCCGTCGCGGGCGCCGCGCCCAAGGCCGTCGCGGGTGAAGGCTGCGCTCAAACTGCCGCCTTGCGCATCTCGTCGATATAGATCTCGCGCAGCCGGCGGGCGACAGGGCCGGGCACGCCGGCGCCGATCATCGCGCCGTCGATTTCCACCACCGGCATGACGAAGATGCTCGCGGCAGTCGAAAAGGCCTCGTCGGCGGACTGGGCCTCGTCCACGGTGAAGGCGCGCTCCTCGATCTCGAACTGCGCCTCGGTGGCGAATTTCAGCACCGCGGCGCGAGTGATGCCGTGCAGGATGTCGGTGGACAGTTCGCGGGTGACGATGCGGTTGCCGATGACGATCCAGGCGTTGTTGGAGGTGCCCTCGGTCACCGTCCCGTCCTTGGTGAACCAGGCGTCGTCCACGCCGGCCTGCTTCGCCGCCATCTTGCCCATCGAGGGGTAGAGAAGCTGGGTGGTCTTGATGTCGACCCGTTCCCAGCGCAGGTCCGGGATGGTGATGACGCGAAAGCCGGTCTTCGCGGCCGGGGCATCGGCGAGGTTCGGCACGTCCTGGGTGAAGGCCACGACTGTGGGCACCGTGCCTTCGGGCGGGAACAGGAAGCTGCGGTCGCCCGGGTTGCCGCGGGTGACCTGCAGATAGACCATCCCTTCGACAATGCCGTTGCGGGCGACGAGCTCGCGGTGCATGGCGAGCAGGTCGTCGTCCGGCATCGGCCGGGCCATCTCCAGCTCGCGCAGCGAGCGGTCGAGGCGGACCATGTGGCCGGCGAAGTCCACCAGCTTGCCATCCAGCACCGAGGTCACCTCGTAGACCCCGTCCGCCATCAGGAAGCCGCGGTCGAACACCGAGACCGTCGCCTCCGCCTCGGGAAGATAGTCGCCGTTGACAAAGACGGTGCGGGACATGACGGGCTCCGGATTTGGGCCGGAGTGCTATGCCACGGTCTTGCGCGGACGGCCACCCTTGGCGCCGTTGGCGCGGGCGGCGGCGGCCTTGGCCGGGCTGGTGGCCTTCCCCGCATGCGCAGCGCGCAAGCGGTCCATCCAGGCCCGCGTGCCGAACACCCCGGCGAGGAGGCCGGGGACGGAGAGGTCGAGATCGAGGGCGGGCCAGTGCAGGCCGTAGCCGCTGCCCTCGACCCGAACCGTCGCCCGGACCGCGTCGCTGGCGTCCGACAGGTCCTGCAGATGCGCCGCCGGGATCAGCACGGTGGTGCCGTTCATCAGGTCGATGCGCAGCCGCTGCGAGGTTGCGTCATAGGTCGCCGACCGTGCGAGGATGCCGCTCTTGAGAATCCGTTCGCCTTCTGCCGTCGCCTTGTCGTAGGCGGCGACGTCAAAGTCGATGTCATCGTCCATGGATATCGTCCCATTCCATCAGCAACTTTGTGCGGTGGCCGCGAACCTCTTCCAGTGCGTGGCGAAGCTCGCCGAAAGTCAGACCGAAGTTTTCCATCACCGATATGGGCGCGCCGCGGGCAAACTGTATTTTGGCCTCATGACCCTGCCCGACGACATGGACATGCGCCGGTTCGTGGTCATCGGAATGGATGACGAAGCGAAAACCCCGCGCCCGGTGAACCGTGACCATCAATAACCCATCAACGTCAGGTTTTCAATCCTATCCCCAGAGCGCCGCCTCCGGCGGATGGACCCCGTCCTTGTCGTAGCGCAGCGCCGCCGCCCGGTCCTCGGCAAGAAGCAGCGGGCCGTCAAGGTCCACCCAGTCCGCGCCCTGCGCTACAAGGACGGCCGGCGCCATCGCCAGCGACGAGCCGACCATGCAGCCCACCATCATGCCGAAGCCCATCGCCCGGGCGGCATCGCGTAACGCCAGCGCCTCGGTCAGGCCGCCGGCCTTGTCGAGCTTGACGTTGACCATGTCGTACTTGCCCCGAAGCCCGGGCAGGCTGGCCCGGTCGTGGCAGCTCTCGTCGGCGCAGACCGGCACAGGTCGGGGCATTTCGGCCAAGGCCCCGTCCCGCCCGGCGGGCAGCGGCTGCTCCACCAGCCGCACGCCAAGGCGAAGGAGATGGGGAACCAGGTCGGCATAGACCTCCGGCGTCCAGCCTTCGTTGGCATCGACGATGATCGCGGCAGCCGGGGCAACGGCGCGCACCGCCTCCAGCCGGGGCAGGTCGTCCGGGGTGCCGAGCTTGATCTTCAGGACCGGCCGGCGCGCATTCGCTGCCGCCTGCGCCCGCATCGCCGCGGGCGCATCGAGGCTGAGCGTGAAGGCGGTCACGCAGGGCCGGGGCGCGGGCAGGCCCGCCAGGTCCCAGACCCGCCGCCCGGCCTGCTTGGCGGCAAGGTCCCAGAGCGCGCAGTCCACCGCGTTGCGCGCCGCGCCGGGGGGCAGGGCGTCCTGCAGGGCGTCCCGCCCGATACCGGCCGGCAGCCCCCCGATCTGCGCGGCTACGCCCTCCAGCGTCTCGCCATAGCGGGTATAGGGCACGCATTCGCCGCGCCCGGTCACGCCGTCGCGCGTCACCTCCACGGTCAGCACCTTCGCCTCGGTGCGCGTGCCCCGGCTGATGGTGAAGGCCCGCGCCAGGGCGAACTGGTCGCGGCTGACCCGGATCACCGCGCTACCAGATCGGAAAGGTCGGCAGGATGCCGTATTCCTTGAGCTCATTGGTCAGTTCCGCCAGCGGAATAAAGGACAGGAACACCAGCGCGTCCATCAGGTTGCCCTTCAGCTGGTCGACCCTGAAGGTGACCTCGCCTTCGGTCCGGAACAGGCCGAGCCTGGGCAGGATGCGCGGCACCCGGGCGGCGTAGGCGTCGTAGTCGGTACCGAAATTCTGCCGCAGCCGCGTCTCCTCGTTCGCCGCCGTCGTCCACAGGATGGCGAAGGTCAGCACGGTGAAGACCGCGGTCATCAGCAGCGACCCGAGCATCAGCCCGAACCCGGCCACGCTGATCGTCGAGAACAGGTAGAGCGGATGGCGGCAGATCGAATAGGGCCCGTCCTGCAACACCAGATGGTTCTTGCGTCCACCGATGTAGAGGATGGCCCAGAACCGGCCCAGCACGCCAACGATCACCAGCGTGATCCCCAGAACCTCGAACAACTCGAACAGCCAGTGTGTCTGCTCCCACACCGGCATGGCGAAGAGGACGAGCGGAAGCAGCACGACGAAGCTGCCGCGCAGCAGGTTGATGCGCGTGCGTTCGAAAGCGCTGCGGCTGTTGAGGGAAGTCATGTCGATTCCTGGTTTGCTTGCCCCGCGTCATAGATGCTTGGCCCGGACAGTCCAACCCTGCGGCGTGTTTCCGCCGGCAGGATGGGATCCGGACCTTCCGCAAGGCCGGGACCGAGCCGGCCGCTGGGTCCGGTTGCGCTGCGCGAAGCGGCATCCGACCCCGGCGGCGCAGGGTCCGGAATTGTCTTGGCGCAGGCCCGCCGAAGTCCTGTCTCCCGCCTGCCCCGGACGCAGGTAGAGTTTGCAATCTGCCCGGTTCGGGCGCAGGATTTCATCACGGACGCCCCCGAGTCGGGCCGTCTGTGAACATTCCCGCGCCGCTCCGGGGGAGGAGGCCCGTCGGCGCAATAGGGGAGATGCGCGCGCCTCGTGAACCGGGTCACGAGGCGCCGCGGTTTCGGGGCCGCGATTTAAGCGGCCCGCAGCCCACCCGGTCCGGTGCCAACGGTGTCCCGCCCCCCCGCCCGGCGGGGCCAAAGCCGCCGC
>JANOGU010000215.1:0-12014 GCA_031406135.1 Rhodobacterales bacterium
CGGCGCGCGACGGCGGCCTGCAGGCGCGCCAGCGCCTCGGGCGAGGGCGATCCCGCCGGGCGCGGACGGGGGGCGACGAAGCCCTCGGCCGCATCGGCCGCCGTGGCGGGGGTTGCCAGCGGGCGCGCGCGCACCTGCGCAGCGGCCGCAGCGGCCGCAGCGGCGGCCGCGGCGGCGGCCGGGCGATAGACCGGCAGCGGCAGGTCGTCGGCTTCGGGTTCCGCGTCCGCGTCACCCACGAAGGCGGCGGCCGCGGCGGCCTCGAACAGATCGGGCTCGGCGGCTTCCTCCTCGGCCATCTCGGGCTCGGCAACCGGCGCGGCCGCGGGCGCAGCGGCGGCCTGCGGCGGGATCACCGCGGTCATCGACCGCCGCATGACCGGCGCCTCGGCGCGGGCGCGGCTGGCATCGATCCCGGTCGCCACCACCGACACGCGCACGCGACCCTCCATCGTCGCGTCCAGCGTCGAGCCGACGATGATGTTGGCGTCCGGGTCCACCTTGTCGCGGATGATGTTCGCCGCCTCGTCCAGCTCGAACAGCGTCAGGTCGTAGCCGCCGGTGATGTTGATCAGCACGCCCTTGGCGCCATGCAGGCTGATCTCGTCCAGAAGCGGGTTGGCGATGGCCTTTTCCGCCGCCTGCACGGCGCGGTCCTCGCCCTGGCCCTCGCCGGTTCCCATCATCGCCTTGCCCATCTCATCCATCACCGCGCGCACGTCGGCGAAGTCGAGGTTGATGAGCCCGGGCTTGACCATCAGATCGGTGACACCCTTGACGCCCTGGTAGAGCACGTCGTCGGCCAGCGCGAAGGCCTCGGTGAAGGTGGTGCGCTCGTTGGCCAGCCGGAACAGGTTCTGGTTCGGGATGATGATCAGGGTATCGACCACCTTCTGCAGCGCCTCGATGCCTTCCTCGGCCTGGCGCATGCGCTTGGCGCCTTCGAAGGCGAAGGGCTTGGTCACCACGCCCACGGTCAGCACGCCCAGTTCGCGCGCCGCCTGGGCGATGATCGGGGCGGCGCCGGTGCCGGTGCCGCCGCCCATGCCGGCGGTGATGAAGCACATGTGCGCGCCGGCGAGGTGATCGACGATCTCCTCGATCGTCTCCTCGGCCGCGGCCGCGCCCACCGTGGGCCGCGCCCCGGCGCCCAGCCCCTCGGTCACCTTCACGCCCATCTGGATGCGCGCGGCGGCCCGGCTCTGGTGCAGCGCCTGGGCGTCGGTGTTCGCGACCACGAACTCCACGCCGTCCAGCTGCTTGTCGATCATGTTGTTGACGGCGTTGCCGCCCGCCCCGCCGACCCCGAACACGGTGATCCGCGGTTTCAGTTCTTCGCGCTGCGAAGTCATCGTGAGGTTGAGTGCCATCGCCTGTCCGCCTGTTTGTTTTTTGCCCTGCCGTGCCGTCCCCGCCCCGCTCGAACCCTCGCGAAGCACCCCTGTCGGGGAAATCTACCTGTGACCGCCCTTCGCGTCACCCGAAAAACACCCGGAGGCCACAGAATGTAGCCGAACCGTGGCAATTCTCCGCGTGATGTCGAAGGCTTCACAAGATGCTGCGGTCACCAGTTCTCCCTGAACCATTTCATCGCCCGTTTCAGCGACCGCGCGGGATAGCGCTCGGCCGGAATCTCGAAGTCCCACCACTCGTCCTGCGGATGGGCGGCGAAGAGGCAGAGGCCCACGGCGGCCGAAAACGCCGGCCCGGTCACCGCCTGCGGCAGGCCCTGCACCCGCAGCGGCCGGCCCAGCCGTACGCGCTGGCCCAGGATGCGCGAGGCCAGTCCGTCCAGACCGGGGATCTGGCTCGCCCCGCCGGTCAGCACGACCTGCTGCGACGGCAGGCTGTCGAAGCCCGCGGCGTCCAGTCGCACCCGGACGTCCTCCAGAATCTCCTCCACCCGCGGCCGCATGATGCCGATAAGTTCGGTGCGGCTGACGGCGCGCGCCGATCCTTGTCCCAGTCGCCGCTGTCGCCGCCGATCTCGATGATCTCGCGGTCGTCCATGCCGGTGGCGTGTACGCCGCCGTGCTTGGTCTTGATCCGCTCGGCCACCGACATCGGCACCTGCAGTCCCTTGGCGATGTCCGAGGTGACGTGGTCGCCGCCCATGCGAACCGAGTCGGCAAAGATCATGTGCTTCTTGATGAAGATCGACAGGCCGGTGGTGCCCCCACCCATGTCGATGCAGCAGGCGCCCAGTTCCTGTTCGTCCTCCACCAGCGCCGCGATCCCGGCGACATAGGCCGAGGAGGCGAGCCCGGCGATTTCCAGATCACAGCGCTGGATGCAGCGGATCAGGTTCTGCACCACCAGGCCCTCGACCGACAAGAGATGCATGTCGCAGAACAGCCTGTGCCCGATCTGCCCGCGCGGGTCGCCAAGGCCCGAGCGGTGATCGAGCGCGAAGTTCACCGGCTGCGCGTGCAGCACCTCGCGGCCCTCGCCGATGTCGGGCACGTCGCAGGCGGCCAGCACCCGGGCCACGTCGGCCTCGGTCACCGCCTGGTCCTGCAACTCGTGTTCACCGGCCAGACCGTAGGACCGCGGATCGGCGCCGGAGAAGCAGGCGATGACGTGGTCCACGCGCACGTTCGCCATCTTCTGCGCGCCCTGCACCGCGGTGCGGATCGCGCGTTCCGTCTCGCCCATGACGCTGATCTCGCCAAAGCGCACGCCCCGCGACCGCGTGGTGGCCGCGCCGATGATGCGGAACTGGCTCTGCCCCGCCATTGGCCCCACACCGTCCTGCTCGCGCAGACGCGCCTCGCCGTCGAAGCGCAGGATCAGGCAGGTGACCTTGGACGAGCCCACATCGAGGATCGCGATCACGCCCCGCTGCATCGCGGCCTGACGCATGTTCCGCATCGTCCGCTGGGCCTGGTAGAGGTCCTTCATAGCGCTTCTTCCTCCGGGATCAGGCCCTGCGCGCGGCGCAGTTCGGTGAGGGCATGGGGGGCAAGCCGCAGCGCCGGCCGGTCGGGCAGGCGCAGGTCCACGGCGGTGATGTCGCGGGCCAGCAGGCCCTCGGCGGCGTCAAAGGCCAGAAGCCGCTCCAGCGCCCGGTCGGGCGCGTCGGCGGGCAGCAGAATGCGCTGTCCGCGGTCCAGCACCAGGTCCCAGCGGCGTTCCCCGATCCGCACCAGGCCGCGAAGGCGCGGCAGGATCGGCGCGGCGGTGGCCAGCAAGTGCAGCGCCTCCGGCACCGCCGCATCCGCGCCCTCGCCGGCGATCAGCGGCAGGTCGGCGCGCTCGGACCGCTCCAGCAGCGCCGCGATCCGGTGCCCCTCGGCATCGAGCAGGATCAGGCCCTGCGGCCCGCGCCAGACCACAGAGGGCTCGCGCTCCGTCACCTGCACCTGCAGCACGCCGCCGGGCTGCACCCGCAACAGCGCCGATTTCACCGCCCCGATCTCCTCCACCCGCTGCCGCGCGGCGTCGAGGTCAAGGTCCAGCGAGGATTGCGGCAGCGGCACCGCGATCGTCGCCCGCACCGTCTCGGCGACAATGGGCGAGGCGCCCTCGACCGAGAGCAGCGAGACCATGAACTCGGGGCGGTTCTTCACCTGCTCGCTGAAGGCCGCGATCCCGTCCGAAAGCGCGGCCCGGCGGGCGTCGTCAGAGAGCCAGACACCCAGCGAGAACGTCACGGCAAAGGCCGGAAGGCCGACCCGGGCCACGGTGCGGACCATCGGCCGCAGCCATAGCCGGTGCATCCGGTAGGCCCACCGGCTGGGGGCCGGATCGGGCTTGCGGGGGGCCGCGCGGAACAGGTTCAGCGGTCGCATGAGGCGTCCTTCACCATCCAGTCGCAGAGCTCGGGAAACGGGATACCGCGCACGATCGCCTGTTCGGGGGTGAGCGAGGTCGGCGTCATCCCGGGCTGAGTGTTCGTTTCGAGGAGGATGAGGCCCGGGAGGCCGCGCGCTTCGTCCCAGCGGAAATCGGTGCGGGTCACCCCCCGGCAGCCCAGTGCCCGATGGGCGCGCAGCGCGTAGTCCTCGCAGGCCGCCGCGATCCCGGCGGGGATGTCTGCGGGGCAGACGTGGGACGACCCGCCCGGGGCGTATTTCGCCTCGTAGTCGTACCAGCCCGGTGTGAGGATATCCGTCACCCCCAGCGCCCGGTCGCCCATGACGGTGGTCGTGAGTTCCCGCCCCGGCACATAGGTCTCGACCATGACGGTGGCGGGCATGAAGGCCGCCAGCCGCGGCGCGTTGGAGCCCTCACGCACGATGTAGACCCCGACCGAGGAGCCCTCGCTGTTCGGCTTGACCACATAGGGCGGCGGCAGGACGTGAGCCTTTTCAACAGCTTCCCGGTGGACGATGACACTCTCGACCACCGGCAGCCCGGCCACCCGGTAGGCCGCCTTGGTGCGTTCCTTGTCCATCGCCAGCGCCGAGGCCAGCACGCCGGAATGGGTGTAGGGAAGGCGCAGCCATTCCAGGATGCCCTGCACGCAGCCGTCCTCGCCCCAGCGGCCGTGCAGCGCGTTGAAGGCCACGTCGGGACGCAAAGCGGTCAGGACGGAGGGCAGGTCCGCGCCTGCGTCCACCTCCGTCACCCTGTAGCCCGCCGCACGCAGCGCCCCGGCGCAACCGCGCCCGCTGGACAGGCTGACCTCCCGTTCGGAGGACAGGCCGCCCATCAGAACCGCCACATGGGAGGGCGTCCTGCTCGACGCGCCCGCCATTCCTGCCTCGTCTAGCCCGTTGTCGGGCCTTGTTTTTCTGTCTCAGCCGCCGGTTCGCCGACGCGCATGATTTCCCACTCTAGCCTGATGCCGCTGGCTTGGAAAACCCTTTTTCTGACTTCCTCGCCCAATCCCTCCAGATCCGCGGCCGTGGCGGTGCCGGCGTTGATCAGGAAATTGGCGTGCATCTCCGACATCTGCGCCCCGCCCCTGCGGGCGCCGCGCATGCCGGCGTTTTCGATGAGTTTCCAGGCCTTCAGCTCATGCGTGTCATCCGCCTTCCCGGTCGAGGAACGGCCTGCCGGGTTGCGGAAGGTGGAGCCGGCGGAGCGCTCTTTCGTCGGTTGGCTGGCGTCGCGGCGGGCGAGCTGGTCGGCCATTTTCCGTTCCAGATCAGTTGGTTCTCCTTCCGGCGCTTCGAACACCGCCGAGACGATCACCGCCCCCTCCGGCAGGTCGGACTGGCGGTAGCCCAGGTTCAGCGTAGCGGCGGGGAGGGTCTCGACGGTCCCTTCGCGGGTGACGATGCGGACCTCGGTCAGCGCATCAGCCACATAGGTGCCGTAGCACCCCGCGTTCATCCGGACGGCCCCGCCGACGGCCCCCGGAATGGTCCGCAGGAACGTCAGGTCGAGACCGGATTGTGCAGCGATTCTGGCCACTTGCGCGTCGAGCGTGGCGGCGCCGGCAAGGACCTTGCGGCGCTCCAGCGTGACGCCGCTGAAGCCGCGGCCGAGGCGGATCACCACGCCCCGGATGCCGCCGTCGCGCACGATCAGGTTCGAGCCGACGCCTATCGGGAAGACCGGCACCTCGGGCGGCAAGCCCTTGAGAAAGCTCGCAAGATCGGCCAGGTCCGCGGGCTGGAACAGCCACTCCGCCGGCCCGCCGACCCGCAGCCAGGTCAGATCGGAGAGGGCTCGTGCCGGGGTCAGGGGGCCGCGGGGGGTGGGGAGCATGGAGGGGGCGTAGCGCCCCGGGAAGGGCCGCGCAAGGCGGTGCGGGGCGGTCGGGTTCCGGTCGGGTTCCGGTCGGGTTCCGGTCCCGACGCACGGTGGGCGGCGGGAATCGGCAACGGGTGCCGCGGGAGAGGTCGGACGAGGGGGGGGGTCACTCCCGCCGGACCCCCTGTGGGATGTTTGGGAAGCGGTGAATGGGGGGGGTCAGGCCAGAAGGACCAACAGGACAGCGAGGATCGACCAGTAGCACAACGGGTAGTCTTCCAGATGATCGACGACCGGCCTACCGCGATCCCGCAACACCTTGAAAATCCGAAGCAGCCGACTCCGGGTCACATACAACGCGACTGCGCGTTCCGATTGCGAGCCAAACCCCGTTGCCGTCCGTGCATCCGTTGGAAGTTCGTCCTTCAGTTCCCCTTCCGAAATGGCCGCACTGTCCTCCGCAGCCTTCACAAGCGCCTGCGCGATGTCAGAAGTAAGGAGTGGCGATTCAACGGACTTACGGGCTTCTTCCGCCTCCTTCACGTCCGCGTCGAACGCGAGAAGATCGCCCGCGACACCTGCCAAGGAACCTACGAAGTCGCGCACGAGCGGATCGTTTCTGGGAACGTCGCCGCCCTCCTCCTTCAGAATCGTCCGCTCGACGACGCGACGGCAGATTCGCAGCAGCATGACCGGCCTATGCGCGTAGCGCTGGGTGGCATCCTCAATGATCCGGCATTCCGGCTCCATTGCGCCATACGGTCCGTTCGGACCACCCTGATCGCTGAATATGCTGACAGCATCACGGAGCGTATCGATGACGTCGGCAAGGTGCTTACCGGGAAGCCGGGACTGCGGCTCGATGCGCAGGAGTCCGGTTTCAGGACTACGCGCAATGATCTCGGCATTTGGGGTCGCCGCTATGGCGTGGCGGAGTTCGATCTCTGCGATCAGCCCCGCGACATGCGCCTCGCCCTTCTGCCAGTCCGCGTCGGGGATGAGGGCGATGTCGCGCTGGAGGTCCCAGGGGAGGGGCCTGCCGTCGAGGAAGCCCTGATACCAACGCATCCAGAAGTCGCCACCGGGGGTGGCGGGGGCCCAGACGGTGCGCATGAGGGTGAGCGGGGACACCATCCAGTCGGGCAATTCGGACCAGAGAGGCAATGCTTCGGTAGCGCCGGATCGAACCGCGGCTAAGTCTCGCTCGATCTCCGCCCAAACGTCGCCAGGGGCGTAGGCGGCGAAAGCGGCGTCAGCGGCACCGTTGGCGGCCGAAAAGGCTACGCCAGTGTTGTCAGCGCGTGAGGCGGCGGCGGCGCCGGCAACCGCTGAGGCGGTGTAGGTGGGAGCGCGTATAGTTGCGCCGGTTGCGTTGCGCGCAATGGTATCGTACGCGACGGTGGCGGCATTGGAGGCGGCATTGGCCTCGGGAATCGGATGTATCCGAGCAACCCCGGAGATCAGCAAAGCGCGTCTGAACGACTGGGCTGGGGAGCCATATCTTTCGATCATATGTTCTTTGACGCGGTCGGCCAGAAGCGGGTACATCCGCATAGCCGCGCGATGGACTATGAATATCGCGTCCTCGCGCGGGCGGTCCTTCAGCCAGCGTTCAAGGTCCCCGCGATCCACCCCGGTCCCCAGTTGGCACGATTTGCAAGGTGGCGCGGTGTTCAACTCACCGCAAGGGAGTGTGCGCTTGAGCTCGGCGGGGCAAGCCCCGCCCTACCGCGCCACCTTCCCCCTTACCCAGCGCCACAGGTAGATCACCGGCCAGCGCAGCACGCTGGCGCCGGCCGCCAAGAGCGCCAGGCCCCACCACGGGCCGTTCGCGTAGGTCGCCCAGCCAAGGAGCGGCACGCCCACCGCGATCAGCACATAGGCGGCGCGCCAGTGGTGGTCCTTCGAGGGCAGCAGGGCGATGACGTTCGCCGTGACCAGCCAGAGGCCGGCGAGCACCAGCGGGATCACTGCTTCGGCCCCAGTGGCGGTTCAAGGTCCGGCGGCAAGGGCGCGGGGCGGCCGGTGGCGCGGCGGAACAGGTGGATCAGCGGATTGCGGAACATGGAGAGGAACGCGGCCAGCGCGGGGAGGGTCCAGAGCCAGCCGTGCGTGGCGCCGAGCCAGACGATCAGGAGGGGCGCGGCGATCAGCAGGGCCACGCCGGGGACCATCTGCCGGCGCATCGGCAGCAGCGCGGTGGCCGTGGCGGCCAGCGCCCAGAAGATCGCGGCGACGACGGGGGCGCTCATGCACAGGGCCTCTGGGGAACAGCCATAGGGCGAGTTGCCCGCATCGGGCAAGGGGTGAGGGGCGCTCGCGGGGCCGCGGTCATGCCGCCTGCCCGATCAGCCGGGCCGGCAGCGCGTTGGCCCAGGCGCTGATCGTGCCGGCGCCGAGGCAGACCACGATGTCGCCCGGCCGGGCCTCGTCCCGCACCAGCCGGACAAGGTCGTCCTCGCCCGCCAGCGCGCGGACGTGGCGGTGGCCGCGGGCGATCAGCCCGGCCACCAGGTCGTCGCGGCTGGCCCCCGGGATCGGCTCCTCGCCCGCGGCATAGACCTCGGCGATGCCGACCACGTCGGCCTCGTTGAAACAGGCGCAGAAGTCGTCGAACAGGTGCTTGAGCCTTGTGTAGCGGTGCGGCTGGTGCACGGCGATGATGCGGGCGCCGGGGGTGCCTTCCACGGTGCGGCGGGCAGCTTTCAGCACCGCCGCGATCTCCACCGGGTGGTGGCCGTAGTCGTCGATGATCGCCACCCCGCGCCATTCGCCGACCCTGGTGAAGCGCCGGTTCACCCCGGCGAAGCCGGCCAGCGCGTCGCGGATCTCCGCCCGCTTCATCCCCAGGTGCCGGGCCACGGCGATCGCCGCGAGCGCGTTCGAGACGTTGTGGTCCCCCGGCATCGGCAGGGTGCAGCCCTCGATCATCACGCCGTCGCCCTCGTTCTGCAGCAGGACGTCGAAGGCCGGCATGCCGTTGCGGTAGGTCAGGTTCACCGCCCGCACATCGGCCTGGGCGTTGAAGCCGAAGCTTACCACGCGGCGGTCGGTGATGCGGCCGACCAGCGCCTGCACCTCCGGATGGTCGGTGCAGCAGACCGCGAGCCCGTAGAACGGGATGTTGGCGACGAAGTCGTGGAAGCCCTTCCTGAGCGCCTCGATCGTGCCCCAGTGCTCCATGTGCTCGGGGTCGATGTTGGTGACGATGGCGATGGTCGCGGGCAGGCGGTTGAAGCTGCCGTCCGACTCGTCGGCCTCCACCACCATCCACTCGCCCGCACCGGCCCGCGCGTTGGAGCCATAGGCGTGGATGACGCCGCCGTTGATCACGGTCGGATCGAAGCCGCCCTTGTCGAGCAGCGTGGCGACCATCGTCGTCGTGGTCGTCTTGCCGTGGGTCCCCGCGACCGCGATGTTGGACCGCAGGCGCATCAGCTCCGCCAGCATCTCCGCCCGCCGCACCACCGGCAGCTTGCGCCGCCGCGCCTCCTCCAGTTCCGGATTGCCCTTCTTGATGGCAGAGGAAATCACCACCACCGCCGCCTCGCCGAGGTTCTCCGCCTTCTGCCCTTCGTGGACCACGGCCCCCAGCTGCACCAGCCTCTCGGTGATTTTCGACGCCTTGGCGTCCGACCCCTGCACCCGGTAGCCCAGCGTCATCAGCACCTCGGCGATGCCCGACATGCCGATGCCGCCGATGCCGACGAAATGGATCGGGCCCAGCTCCAGCGGCAGTTTGGTGGCGTTCACGGCGTTACCCCTGCTAGGCGTTCGGCCAGCGCGACCAGCGCGTCGGTGGCATCCGGGCGGGCGAGGCCCAGCGCATTGGCGGCCATGCGCGCCGCCGCTTCGGGCTGGCCCAGGACGGCGGCCATCTGCGCCGAGAGCGTGGCGGCGTCAAGCGCGGATTCGGGGATCAGGATCGCGGCCTGCCCCTCCACCAGCCCGCGCGCATTCGCGGTCTGGTGGTCGTCCGCGGCGGCGGCGTAGGGGACAAGGATCGACGGCCGGCCGATGGCGGCGATGTCGGCAACCGAGGAGGCGCCGGCGCGCGAAATCACCAGCTGCGCCTCGGACAGGCGACGCGGGATGTCGGCGAAGAACGGCTCCACCTCGGCCTTCACGCCGGCGTTGGCATAGCCCTGCGCAGCGCGCTCGGCATCCTCCGGCCGGGCTTGATGGGCCACCCGCAGCCGGGTGCGGATCGCGTCGGGCAGGCGCGCCACGGCGTCGGGCACCACGTCCGACAGGATCCGCGCGCCCTGCGACCCGCCGATCACCAAGAGCGACATCGGATAGTCCCCGGGCGGGATGTACGGCGCGCCGGCGCGGTCGAGCACCGCCTTGCGCACCGGATTGCCGGTGTGCGTGCCCGGCACGCCCGGCGGCAGCACCGTGGGCCAGTTGCCGCAGGCCACCGCATCGACCCGCGGCGCGAACAGGCGGTTGACCCGCCCCAGCACCCCGTTCTGCTCGTGGATCATCCGCGGCAGGCGCAGCACCCAGGCCGCCGCCAGCGCCGGGATCGTGGGATAGCCGCCGAAGCCCACGACCAGCGCCGGCCGGTCGCGCAGGAACCGCGCCACAGTCGCGGCCGTGCCGCCGGCGATGCGGAACGGCACCAGCGCCCGGGCCAGCACGCCGCCACGGGCAAAGGTGGCCGAGCCCGCCTGCTCCACCTTCACCACATGCGGAAAGCCCCCGGCATAGCGCGCGCCGCGCGCGTCGGTCGACAGCGTCACCCGCCAGCCCCGCCGCACCATCGCTTCGGCCAGCGCCTGGGCCGGGAACATGTGCCCGCCGGTGCCGCCCGCGGCGATCAGCAGCAGGGGCTTCCTCACCCCCGCCCCCGCCGGAAGACGTCGCCGATCTCGCCTTGCGGGCGAACCCGCGTCAGCGCCAGCATGAAGCCCACGGTGATCCCCGCCGCGATGATCGACGAGCCGCCGTAGCTGACGAAGGGCAGCGTCATCCCCTTGGCCGGCAGCAGCCGCACCGCGACGCCCATGTTGATCATCGCCTGCACCGCGAAGATGCAGGCCAGCCCCGCGCCTGCCAGCCGGGTGAACGGATCGCGCTCGCGCACCAGGCGCGCCAGCGACCGGATCACCACGGTGGCGTAGAGCAGGATCACGACGCAGACCAGGACCAGCCCGTATTCCTCGGCCGCGACCGCGATGATGAAATCGGTATGCGCGTCCGGAAGCGACCATTTCACCTGGCCCTCGCCGACGCCGACGCCGAAGAAGCCGCCCTCCTGGATCGCGTTCGTGGCATAGCCGATCTGCGTGCGCGGATCGACCTCCGGGGTCAGGAAGCCGTTGATCCGGCGGGCGAAATGCTCGGAGGAGGAGTAGGCGAGAAAGCCCCCGCCGATCACCAGCCCGCCCACTGCCCCGATCAGCAGCATCGGCGCGCCGGCGACGAAATACACCACGCACCAGGCGAAGATGAACAGCATCGCCTGCCCGAAGTCGGGCTGCAGCGCCAGCAGCAGGGCGATCACCGCGGCCAGCCCGAAGGACAGGCTCTTGCCCGCCGGCCCGTTCACCTCCTGCGCCGCCGCCATCAGCCAGGCTGTCAACACGACGAAGCCGGGCTTGAGGAACTCCGAGGGCTGGAACGAAGCGAAGCCCAGCGAGAACCAGCGCACCGCGCCCTTGCCGAAGTCGGTGCCCAGGGCGGGCAGCAGCGCCAGCGCCACGAAGGCCGCGGCGAAGCCCAGCACCCCAAGGCGCCGCACGGCGGCCGGGGTGGCCATCGACAGCCCCACCATCACCGCCAGCGCCACGCCGCCGAACACCGCCTGGCGCTCGACGTAATGGAACGGGTCGAGCCCGTTGCGCTCGGCCAGCGGCACCGAGGCGGCCAGCGCCAGCAAGAGCCCGATCGCGAACAACGCTAGGACAGCGGCCATCGACCAGCGGTCGATGGTGCGCCACCAGCGCGGAAGAACCGGCTCCGCCACGCGCGCGGGTGCGGAGCCATATACCATCTCGGTCATGGAACGCCTGTCGGTCTGGAAATGGCCCGTCTGCTCTGCCGCCGCCCGGGTTGGCCCCGGGTCGTCGGGGGAAGAGTAACGGCTTTGCCGTCCGGTGGCTAGTGCGCGAATGACCGGCCGCGCCCGCCGTCCCGCGCCCTTGCGGGCGCGGGACCAGGCAAGGGGGCCGCAGGCGCCCCCCTTGCACCCCCGCAGCGCACAGGGACCAACGGCAGCGCAGTTGGCCGTCTTGCGCCCGCAAGGGGCGCGCTGGCGTTGCGCGTCTGGCGAGGGGTCCGTGCGTGTTGCGAGCCCCGGGGGGTTCACACCCCCCATGCCGCCGGTGTCTCGAACCGGTGGCGTCACCGTCGGCAAACCCCGTGGG
>JANOGU010000217.1:0-10713 GCA_031406135.1 Rhodobacterales bacterium
TGGTCACGCCCGGCCTGGTGAACACGCATCACCACCTGTACCAGACGCTGACCCGCGCCGTGCCGGGGGGGCAGGACGCGCTGCTGTTCGGCTGGCTGCGGACGCTCTACCCGATCTGGGCGCGGTTCGGGCCGGAGGAGATGTTCGTCTCGACCCAGCTCGGCCTGGCGGAACTGGCGCTGTCCGGCTGCACGCTGTCCTCCGACCACCTCTACCTCTTCCCCGGCGGGTCGCGGCTTGACGACACCATCGCCGCGGCGGCGGAGGTGGGCCTGCGCTTCCACCCCACCCGGGGGGCGATGAGCATCGGCGAAAGCGACGGCGGCCTGCCGCCGGACAGCCTTGTCGAGCGCGAGGCGGCGATCCTCGAGGACATGATCCGGGTGACCGACCGTTTCCACGACCCCCGCCCGGGGTCGATGGTCCGCGTCGGCCTCGCGCCCTGTTCGCCGTTCTCCGTCTCGCGCGACCTGATGCGCGAAACGGCCCTCCTGGCGCGGGACAAGAAGGTCCGGCTGCACACCCATCTGGCCGAGAACGACGAGGACGTGGCCTATTCCCAGGCCAGCTTTGGCTGCGCGCCCGGGCAGTATGCGGAAGACCTCGGCTGGACCGGCGAGGACGTCTGGCACGCGCATTGCGTCAAGCTCGATCCCGGCGAGATCGACCTCTTCGCCCGCACCGGCACCGGAGTGGCGCATTGCCCCTGTTCCAACTGCCGGCTCGGCTCCGGCATCGCCCCGGTCCGCGCGATGCGGGATGCCGGCGTGCCGGTGGGCCTCGGGGTGGACGGGTCGGCCTCGAACGACACCGGCGACCTGATCGGCGAAGCGCGGATGGCGATGCTGCTGCAGCGGGTGGCGCGGGGGGCGGACGCGATGTCCTCCCGCGAGGCGCTGGAGATCGCCACCCGCGGCGGCGCGCGGGTGCTGGGGCGGGATGATGTCGGCGTCATCGCGCCGGGGATGCGGGCGGACCTGGCGGTCTGGGATGTCGCGGGCATCGACAGCGCCGGTTCCTGGGACCCGGCAGCGCTGCTCCTGGCCGGGCCTCGGCGGGTGCGGCACCTCTTCGTCGAGGGCCGTCAGGTGGTGCGGGACGGACAGCTGGCAACGCTGGACCTGCCGCTTGTGGTGGAACGGGCCAACCGTCTGGCGCGGCGGCTGGCCGGCTGAGCCGCCCCACGGCGGGACAGCCCCTTTCACAGCGCGGGCCGGCGCAACCCGTGTAATCTGGCCGGGGCCACGGCGGGCCGCCGCCCGCTCGAAATGGAGGGAACCGGGATGTCCGAGGACTTCTACACCGCCGACATGCGCGGCATTCAGGACGAGTTGAACAGCGCGCCGCTCGCCGACCGCCTCGCGAGTTTCCTGCGCCGGGCCTTCTCCGACGACGACCGCGCGTTCATCGCCGAGGCACCGCTCTTCTTCATCGCCACCGCCGACGCCCGGGGCCGCCCGGACTGCTCGTTCAAGGGCGGCCTGCCCGGGTTCGTGCGCATCACCGAGCCGGACGAACTGGCGTTCCCCGACTGGGACGGCAACGGCATGGGCCGGACGCTGGGCAACATCCGCGCCAATCCGCAGGTCGGGCTGTTGTTCATCCGGATGGGAGGAACACCGCGGCGGCTGCGGGTCAACGGCACCGCGGCCGTCAGCCGCGACGATCCGCTGATGGCCGAGGTGACCGGCGCCCAGGCGATCATCCGCGTCCGGGCCCGCCACATCTTCCCCAACTGCCCGCGTTACATCCCCGGCGAGGGCGGCGCGCCGTCGCGCTACCTGCCCCGCCCCGGCACGCCGCCCGAGGAGCCCGCATGGAAAGGCTTCGACAGCTTCCGCGACGTGGTGCCTCCGCGCGCGCCCGCCAAGTCGGGTTAGGATAGTGCGGCGAAGGCCACCGGATAGGCCAGCGTCGCCTCCGGCACGTCGTCCCCCGGGCGGGCGACCATCATGTGCGATGCGGGATAGGGCGAGCCCAGCCGCGCCGCCCTTGCTTGCGAAAAGCCGCAGCGCTCGTAGAACGCGGGTTCGCCCAGCACGACCAGCGTGTCGGGAATGCCCGGCCTCCCCCGCTGCGCGGTCAGCCCCTCGACCAGCCCACGCACCAACCTTGTGCCGAGTTGCCAATGCCCGCGATGCCCGGTCGGCCTATCGCCGTCCCACAGCGCGCCTCGCTGCCACTCCGGCCGCACCGCCACCGGCGCCAGGCAGCCCCAGCCCGCCGGCGCCACCATCCGGCTGATCGCCGCATAGGCACCGATCCGCCCGGTCCAGTGCAGGACCAGTTCCACCACCATCGCACCCTCGGCCCGCAGGGCGCGCACCAGTTCCGCCTCCTCTGGCCCGCCGAAGGCCGCGCGCAGCAGCGCATCGACCTCGTCCGCCTCCCCGGCCCGCATCTCGCGACCAAAATCCGGCCCGATCACCATCACCTCCCCGCAAACGAAAAGGGGCGCCCGCAGGCGCCCCTGTCCCCGAACAGACCGCGGTCCGATCAGTAGTCGCCCATGCCGCCCATGCCGCCGCCACCCGGCATCGAGGGCGCCGAGTCCTTGGGCTTGTCGGCCACCATCGCCTCGGTGGTGATCAAGAGCGAGGCGACCGAGGCGGCGTCTTCCAGCGCGGTGCGCACGACCTTGGCCGGGTCGATCACGCCGAACTTGAACATGTCGCCGTATTCCTCGGTCTGGGCGTTGAAGCCGAACGACTTGTCGTTGGACTCGCGCACCTTGCCGGCCACGACCGAGCCGTCCACCCCGGCGTTCTGCGCGATCTGGCGCAGCGGCGCCTCCAGCGCCTTGCGCACGATCACGATGCCGGCGTCCTGGTCGGCGTTGGCGCCCTTCAGCCCGTCGAGCGCCTTGGCGCCCTGGATCAGGGCGACGCCGCCGCCGACGACGATGCCTTCCTGCACCGCGGCCCGGGTCGCGTTCAGCGCGTCATCGACGCGGTCCTTGCGCTCCTTGACCTCGATCTCGGTCATGCCGCCGACGCGGATCACCGCCACGCCACCGGCGAGCTTGGCCACACGCTCCTGCAGCTTTTCCTTGTCGTAGTCCGAGGTGGTCTCCTCGATCTGGGTGCGGATCTGGGCGACGCGCGCCTCGATTTCCTTTTTGTCGCCGGCACCGTCGATGATCGTGGTGGTGTCCTTGTTGATCGAGATTTTCTTGCACCGGCCGAGCATGTCGATGCCGACATTCTCCAGCTTCATGCCAAGATCGTCCGAGATCACCTGGCCGCCGGTCAGGATGGCGATGTCCTGCAGCATGGCCTTGCGGCGGTCGCCGAAGCCCGGCGCCTTGACCGCGGCGATCTTCAGGCCGCCGCGCAGCTTGTTCACCACCAGCGTGGCCAGGGCCTCGCCTTCGACATCCTCGGCGATGATCAGCAGCGGCTTCTGCGACTGGATCACGGCTTCCAGCAGCGGCACCATCGGCTGCAGCGACGACAGCTTCTTCTCGTGGATCAGGATCAGCACGTCTTCCAGCTCGGCGACCATCTTGTCGGCGTTGGTCACGAAGTAGGGCGACAGGTAGCCGCGGTCGAACTGCATGCCCTCGACGACCTCGACCTCGGTCTCCAGCCCCTTGTTCTCCTCGACGGTGATGACACCCTCGTTGCCGACCTTCTGCATCGCATCGGCGATGAAGCGGCCGACCAGCGCCTCGCCGTTGGCGGCGATGGTGCCGACCTGGGCAACCTCGTCGCTGTCCTTCACCGGACGCGAGGCGGCCTTGATGTTGGCCACGACCTTGGTCACGGCCAGGTCGATGCCGCGCTTGAGGTCCATCGGGTTCATCCCGGCCGCGACCGACTTCAGGCCTTCCTTGATGATCGCCTGGGCCAGCACGGTGGCGGTGGTGGTGCCGTCGCCGGCCTCGTCATTGGTGCGGGAGGCAACCTCCTTCACCATCTGCGCGCCCATGTTCTCGAACCTGTCGCTGAGTTCGATCTCCTTGGCGACGGTGACGCCGTCCTTGGTGATGCGCGGGGCGCCGAACGACTTCTCGAGGATCACGTTGCGGCCCTTGGGGCCCAGTGTGACCTTCACCGCGTCGGCCAGGATGTTGACGCCGCGCAGCATGCGGTCGCGGGCGTCGCCTTCGAATTTCACTTCCTTGGCAGCCATGTGCCTACTCCTTGGAATGACGGATGGGGGAAAGCGTAGGGTGGGGTTTCACCCCACCTCCCTCAGGAAATGATCCCGAGGATGTCGCCTTCCTTCATGATCAGCAGTTCTTCGCCGTTCAGCGTCACTTCGGTGCCCGACCACTTGCCGAACAGGATGCGGTCGCCCGACTTGACCGAGGGGGCGATCAGCTCGCCCGAATCCTTGCGCGCGCCCTCGCCGACCGAAACGATTTCGCCCTCGGCGGGCTTTTCTTTCGCGGTGTCGGGGATGATAAGGCCGCCCTTGGTCTTGTCCTCGCCAGTGATGCGACGGACCAGGACGCGGTCATGCAGCGGTTTGAAAGCCATCTGGCAACACTCCCTAGAGTTCCAGGTTGAATTGATGTTGGCACTCACCGACGGCGAGTGCCAACACCGGGTCATCTAGGGACAGGCCGGACCGCTGTCAACGGTCCGCAGCGGAATTCGGCGCGGCCGGCGGCGGTGCCAACGGACCGCGTGACAGGGGCCGGCAGCCCGCCTATCTCTGGCCGGACCGTCCCTGACCCCGATGCCGGATTCATGCGCCACACCTTCGCCGCCCTCGCTCTGCTCATCACCGGCTCCCCCGCCCTGGCGCAGACCTGCGCCGGCGAGGACCTCATCGCCGCCCTGCCCGAGGCCAAGCGCGCCGCCATCACCGCCGCGGCCGAGGCCGCGCCCTATCCGCGCGGCAATCTCTGGCGGGCAACGAAGGACGGCCGGACGGCCACGCTGCTGGGCACCTACCACCTCGACGACCCACGGCACGACGCGATCCTCGGCGCCGTCGCCCCGATGCTCGACAGTGCCGCCGTACTGCTGGTGGAAGCCGGCCCGGCCGAGGAAAAGGAACTCCTCTCCCACATGGCGAAGGACCCTTCGCTGATCCTCGCGCCGGCCGACGCGCCGACGCTGGTCCAGGTCCTGCCGCCGGCGGAATGGCAGGCGCTGGCCCAGGCGATGCGCGACCGCGGCGTGCCGCCGTTCATGGCGACGCGCTTCCGCCACTGGTACATCTCGATGCTGCTCGCCGTCCCGCCCTGCGCGTTGTCGCCGAAGATGGCCGAGGGCGGGCTCGACCGGCGGCTGATGGACCGGGCCGAGGCCGCCGGCATCCCGGTGCGGGCGTTGGAACCCTGGGACACCGCGCTGCGCATCTTCGACGAGATGCCGGCCGAGGCGCAGGTGTCGATGATCCGCTCCACACTGGCGCTCGAGGACCGCGCCGAGGACCACATGGCCACCCTCACCGCCGCCTACTTCACCGAGGATTCCCGCCTGATCTGGGAGTTTCTGCGCGACGTCTCCTACGGTCTCCCGGGGATGACGCCCGAGACCGTGGACCGCGAGTTCGCCGAAATGGAAGTGGCGCTGATGTCCGGCCGCAACCGCAACTGGATTCCGGTGATCGAGGCCGCGGCGGCGGACGGCCCGGTCTTTGCCGCCTTCGGCTCGCTGCACCTGTCGGGACAGGACGGCGTGCTGGCGCTGCTGGAGCGCGGCGGCTGGGCGCTGGAACGCCTGCCGTTCCCCGCCGGCGCGGCAGAGTGACCCCGGAATGATCCTGCCCGGCCACCGCGCCGTCCGCCTCAGCATCCTCGATCTCGGGCGCTTCGACGTGGGGCCGGGCAAGCGGACGATCCTGGTCCCCGCCTTCCTGATCGACACCGACCGCGGCGCCCGCATCCTGATCGACGGCGGCTTCCCGCCCGCCTATGCCGCCGACCCGGTGGCCGCGGCAGTGGCGGACGGGTTGCCGGCCTTCGGCCGCCTGATCGACTACCGCCCCGGGCAGACGCTGCCAGGCGCGCTGGCCGCGCTCGGCCTGACCCCCGGCGACATCGGCCTCGCGATCCTGTCCCACGGCCACATCGACCACGTGGGCGCGCTGCCGCTGATCCGCTGCCCCCTGGTCCTGACCGCAAAAGAACGCGCCGACCCCCGGCCGTGCTATTTCGGCACTGCCCGCCCGGTCGCCTGGCCCGAAGTGGAGACCCTGACAATCACCGCCGACGCCGAGGTCTGCGACGGCCTGACGCTGCTGCCCACCCCCGGCCACACCCCCGGCCACCTCTCCGTGCTGGTAACGCTGCCCGAATCCGGTTCCCTGATCCTCGCCGCCGACGCCATCAACCGCGAGAGCGAACCCGCGGAAGGCTTCCCCGACGCCGAGGACCCCACCGAGGCCGCCCGCTCCGCCGCCCGCCTCCACGCCCTGCGCGACCGCCTCGGTGCCGGGCTGTTCTGGGGCCACGACCCCGCACAGGCGCTCGAACTGAGGCTGGCGCCGGATGGCTATCGGTAGACAGAGCTTCGGTGCCCGACGCCGACGACGAGGATCAGCAGGACCCCATCACGAATGTCCACGAGCACCCGGTAGTCTCCGACGCGATAGCGCCACAGTCCGGCGAACCGCGGACCCTCCAGCTTTCCCCCGATGGACCGCGGGTTCTCCAGACCGGACACACGCTCCCGCAGAAAGCGCGTGATGCGCGTCGCGTCTGACCGTCCAAACCGTGCGAGCTGCTTCCTGGCCTCGTCCGAAACCTCAATTCTCCAGACCAAGCTCGCGCTCCACTTCTTCGAGCGTGTAGGTTCTTTCCTCGCCCGCCGCGATGCGCTCCAGCACCCGCTCAGCCAGATAGAGATCTTCCAGATCCTCGATCTTTTCGATCAGCGCCTGACGCGCATACCAGGACTTGGTGCGCCCGGTTCTCTCCGCCAGCGCGTCCAGCCGCTTCTCCACATCCTCCGGCAAGCGCACCGACAGCATCGCGATCTCCTTGTATGACACGTCATACATAGGCCCACCCATCCCGCAACGCAACCCGTGACAACCCCCGCTCACCACCCTATAGGGCGCGGCAAACCACCCGCAGGACAGTCCCATGACCACCCTCGTCTTCGGCCACAAGAGCCCCGACACCGACGCCACCGCCGCCCCCTTGGCCTGGGCCTGGTATCTGTCGAACGTCAGGAACACCCCGGCCGAGGCCGTGCTTCTGGGCGAGCCCAATACCGAGGCCGCCTTCGTGCTGGCCCACTGGGGCTTCGCGCGTCCCCGCATCATCGCCGATGTGACCCCCGGCCAGAAGGCCGTCATCGTCGATACCAACAACCCCGCCGAACTGCCGCCCTCGATCAACGAAGCGGATGTGCAGGCGATCATCGACCACCACCTCCTGGCCGGCGGCCTCAGGACGAAATCTCCCATCGACATCACCATCCGCCCGCTGGCCTGCACCTGCACGGTCATGGCCGACCTGATGGGCGGGTCGCTGGCCTCGGCGCCGGAAGGGATCAAGGGCCTGATGCTTTCGGCCATCCTCTCGGACACGCTGGAATTCCGCTCGCCCACCACCACCGGCCACGACAGGGCCGTGGCGGTTCACCTCGCCGACGATCTCGGCGTCTCCATCCCCGACCTCGCGTCCCGGATGTTCGAGGCCAAATCGGATGTCGCCGCCTTCTCCGACGCGGCGCTGCTGCGGATGGATTCCAAGGAATACGAGGTCGCCGGCAAACACCTGCGCGTCTCGGTGCTGGAAACCACCGCGCCGCAGGTCCTGCTCGCCCGCAAGGCGGCACTCATGGCCGCGATGCCGGCCGTCGCGGCCGAGGACAAGGCCGACCAGGTTCTCCTCTTCGTCGTCGACATCCTGAAGCAAGAGGCCACGCTTCTGGTCCCGAACGACCTCACGAAGCGGATCGCCGAGGCCTCCTTTGCCTGTGCCGTGACCGGCGATACCGTGGTGCTTCCGGGCATCGTCAGCCGCAAGAAGCAGATCATCCCGGCGCTGAAACTCTGATCCCGGGCCACCGGGCGTAAGCCCCAGAGCCCGACTGAAGCCCGACTGAAGCCCGACAACGGCGGAGCCCCTCGATGACCGATATCATCTCCTCGCTCGCCGACATTTCCAGCCGCTACCGCGCGGTCTTCTGCGATCTCTGGGGCTGCGTCCACAATGGTGTTGCAGTGTTCCCGCAGGCCGTGGCGGCGTTGCAGGCGTTCCGCGCACAGGGTGGCAAGGTGATCCTCGTCACCAACGCGCCCCGCCCGAAAGGCCCGGTAGAACAACAACTTGCGCGCCTCTGGATGCCACCCGACGCCTATGACGACATCGCCACCTCGGGCGAGGCCGCGCAATACGGCATGCTGGCCGGCGCCGTCGGCCGCCGCGTCCACCACATCGGGGCGGACAAGGATCTGCCCTTCTTCAGCGAATTTTCAGAGGATCTGGCGAAACTCGCCGCCCGCGAACCCGCAATCACCAGGGTCGCCCTGAACGATGCCGAAGGCGTCGTCTGCACCGGCCTCAAGGACGACGACACCGAAACCCCCGACGACTACCGCCAGCAACTCCTCCTCGCCAAGGCAAAGGGACTGAAACTGCTCTGCGCCAATCCCGATATCGTGGTGGACCTCGGCCACAAGAGATTGTGGTGCGCTGGCGCCTTGGCACAAGATTATGACAGGATGGGCGGGACCAGCCTCTATTTCGGCAAGCCCCACCCGCCGATCTACGACCTCGCCCGTCGCCGGCTGGCGGCGCTCGACCCCGGCCTGTCCGACGCCGACATCCTCGCCATCGGCGATGGCTGGGATACCGACATCGCCGGCGCCATGGCCGAAGGGATCGACACGCTGTTCCTGTCCGGCGGCCTCCTCGCCGCCCGCTTCGGCCCCGACCCCCGCCGCCCCGACCCCGCCGCCCTGACCGCCTGGCTGGCCGACCAGGAGATCGCGCCCAGCTTCGCCATGGGGATGCTCCAGTAACGCGCGGGCAACATAATGTCGCCCTGTTGACCTCAAGCGCACGAAAATTACCTCCACGTCTTGCGCTGCAGTGCAGCATCCGCTAGGGTTCCGCCATGCCTCCGGACCGGGAGAACGACATGCTCGACAACGCCCTGCGCGGCTCGATCGTCATCGAGGACCTGGAAATCGGCATGTCCCGCTCGCTGCGCAAGGTCGTAACCGACCGGGACATAGAGCTTTTTGCCGAAGTCTCCACCGACCGCAACCCGGTCCACCTGGACGAGGACTATGCCCAGCAGACCATCTTCAGCGGCCGCATCGCCCATGGCATGCTGACCGCAGGGCTGATCTCCGCCGTCATCGGCGAGCAGCTCCCGGGCCACGGCTCCATCTACCTGTCGCAGTCGCTCAAATTCATGGCCCCCGTCCGCCCGGGCGACCAGGTCTTGGCCGAAGTCATCGTCACCGCCATCGACCACTCCCGCCGCCGGGTCACGCTTGAAACCCGCTGCGCCGTGGGCGATACGGTCGTGCTGAAGGGCGAGGCGCTGGTCCTCGCGCCAAGCCGCAAGTTCGACTGACGCGGGCCCCCGCCCGCCCGGGGGATGATGAATATCTTCAAGCACTGGCAAGGGCTTGACCCCTCGGCCCGCGGCGCCAGCGCCGCCATGGGCAACTTCGACGGCCTGCACCTCGGGCACCAGGCGGTGATCGACGCGGCCCGCCCGCACGGGCCTCTGGCCGTCGTCACCTTCGAACCCCACCCGCGCCAACACTTTGCCCCGGGCACTCCCGCCTTCCGCCTGATGAACGCCGAGGCACGGACCAGCCGTCTGGCCAAGCTGGGTGTCGCGCGCCTGTTCGAGCTTCCCTTCGACGATGTCCTCACCGTGCTCACGCCTGAGGCTTTCGTGGGTGGCATCCTTCAGAGTGGCCTGGGGCTGGCCCATATCGTCGTCGGTACGGATTTCCGTTTCGGCCACGGCCGCACCGGCACGGCACAAGACCTCGAACGGATCGGCGCCCGATGCGGCATGGGCGCTACCATCGTGCCGCTGCTGACCCAGGCCGGTGCGCAAGTATCCTCGACCGCCATCCGCGAGGCGCTGACTGCCGGCGACCCCCGCCGCGCGGCCGAGATGCTGGGCCACTGGCATCGCATCGAGGGCGAGGTCCGGCATGGCGAGAAGCGCGGCCGCGACCTTGGCTATCCCACCGCCAATATGGACCTGACCGGTCTGCACCTGCCGCGGTTCGGTGTCTACGCCACCTGGGTCGACGTGCTGACCGGCCCGCAGCAGGGGCGCTACCGCGGTGCCGCGTCGCTGGGAGTGCGGCCGATGTTTGGCGCCAACACCGCCAATCTTGAGACCTACCTCATTGATTTCGAAGGCGACCTTTACGGACAGCACCTTTCTGTGGCGCTTGTGGACTTCCTGCGCCCCGAGGCGAAATTCGACAGCCTGCCCGCGCTCGTCGCCCAGATGGCAGCCGATGTCGCCCGGGCGAGGGCGCTGCCGTGAGGGACCGCTTCTGGGAAACCGTGGCGCTGAACGACATGACCCATGACGAATGGGAGGCGCTCTGCGACGGCTGCGGCAAGTGCTGCCTGAACAAGCTCGAATACGAGGATACCGGCGAGGTCGAGTTCACCCGCGTCGCCTGCAAGCTCCTCGACGGCCAGACCTGCCGCTGCCTGCACTACGAGCGCCGGCTGGAATTCGTGCCCGACTGCGTCCACATCACGCCAGCCAAGCTCCACCATATCGCCTACTGGCAGCCAGTAGGCGATATGGG
>JANOGU010000232.1:0-1571 GCA_031406135.1 Rhodobacterales bacterium
GCCGCATAGCCCAGCATGCGGCCCAGAAGCCGCCCCGCCCGCCGGACGCGCGACCGCGCGCCGGGCTTGCCCCTGGATTTCCGCCTTCCGGACCTCGCCCGCGCCATTCCGGCCCCCGCACCCGGCCGCCGCCCTGTCACAGGTACCGGGGCCGGTCAACTGCTCCCGGCCTCGCGGCGGCGGCGTCCGTGCCCCAGGCCTGGCCGAGACCGGGATCAGGCCGCGGGGTTTCCGCCGCACGCCGCGTCGGCGCCGACGGCCTCGGCCCGGGATGCCACTCCGTCGCGGGCCAAGAGGGCGTCCAGCCCGCGGGCGATGTCGGCGGCCAGCGACAGGCCGCGATAGGCGAGCGCGGTATAGAGCTGCACGGCGCAGGCCCCGGCGCGGATCTTGGTGTAAGCGTCTTCGGCCGAAGCGATGCCGCCGACGCCGACGAGGGGGATGCGGCCTTGCGTCAGGCGGAACAGTTTGGCCAGGACGGCGGTGGACCGGGCGAAGAGCGGGCGGCCGGACAGGCCGCCAGCCTCTTGTGCGTGGCGGCCGTGCAGGCCGTCGCGGGCCAGCGTTGTGTTGGTGGCGATGATTGCGGCGACGCCTTCTGCCTCGGCCACGGCCGCGATGGCGGCAAGGTCCGTGTCGGACAGGTCGGGGCTGAGCTTCAGGAAGACGGGGACCGGGCGCGGCAAGGTGGCGCGGGCGGCCATGACGCCGCGCAGCAGGGCGGCCAACGCGGCGGGGCCCTGCAGGTCACGCAGGCGCTCGGTGTTGGGGGAGGAGACGTTGACGGTGGCAAAGTCGAGATGCGCCCCGGTGGCGGCCAGCACCGCAGCGAAATCGGCGGCGCGGTCGGCGCTGTCCTTGTTGGCGCCGAGGTTCAGGCCCACGGGGATGCCCTTCGGGCGTGTCGCCAGCCGGGCGGCGACGGCGGCGGCGCCATCGTTGTTGAAGCCGAAGCGGTTGATCGCGGCCTGGTCCTGCGTCAGGCGGAACAATCGGGGCTTCGGGTTGCCCGGCTGCGGGCGCGGGGTGGCGGCGCCGACCTCGAGCCAGCCGAAGCCCGCGCGCATCAGGGGCGCCAGCGCCACGGCGTTCTTGTCGAAACCGGCGGCGAGGCCCACGGGGTTGGGCAGCGTCAGTCCCGCAAGCGTGGTGGCCAGACGCGGCGAGGTCACCGGGCCGGGCGCCGGTGCCAGCCCGGCGCGCAGCGCCAGTAGCGACAGGCCATGCGCGCGTTCGGGGTCGAGCCGGTGCAGGACGGCCAGGCCCGCGCGTTCGACAAGGCTCACCGCGGCCCCTCGAACAGGTGGCTTTCGGGGAAGATATGGCCGGATGCGCCCAGCGGCAGCGACTTGTCCCAGACCACCGCGTCGCGCGTCAGCGACCCGTAGAGATGCGGGAACAGCGCGCCGCCGCGCGAGGCTTCCCATTTCAGCGCCGGGCCCAGCCGGTCGGCGTCCACGGCGACGAGCACCAGATCGCTTTCCGCGGCGAAGTGCTTCGCGGCGGTCTCCGCGACCTGCTCGACGGTGGAGAAGTGGATGAACCCGTCGGCCAGATCGACCGGCGCGCCG
>JANOGU010000124.1:0-3639 GCA_031406135.1 Rhodobacterales bacterium
CCTGGCCGGCCGCGGCCAGCCGTTCGGCCAGCGCCACGGTCTGCCGCTGCCGCGCCGCGTCGGCCCCGGCCAGCGCCAGCCGGGTCTGCGCGTGGCGGTAGGCGAGATAGGCGTCGGTCACTTCGGCCACCAGCACCAGCCGGGCGCTGGCGGCGGCGGCCTCGGCCCGGGCAGACTCGGCCCGGGCGCCCAGGCGTTCGGCGGCCCGCGAGCGCCCGGGATCGAAGACCAGCGCCACGGCGCCGAGAAGCCGCGCGGTGCGCGTCTGCGGCAGCTCCGGCCCGTCCTCGAGCGTGGCGTCGGTGGAGACCTCGGCGGTCAGCGCCCCGGGCACGGCGCGGGCCGCGGCCTCGGCCGCTTCGGCGCGCGCGCGCGCGGCCTCGAGCGTCGGGCTGCCGGCCAGCGCCTGGGCCACCAGCGCGTCGAGCAGCGGGTCGTCATAGGCCTGCCACCAGGCGCCGGTGTCCATCAGCCGCGGCGCTCCCGCAGGGGCGGCGGCGCCCGACCAGCCGGGGGCGAAGGCAAAGCGCGGGCGGCTGTCGTCGAGGGGTGGGGCGCAGGCGGCCAGACAGGCGAACAGCACCGCCGCGGGCCATGCCCGCGCGGCCCGCTTGCGCAGCCCTGCATCGCGTCCGTTCCGTTGCACTGCCCGTGCCCTTCGGCCGCCCGTGCTTGGCGGGCGGCTCATGGCGCCATGTTTCGCGCGCGAAACCGGGGTCGGCAAGCGGGGACCGGCGGTTTTTCCGGCCCTGTGCCCGGCAGGACGCGGCCGCCTCAGCCGGTCGCAGGCAGCCGCGGTTTCACCAAGGCGGTGGTCTCGGTCACCCGCGCGGCGGCCTCGGCAAAGCGGCGGTCGGCGGTGACCCCCGGCACGGCACGCTGCATGGCCAGCGCCAGGCAGGTGCCGTCATCGACCAAGGTCCCCGTCTCGATCCGCCTCAGCCCCGATGTGATCGCGCATTTCAAGGCGGGTGGTCCCGGCTGGCAGAGCCGCATCGACAAGGCCCTGAACTGGAAAACCCCCGCCGAAGCCCTCGCCGAAGAACTCGCCGCCTTCACCACAAACGTTGCGCTTGGCCCTTGAATCCGCCAACCCCTAATCGAATCGCGCAGTGCATTGAAATCGTGCGAACAAAAAATGTCCCACCGTGTGACGCTCCGCCTCCCGGGGGCTCAGTTCTCGCGGAACGCCCGGTCGAGCTGGTGGGTGAGGGGGGCTATCAGCCAGGCCAGCATCGGCCGCTGCCCGGTCGCGAGGTAGGCCTCGGCCGGCATCCCCGGGCTGACCGGCGGCACGCCGGCCAGCGCCGCGGGGTCGAGCCGCAGGGTGACGCGGAAGAAGCGCAGCCCGGTGGCGGGGTCGGTCGAGGCGTCCGGCGCCACCAGCGTCACCGTCGCCGGCAGCTTCGGCATCGTCGGGTCGAAGGCACTGATGCGCACCTCGGCCGTCTGGCCGGGATGGACCTGGTCGATGGCGCCGGGGTCGACCGCGACCTCGATCTCCACCCCGCCGTCCTGCGGCACGATCTGCGCCACGGTGGCGCCGGGGGCGACGACGGCGCCGGGGCCGGCGACCGCCAGCTCATGGACCACGCCCGCCACCGGCGCGCGCAATTCGCCGCGGCCCTCGGCGGCCAAGAGCGCGGTGATCTCGGGGACCAGCGCGCCGATCTCGGCGGCGCTGTCGCGCAGGCCCTGGGCGGCCTCTTCGGCGCGGGCGGCCTCGGCCTCGGCCAGCGCCCGGGTTGCCTCGCGGGCACTGGCCTCCAGCCGCGTGCGCTCGGCGTGGAGTGCTGCGATGCGGCCGTCGATCTGCGCGGCCTGGCGCCGGAGGTCGGCCAGCGGCCCCTGCCGGGCCAGGCCCTCGGCGAGAAGCGCCGCCTGGGTGTCGATCTCGGCCAGAAGAAGCTCGCGCTCGGCCTGCAGCGCCGCGACCTGGGCCGCGACGCCCGCGCCCTGGGCCGCGACCTGGGCTGCGGTCTCCTCGGCCCGGGCGCGCATCTCCGCCGCGCGCAGGGCGCGGGCGGCGAACAGCGCCCGGCTGGTGGCCGCGGGCGCGTCCATGTCGGGGGCGGGGAAGGGCAGGGCGGGGGGGGTGAAGTCGGGCGCGGCGGCGCCCGCCGCCTCGGCCCGGAAGCGGGCCTGTTCGGCCAGCGCCGCGGCCAGCCGGTCGCGGGCCGCGGCCAGCCGCGCCGCCACCGGCGCGGGGTCGAGCGTCAGGATCAGGTCGCCCGCCGCCACCAGGTCGCCGGGCTTCACCGCAAGGCGGGCCACCGCGCCGCCCTCCACCGTCTGCACCGCCTGCGGCTTGCCCGCGGCCACGCTGCGGCCCGGGGCGATCACCGCGCCGCCCACCGGGACCAGCGCGGCCCAGCCACCGAGCACGCCGAAGAGCAGGAGCGCGGCGACCAGTGCGGCGCGCAGCACCGGCCGGATCTCGGTGACGACCTCGGGGCGGGCGGCCAGAGCGGCGCCCGGAGGGGCGAAGGGACGCGGCAGGGCGGGCAGGGTGGCGGTCATCGGCGGGGCTCCCCCTCAGGCCTGGCGGCGGAACAGGCGGACGAAGCCGTCCGGGCCGGTCCGGGCCGGGGGCTGCGCCGGCGCCGTGGTCGCGGCGGGCGCCGCAGCGGGGGCCTTCTCGGGCGCGGGCAGCGCGGCCGGTCCCGGCGTCACGGTGACCGCGGCCACGCGCAAGGGTGGCGCGCTGCCGAGCCGCGCCCGCAGCACCTCGTCGCGCGGCCCGTCCTGGGTGACGCACCCGTCCTCGAGCACGATCAGCCGGTCCACCGCGGCCAGCGCGCCGATGCGGTGGGCCATGACGATGACGGTGGCCCCGGCGGCGCGGCGCTCGCGCAAAGCCTCGGTCAGCGCCGTCTCGCCGGCCTGGTCGAGATGCGCGTTGGGTTCGTCGAGCACGATCAGGCGCGGCGCGCCATAGAGCGCGCGGGCGAGGCCTATGCGCTGCATCTGGCCGCCGGAGAGCGGCACCTCGCCGCCGCCGACCTCGGTGCCGTAGCCCTCGGGCAGGCGCAGGACCATCTCGTGCACGCCGGCGGCGCGGGCGGCGGCGATCACCGCGGCGTCGGTGGCCGCGGGGTCGAAGCGGGCGATGTTGTCGCGCAGGGTGCCGGGCAGCAGCTCCACCTGCTGCGGCAGATAGCCGATGTGGCGGCCGAGCGTGTCGGGGTGCCACTGGTCGCGGGTGGCGCCGTCCAGCCGGATCTCGCCCGCATCCGGGCGCGTGGCGCCCACGATCAGGCGGGCCAGCGTGGACTTGCCGCAGGCCGAGGGGCCGACGACGCCCAGCCCCGCGCCCGGGGCCAGCGCGAAGCTGACGGCATCAAGGAGCCGTGCCCGTTCCGCCCCGCCGGGCCGTTCGGGGCCAAGTTTCACCAGCCCGCGCACCTCCAGCGCGCCCTGCGGCGCGGGCAGGTCCACCGCCGGGGCGGGGGTCGGGCGCAGACCCCCCTGCGACGTGCTGCGCAGGCGTGCCAGCGCGGCGCGGGCATGGCCGACGCTGCGCCACTGGCCGATCAGCTGGTCGACCGGGCCGAGCGCCCGGCCGGAGAGGATGGAGGCGGCGACGATGGCGCAGGCCGAGATCGCGCCCAGGATGGCGAGCCAGGCGCCGGCGGTCAG
>JANOGU010000007.1:0-18537 GCA_031406135.1 Rhodobacterales bacterium
AACTCCAGCCTCCCTGATCCGCCCCGAATGGACAACCTGCTGAAAGCTCACATCTAGCCCAAGCCGCCCGGGCCCGTCGGCGGCAATCGCTGGCTGGCTGCCGGAAAACGGACAGGTTGGAACCGCCGTTCGCTAGGCCGAGACCTGCTCGCGCAGGATTGCGGAGGTCATCGAGATCACCAGGTAGATGCCGGCGAAGATCAGCCCGGCGACCAGCGTGTTCTCGAAAGCGCGGGGGTAGGTGGGCTCGTCCGGCGGGATCGGGGTGACCGAGACCGACAGGTAGCGCACCTGGCGGTTGGCCTCGATCCGCGCCGCCTCCATCGAGGCAAGCGACTGCGACAAGAGCATCTGCCGCGTCTCCACGTCGGCCTGCGCGATCAGAAGCTCGCTTTGCACCCGAGCCAGCGACTGGCCGTTCTCGGTGGTTTCGGTCAGCCCGGCGCGCGCCTTGGCAATCTCTGCCTCCAGCGTGGCGATGCGGCGCTTCACCGGCTCCATCCGTGCAACATTGGGGGTCTCGTTGCCCTCCATCTGCGCCAGCGACAGCTTTTCGGTCACCAGCTGGGCTTCCAGCTGGGTGATCTGGGCGACGATCAACTCCATCTCGGCTTCCGAGGACAACACCTTGAACTGCTCCTGCAGCTCGACCAGACGGCGCTGCGCCGCCAGTACCTCGCGGCCGGCATCCTCATAGGCCGCGCGGGCATCCTCCATCTGGTTGCCGCGCAGGCGTTGGGTCATCTGGTCGACCTGGCCCTCGGCATAGCCGATCAGCGCGCGGGAGAACGCGGCCGAGGTCTGCGGATCGGTCGCGGCGACGGCGAGCTTGATCACCCCTTCGGTCGGATCGTAGCTGATCCGGATATTGCGGCTGTAGGTGCGGTACGCCTCTTCGTCGGTCGCGCCCGCGCCAAGCTGCTGGACCGGATCGACCTTCGGGTCCGCGAAATGCGCGCGGAAGCCGAAGTCGGCATCCAGCCGCTGCATCGCCTCGCGCGACTGCAGATACCCCTGCACGGTGATCGAATCGAGCTGCGTCTCCATCGGCGAGCCGGCCAGCAGCCCGCCCAGCCCGCCCTGACCCGCGGCAACCGGGCTCTGCGACTGCTGGATCACCATCTCTGCATTGGTCTGGTAGAGCGGCGTGGCGACCTTGTAATAGTACCAGCCGCAGAGAAACGTCGGCAGGCCCACGAAGAACATCAACCGCACGGCGAGCAGCAGCGACCGGCGGCGGCGGCGGCGGACCAGGTCGCGCTGGACGCGGAAGACCTCGCCCATCAGCCCGGCCTCGTGCGCCCGCGGCGGGGACGGCACCCGTGGGCCAGGGCTGTCCGGTAGCGGCGCGAGTTCGCGGCCGGGCGGCGCCGGCTCCGCCGTCACCAGATCGACGATGGCGTTGCGGCGGAAGGGGTCGTGCCCGGCCTTGCGCAGCAGCCGCACCGCATCGACCGATGTGGGCGTGTCGAGCCCGTGCATCTGGGCCATCCGCCGGGCCATGCGCAGCTGCCGCAGGGTCAGCCCTTCGGCCCGGATTGCGGCATTCTCGGCTTCGGCGTCGGGGTCCGGCGCGGCGACAGGCCCGGGGGGAGACTGCCCAGGTGCGGCGGCCGATGCCTCTGGCTCCGGCGCGCGGTCAGCACCGCGCGCGGTGGCGAACGGGGCATCGCCAAAGCCATCCTCCATCCCGGTGGCGAAGGGCATGTCCTCGCCCTCCGGCCCAGGCACCGCCGGCGCCTCGGCGGCGCGCGACACGCGGAAGCGACTAACCCTGATCCTGGCCGTCATAGAGGCGTTTCGCTTCTTCGAGCGTATCGAACATGTGAATGCGACCGTGCCGCAGCACGGCCGCCTGGTTGCAGAACTTCTCCAGCGTCGAGGGCTGGTGGCTGACCACGACCACAGTGGCATTGCGCAGCCGGTCGCGCAGGATGGTTCCGGCGCGGCGGTTGAACTCCACATCCGTGCTCGCCGGCATGCCCTCGTCGATCAGGTAGATGTCGAACTCCAGCGCCAGCATCAGCGCGAAGGTCAGCCGCGCGCGCATGCCGGACGAATAGGTGCCCAGCGGCATGTCGAAGTATTCGCCGATCCCCGCCAACCAGCGGCAGAACGCCTCGACATAGTCCGGGTCGAGCCCGTAGAGGCGCGCGATGTAGCGGGTGTTCTCCACCGCCGTGTGCTTGGAGATCACACCGCCCATGAAACCAAGCGGAAAAGAGATGCGCGAGGTGCGCCGCACCGTGCCCTCGTCCGGCTTTTCCAGCCCCGCCATCATGTTGATGATCGTGGTCTTGCCGGTGCCGTTGCGGGCGAGGATGCCCAGCGAGCGCCCGATCTCCACGGTGAAGGTGGCCCGGTCGAGGATGACCTTGCGCGTCGTGCCGGTCCAGAAGGACTTGCTGACGTTCTCGAACGCGATCATCGCCGGTCAAACCTGTGCACCTGCTCTCGGGTCCCGGGTTGCATTCCCGGGTACGCGTTTCCTGTTTCCGGCGGCTTAACGGCTGCCGGTCCTGTCGCCGCAATATGCGCCACGTGAGCCGCTCCTGACAAGCGCCGGGTCTATCGCGCCAGCGCGCCAAGGAAGGCGCCGAAATGGACGAGGCCCTGCGGCCAGACACCGAGCTGGTCGGCATCGCCCATGTGCCCCGCCTCACCCATGTCCACGAGGTCCGAGCCCCAAGCCGCGGCAAACAGGGTCGCTCGGTCGAAGGCGACATAGGGGTCGTTGCGGGCGGCAAGCACCATGGAGGGAAAGGGCAGCGGGTCGAGGCGCATTGGCGCAAAGCCGCTCTGCCCAGCCGCGGCCCAGATGTCGGCCGGGCCACGGTCCGAGGGGGCGACCATGAAAGCGCCCGCGACGGCGCGGCGGTCCGCCTGATGCGCCCAGTGCATGATCAGCGAGGTTCCGAGGCTGTGCGCGATCAGCACCACGGGCCGCGACGCGAGCGCCGCGCATTCGTCCAGCCTGGCGGCCCAAGGGGCAAACCTGGGAGCGATCCATTCGTCCTGCTCGACGCGGGTCATGTTGGGCAGGCTGGCCTGCCACTGGCTCTGCCAGTGGTCCGGGCCGGCGTTGTCGCGACCGGGCAGGATCAGGAAGTCAAAGTGTCGCATGAGGTTCGTCATAGGTCCTTCGGATCGGCGCGGGGCAGGTGTCGCGGTCGAAACTGGGTCAGGCGCGCCGCGTTGTCGATGCGCATGGCCCGAAGCACGGTCAGCCCCGGCGCAGCCGCCGCAGGAGTGGAACCACCGCCAGCGCTGCAAGCGCCGACAGGAATAAACCGAGTCGGGCCGCTTCGGCAACAGCACCGCCTGGCAGCAAGCGATCCGCCACCAGAACCGGCACGCTGACGCAAGCGCCGCAGAGCGCGGCGACCACGGCGAGGTCGCGCCCGGTCACCCCCTTGGGCACCGGCGCCGACAGGAACCGCGTCGCGGCGAGAAGGCCCAGCGCCACCCCGGCGGGTTTGCCGACCAGGACGGCGAGCACGACCACCGCGGTGGTCGGCGCTGCCGCACCAGGATCGATCCCGCCATGGACAAAGCCGAACAGGGCCAGCACTGCGACGAGCGGCCGGTGCAGCAGGTGGCCGAGGCGGTTCATCGGATCGGTCAGGAAATCCTCGGCCTCGGCGAAAAGCCCGAAGCTGCGCGCCGCGGCCGGCATCGCCGGCAGGATCGGCAGCGCCCCCAGCGCCGCCGGCAGACCGGACATTGCCACCCCCGACCAACTCAGCGCCGCCAGCCCAACCCAGGGCAACAGCCGCCGCGCCCGCAGCCGGTCCTGCTCGCGGGCATGCGGGCTCTGCGCCGGCCGGGTCAGCAGCAGCCAGCCGCCCAGCGCCGCGGCCAGCGGTACTGCGAGCCAGCCCGGGCGGAAGATCGCGTCAGGCGCCACCAGCCCGGCGATCATCAGGCCGGCCAGGTTGTCCGCCACCGCCGCCAGCAGCAGCACCTGCAGCGCGGGATGCCCGAACCCGAACACCAGCCGCCCCAGCGCGGCCGCGATCACCACGTCGGTGCCCAGCGGCGTGGCCCAGCCCGGCGCCTCTGCCGCCTCGGCCGCGGTCTCGATCAGGGCAGAGGCCGCGACCCAGACCAGCGCCGCGCCGGCCATGCCCCCTGCCGCCCCCGACAGCGGCAGGATCGCGCCGCGCCCCGCGAAGCCCTGACGCTCGCGCGTCAGCGCCTCCAGCGCCTCCATGCCCAGCAACAGGAAAAAGGCGGCCATCAGGCCCTCGCCCACCACGCGCTGGACGGTGATCGCACCGCCCGCGCCGGGAAGGTCGAACAGGCGCAGATCCACGAGGTCGTGGTACGCGTCCGGTGCCACCGCCAGCATCGCCGTCGCCGTCGCGGCGCCGGCGGCCAGCGCGAGCGCGTAGTGCGTGAGGTAGGGAGTGACCGGGGTCATGGGCAGCCGTCCGTTCCTGTCTGCTGCTTTGGCCCGCCGCGCCGCGCGCCGCAACCGGGCGGCGGGCCGCGGCACCGGGCCTGTGGCGGGACCGCATGGCCTTGCGCGGCGGTCCGCCGGCGGCTACGCCCCGCCGGACACCATGCCCGCTCCGCTCGACCGCGCCCATGCCGAGATGACCGCCGCGCCCCGGGACGACGGTGCGCGGCGGCGCTGGTATGGGGCGCTCCTCGACACCGAACTCGTCCTTGTGCTGGCCACAGACGCCGCCGGCGGCCGCGTCTCGCCGCGGGTTTTCCCACTGCCCGAGGGGCCGGCGATACTGGCCTTCGACAGCGAGGAGAAGCTTGCCGCAGTGGTCGGGGCCGCGCCCTATGCCGCACTTCCCGGTCGCGCCGCGGTGGCGGCGCTGGCGGGGCAGGGGGCCGGGCTGGGCGTGAACCTCGGGGCGGAGGGGGCTTTCCTGATGGATGCGGCGGCAGTGGACTGGCTGGCGGCGGTGCTGGCCGCCGAGCCGGTGGCCGAGGTCACGACCGCCGACCGCTTCGGCCCGGCCGAAGCGCCGGCGGCGCTGGTCGCGGCGCTGGATGCGCGGCTCGCAGGCGCGCGCGGACAGGCCGAACGCGCGTTCCTGGCCGGCCGCGACGGCCGGCTCACGTTGGTCTTCGTCGGGGCCGCCGCGCCAGCGCCGCTGGCGCGGATGGTCGCCGAGGCCGCCGCCTTCAGCGGTGCGGAAACCCCGCTCGACGCGGGGTTCCTGCCCGCGGGCAGCCCCGCCCCAGTCGCGGCCCTGTGCGTCTGGGACCTGTCGCTCCTGCCTGCGCCAGCGCCGCCGCCGCCGGTCGCGCCGGGGCCGCCGCGGCTGCGATAAGATTGGGGTATTATGATACCGCATCCAGAACCAGCGGATTCGCAACGGAAATTTCCTTTCCCGCGGCCTTGACGGCGGAAATCCCGCAGGCCATAAGCCCGCATCCGATTCCGGGGCCCTGACCATGGGCCCTTCCGCCATCCGGGAACGCACATGAAAACCTTCTCCGCCACGCCCGCGGACATCCAGAAGAAGTGGGTCCTGATCGACGCCGAAGGCGTCGTTCTGGGCCGGCTTGCCACCTACGTGGCCAGTGTCCTGCGCGGCAAGAACAAGCCCACGTTCACGCCGCACATGGACATGGGTGACAACGTCATCGTCATCAACGCCGACAAGGTGCAGATGACTGGCAAGAAGCGCACCGACAAGCGCTACTACTGGCACACCGGCTACCCGGGCGGGATCAAGAGCCGCTCGGCGCGCGAGATTCTCGAAGGCGCCCACCCCGAGCGCGTGGTGATCAAGGCGGTCGAACGCATGATCACCCGCAATCGCCTGGGTGCCGAGCAGATGTCGAACCTGCGCGTCTACGCGGGCACCGAGCATCCGCACGAGGCCCAGACGCCCACTGTGGTGGACCTCAAGCCGATGAACCCGAAGAACACGCGGAGCGCCTGACCATGTCCGACATCAAATCGCTTGAGGACCTGAAGGCCGCCGTCTCCGCCGCCACGCCCTCCGTCACCGAAGCCGAGGCGCCCAAGCGCGAACCGCTGCGCGACAGTCTCGGCCGCGCCTATGCCACCGGCAAACGCAAGGACGCGGTCGCCCGGGTCTGGATCAAGCCCGGCAAGGGCAAGTTCCTGATCCGCAACCACAAGGGCGAATTCATCGACTACGCGAAGTATTTCGCCCGCCCGGTGCTGCAGATGATCCTGCGCCAGCCCTTCACCATCGCCAATGTCGAGGGCCAGTTCGACGTGATGGCCACGGTCGCGGGTGGCGGGCTCTCGGGCCAGGCCGGCGCGGTCAAGCACGGCATCTCCAAGGCGCTGCAGCTCTACGAGCCCAGCCTGCGCCCGGCGCTCAAGGCCGCGGGCTTCCTGACCCGCGACAGCCGCACCGTGGAGCGCAAGAAATACGGCAAGCGCAAGGCGCGCCGGTCGTTCCAGTTCTCCAAGCGCTGAGCGCGCGCGGAACGGCAACCAGAAAAGCAGAAAGGCCCGCGAGCTTCGCGGGCCTTTCGCGTTTCCGGCGGTCTGGTCGTGGCAGTCGGGGAGGCTGCCAGTCCGGGGAGCGGGGATCAGACCTGCCAGAACCGCTTCTGCCCCTCGCGCCAGGCCACATCGGGCGGGATGCCGATGTCGCGCAGCAGATGGTCGTCCAGCGCGCGCAGGTTGCGGCGGGTCTGGCGGCGTTCCTCCCAGCGGAGCACCACCAGCGTCAGCCCATGCAGGACGCGCGCCAGAGGCGGCAGGGGGCGGTTATAGGACAGGCGGGTGCGGGTGGAGGTGATCATGGCGGTCATCTTTGTATTGATACAATAGGCGAAGCTGCCTATAGTGTGCTGATACAATCTCCCGAATCCCGGGGCCAGAGGAATCTTGTGACCCATACAATGTGGCGGCCAGATCTGGCGCAGTCGAACGGACCCAAGTATCTCACCCTATCCCGCGCCCTGCGCGAGGCCATCGCGGCGGGGGACCTGGCGCCCGGAGCCAAGCTCCCCACCGTCCGCGACCTGGCCTGGGACCTCAAGGTCACCCCCGGCACCGTGGCCCGCGCCTACCAGATCGCCACGCAGGAGGGGCTGCTGGCCGCCACCGTCGGCCGCGGCACCTTTGTCACTGCCACCGAGCCGCGGCTGGGCCCGCCGCCGGCCACCGCCTACCTGCGCGAGGCGGTAGCCGGCATGCTCGACTTCCGCAGCCCGCGAGTGCCGGATGTGGGGCAGGGCGCCGCCTTTGCCGCCGCGCTGGCCGGGATCGCTCCCGCCGCCGGCACCGACTGGCTCGACTATCCCAGCCAGTCCGGCGAGGCCACGCTGCGGGCGGCGGTGGCCGACTGGCTGTCCGACCGCATTCTCGGCCCGGTCCAGGACGGGGACATCGCGCTGGCGAACGGCGGGCAGAACGCCATCGCGCTGGTCCTGCAATGCGTGCTGCGCGGCGACCGGCCGGTGGTGCTGGTCGAGGAACTGGCCTATCCCGGCTTCCGCTTCCTGGCCCGCATGGCGCGGGCGGATCTCGTGCCGGTCGAGACTGATGCGCGCGGCCTGGTCCCCGCCGCACTGGAAGCCGCCTGCCGCCGCCACGGCGCGCAGGTCCTGTGCATGACGCCCGAGGCGCAGAACCCCACCGCCGCGCACATGGACCGCGCCCGCCGGCAGGAGATCGTCGCCATCGCCCGCACCTACGACCTGCAGATCCTGGAGGACGAGTGCTACACCACCGCGCGCAGCGACGCCCCCGCGGTCCGCGCGCTGGCACCGGAGCGCACCTGGTACGTGGGCAGCGTGGCCAAGACCATCTCGCCGGCGCTTCGCTTCGGCTACGTGGTCTGCCCGCCGGGACGGGGCGAGGCGGGGCAGCTGGCGGCGAAGTATGCCTTCTTCGCGTTGGCCCGGCCGGTGGCCGACCTGATGCTGCACCTGTTGCGGTCCGGCGCGGCGGCGGACCTGCGCGCGCGCGTCCAGGCCGCCTTTTCCGACCGGCTGCAGGGGGCGATCAACATGCTGGGCGGTCATGACGTGAGCTGGCAGCCGGGGCTGCCGTTCCTCTGGCTGCGCCTGCCGTCGGGCTGGCGATCCTCCACCTTCCTGCGGATGGCCGAGGCCGAGGGCGTCATGGTGCGGTCGGCCGACGAATACGCGCTGGTGACCGCGCGGGCGCCGAACGCGGTGCGGCTGGCGCTGAACGGCATCCTCAGCCGGGCCGAGACCGAACGTGCCTGTGCGCGGCTGTCGCGGCTGCTCGACAGCCCCTCGCGCGATGTCGCGGTGTGACTCGCTTGCCGCAACGTCGTGTCCTGCGGTCCACGGTCCGGGCGGTTTCACTTGACCGACATGAATGCGGTCCACATCCTGCCCCGTAGAGCAGAAGAAAAGAGACCCGCAAATGGGCTATCATACAGGCTTTCACGCGCCGAACGGCGGCGCGGACTTTCTTGGATTCCGCCGTACCCGCACCGGGGCGACCGAGGTTGTCTACGACGACGGCGTCAGCCGCCGCATGGTCTGGCGCGTGGCCCAGGGCGCAGTGGACGAGGGCCGGCTGGCCGACGCGCTCTGCCAGGCCGTGGGCGCGCTGCGCATCGTGCCGGCGCTGATGACCGAGCTGAAGAAGCGGGCGATCGCGGTCGAACGCATCGGCGGCTGACCGGATTCGCGGCACCTGCGGCCCCCGCCCGACCCGCCGCCAGTGGGGCCGGAGAAAAACCCTGTTGCCGGCCGCGGAGAAATCGCGCGATAACTCCGGCAACGACAACGGGCGCCACGCCCGGACGGGGCACAGGGACCGCATGAGCGACACGTCGGGATGGGGCCGGTTCAGGCGGTCCGAGGCGGCGACAGGCCTGTCGCTGATCTCGCTGCCCGGGGCCTACGTCATCTTCCTGCTCGCGGTGCCGCTGTTCACCGTGCTGCTGACCTCGTTCTACACCGACGGCACCAATGATGCCGGGGTCAAGGCGGTGCTGCCGATCCTGACCGGCGAGAACTATGCCGAGGTCTGGACCAGCCCGATCTACCGGGCGCTGATGCTGCGGTCGCTCGGCATCTCGATGTCCGTCACGCTGGCCACGGTGATCCTGGCCTATCCCGTCGCCTACTACGTGAGCTTCTACGTCGCCCCGTCGAAGAAGTCGCTCTGGCTCTTCCTCATCACCATCCCGTTCTGGACCAGCTACATCATCCGCGTCTTCCTGTGGAAGGTCGTGCTCGGCTACAACGGCGTGTTTTCCTCGCTCCTGACCGAGACCGGCATCCTGGCCGAGCCGATATCGTTCCTGACGAACGGCGGGGTGGCGATCACCATCACGCTCGCGCATGCCTACGCGCCCTTCGCGATCCTGCCGATCTTCGTGGCGCTGGAGAAGATCGACCGCTCGTATCTCGAAGCCGGGCAGGACCTGGGCGAGACCAAGTGGACCACATTCCTGCGCGTCACGCTGCCGCTGTCGATGGCGGGCGTGATCGCGGCGGCGATGATCGTCTTCATCCCGACGGTGGGCGACTACGTCACCCCCGACCTGATGGGTGGCGGCAAGTATCCGATGATCGCCAACGCCATGGAAATCCAGATGCTGAAGCTGCGCCACCAGGCGCTGGGCTCGGCGCTGGCGGTGTCGGCGATGGGCATCGTGGCGGTGGTGACGGTGGTGTTCCTGCTGTGCAACCGCCGCTTCCTCAGGGGGTCGTCGCGATGAAATCGCTGCAGGCAAAGTCGCTGCTGCTGCCGATCTACGCGGTCGCGTACCTGATCTTCCTGTACGCGCCGATCCTTTTGCTGCCGGTCTTCGCCTTCAACGACTCCGTCATCCTGTCGTTCCCGCTCGGGGGCTTCACGGCCAAGTGGTTCGGCGTGATGTGGCAGGACGAGCAGCTCTGGAACGCACTCAAGAACTCGCTCATCGTGGCGCTGGCGACGGCGGCCTTCGCCACGGTCCTTGGCCTCTTGGCGGCACGAGCCACCACGCGGTTCCGCTTCCCCGGCAAGGGCGGCATGCTCGGCCTGATCATGCTGCCGCTGGTACTGCCCGAGATGATCCTGGCGATGTCGCTGCTGGTGGTGTTCCTGGGCATCGGGCTGAACATGTCGATCCTGACGGTGATCCTCGGCCATGTGCTGTTCACCACGCCCTTGGCGGTGGCGATCCTGTCCTCGGCTTTCCAGTCGCTCGACAAGTCGCTCGAAGAGGCCGCCTATGATCTGGGCGAGACGCCGGCGTCCACCTTCCGGCTGATCATCCTGCCCTTGGTGATGCCGGGGATCGTATCGTCCTTCCTGATCTGCTTCACCGTCAGCCTCGACGAATTCATCATCGCCTACTTCCTCAGCGGAACCGACACGATGCTGTCGGCCTACATCTACGGCCAGTTCCGCTTTCCGGCGAACGTGCCCAAGGTCATGGCGCTTGGCACCATCCTCGTCCTGCTGTCGATCTGCCTCTTGGCTCTCGCCGAATACACCCGCCGCCGCGGCATCGCGCGCACTGGCGGCAAGTCCTCCGGAGGCTTCCTGTGAACGACAAGCCCACCATGATCGCGCTGCAGGACGTGCAGAAATACTACGGCGACTACCACGCCCTGCGCGGCATCACCGCCACAATCCGGGCGGGGGAGTTCTTCTCGCTGCTCGGCCCCTCGGGCTGCGGCAAGACCACGCTGCTGCGCACCATCGCCGGGTTCGAGAACATCTCCTCGGGCGTGATCATGATCGACGGCAAGAACATGGCCGCCGTGCCGGCCAACGTGCGGCCGACGAACATGGTGTTCCAGTCCTACGCCATTTTCCCGCACCTGACGGTGGAGCAGAACGTGGGCTTCGGCCTGCGCCGCGACCCGCGTTCGAAGGAGGAGAAGGGCAAGGCGGTCGAGGAAGCGCTGGAGATGGTGGGGCTGAAGGGCTTCGGCAAGCGCGCCGCCCATGCGCTCTCGGGCGGCCAGCGGCAGCGCGTGGCGCTGGCCCGCGCGCTGATCCTGAAGCCCAAGGTGCTGCTCTTGGACGAGCCGCTGTCGGCGCTCGACAAGAAGATGCGCGAGCAGATGCAGGTGGAGTTGATCCGGCTGCAACGGCAGGTCGGCATCACCTTCATCCTGGTCACCCACGACCAGGAAGAGGCGCTGGTGATGTCGGACCGCATCGCGGTCATGTTCGAGGGCGAGATCGCGCAGCTGGCCGACCCGGAAACGCTGTACCGCCGCCCCAACAGCCGCAAGGTCGCCAACTTCATCGGTACGATGAACTTCCTGCCGGCCAAGGTTCTGTCCGAGGCCGGCGGCAAGGTTGAGGTTGATTGCGAGGGCTTCGGCCGCTTCCTGCTCGACCAGGACCAGTGCATGGGCAGCGCGACCTCGGCCGCCACCAACGTGGGCTTCCGGCCCGAGACGCTGACCATCCTGTTCGACACCCAGCAACCGGCCGACCGCGAGAGCTTGGCGACGGTGGACGAGGTCATCTACTACGGCGACATGACCTACTACGACGTGATCCTCGACGGGTCCAGGGACGAGGTCCGGATCTCGATGCGCAACGTCCACGGCCGGCCGGTGCTGGATGTCGGTGCCCGGGCGCGGGTGGCGTGGAGCCCCGGCGCGCTGGTCGTGTTCCGGTAAGGCGGTCAGGACCGCATCGAAAACCCGCCCCGGGCTTGACCGGGGTCTCCGCATCAATTCGCGCCGCCGGCCGCCCGGAAGGCCCCGGGTCAAGCCCGGGGCGGGGTGGCCTGTGTGCCCGGGCGCAGCAGCGGCCGGTGCGGTCTGGCAAATCGCGGCCCGCACTGCGACAAGACCCGCATGTCAGAACCCGTCCAGCGCCCCCTTGCCGCCGCGTTCTGGATGACCGGCTGCATCGCCGCCTTCTCCGCCATGGCGATCTCCAGCCGGTCCATCAATGGCGCGCATGATACCTTCGAGCTGATGCTGTGGCGGTCAGCGGTGGGGTTCCTGATCGTGGTCGCGGTCGCCGGCCTCTCCGGGCGCCTGGGCGAGGTCCGGACCGCACGGCTGCCGCGCCACCTTGGGCGGAACCTTGTCCACTATGCGGGGCAGAACCTGTGGTTCTACGCCATCCCGCTGATCCCGCTGGCACAGGTCTTCGCGCTGGAGTTCACCTCGCCGATCTGGGTGATGCTGATGGCGGCGGCATTTCTGGGCGAGCGGCTGACGGTGGCCAAGGCTGGCGCCGCGATCCTCGGCTTCGCCGGCGTCCTGATCGTGGCCCGGCCGGATTTCGGCGCCATCGAGATAGGCGTGGTGACGGCGGCGCTTTCCGCCGTGTGCTTCGCCGCCACCACCGTCGTCACCAAGACGCTGACCCGGGTCGAGGGGATCGTGTCGATCCTGTTCTGGCTGACCGGCATGCAGACCGTCTTCAGCCTGATCATCGTCTTCGCCGACGGCGCCATCACCTGGCCGACCGCCGCCACCGCGCCCTGGCTCCTTCTGCTCGGCGTCTCCGGCGTCACTGCGCATTACTGCCTGACCAAGGCGCTGACACTGGCGCCGGCCTCGGTCGTCGTACCCATCGACTTCGCCCGCCTGCCAGTCATCGCGCTGGTCGGATGGGCGCTCTACGAGGAAGCTCTGGAGCCGCCTGTCGCGCTGGGCGCGGGGCTGATCTTCGCCGGCATCCTGATCAATCTGCGCGCCCAGTCCCGCGCCGCGCCGCGGGCTTCCGGCAACAGGCGGACCGTCACGAATCCGTGACGTGGCGTTATCGGTTGACCGGTACCGACCCCCTGCCTAACGCTGGTCCAAAGGCCGGGCGGAGCGCTGGCCAGGGGCATGTCGGGGAGGGCAGCATGAAGAAGATAGCGGCATTCGCTTGCGTGGGAGCGCTGGCGGCCACGGCGGCGGACGCGGGCGGGATCGACCGGTCGCGCCTGAGCTACGGCATCATGTACGAGGAGGGGAACTACGCCGAGTTCGGCTTCTCGCATGTGTCCCCGGATGTGAGCGGGACTTTTCCCGTCCCGCTCGGCGGCGGCCCCACCGGCGGAATGGCGGGCAGCTACACCACGCTGTCCTTCGCCTACAAGCACCAGTTCTCTGACAAGCTGCACCTCGGCCTGTTCGTGAACCAGCCCTACGGCGCGGACGCGAACTACACGCTGTTCCCCTATGCCGGCCTCACCGCGACCTGGGAAAGCCGGCAGATCGCTGGCATCCTGCGCTTCGAGGTGACGCCGGCGATCTCGGTCTACGGCGGTCTGCGCTACCTCCGATCCGAGGCCAACATCCAGATCCCGCCGGCGCTGGTGACCTTCAACTACACGGCCAGCGGAAGCACGTCGGACTTTGGCTACATCGTCGGCGCGGCCTACGAGAAGCCCGAGATCGCGTTGCGGGTGGCGCTGACCTACGAGAGCAAGATCACCCACGACTTCCCGACAACGGAAACCTGGGTACCGCTCGGCGGCACGATCAGCACCACCACCGAAATCGAAATGCCGCAGTCGCTGGCGCTCGACTTCCAGTCCGGGATCGCCAAGGACACGCTGCTGTTCGGCTCGATCCGCTATGCCGAATGGTCCGCGTGGACCGTCCGCCCGCCGGGATACACCGGCGTGACCGGCGACGAGATCACCGGCTTCGACAACAACGTCGTCACCTGGCAGCTCGGCGTCGGCCGGCGTCTGAACGAGAACCTTTCGGTCTTTGCGCGCCTCGGCTACGAAAAGGCGAACGGCGGCATCTCCTCGCGCCTGTCGCCCACCGACGGGTCGCGCTCGATCGGGATCGGCGGCACCTACACCAAGGACAACTTCAAGATCACCGGCGGCATCGAATACGTGAAGCTCGGCGATGCCGTGGACAGCTCGGGCACCGTGTTCTCGGGCAACGATGCGGTCGGATTTGGCGTGACGATGGGCGTCCGCTTCTGAAATCTCTGGCTATCGCTCCGAAGGCCCCGCCCGACCGGCGGGGCCTTTCGCGCTTGAAGGGGCCAAGGGCCACGGCTAGACCGGCGGCATGATCTACCGGAGCGCAGCGGACTGGCGGCAGGCGGGGCGCAAGCGCGTCCTGTTCTTCGGCATGTCCGGCCTGGGCAAGACCCGGCTCGCGGCGCTGCTGCGCGCCGCTGGCGGCTGGTTCCACTACTCGGTCGATTACCGCATCGGCACCCGCTACATGGGCGAGCGCATCGCCGACAACTTCAAGCGCGAGGCGATGAAGGTGCCGCTGCTGCGCGAGCTGCTGATGACCGACAGCGTCTATATCGCCTCGAACATCACCTTCGACAATCTGGCGCCGCTGTCCACCTATCTGGGCAAGCCCGGCGACCCCGCCAAGGGGGGCCTGCCCTTCGCCGAATACCTGAAGCGGCAGGAAGAGCACCGCCAGGCCGAGATCGCCGCCATGCTTGACACCACGCGGTTCATCGACCGGGCCGAGGCGCTCTACGGCTACCCGCATTTCGTCTGTGACACCTCCGGCTCGATCTGCGAGGTGGTGGACCCCTGGGACGCGGCCGACCCGGTGCTGACCGAGCTTGCCGCGCATCACCTGATGGTCTGGATCGAAGGCAGTGCGGCGCATACCGCCGACCTCGCCGCCCGCTTCGACCGGGCGCCCAAGCCGATGTACTACCAGCCCGCCTTCCTGCGCTCCGCCTGGGAGGAATACCGCGCCGGCCACGCCGTCACGGAGGCGAGTTGCGACCCCGACGCCTTCGTGCGCTGGGCCTATGCCCGGGCGCTCGCCCATCGCCAGCCGCGCTACCGGCAGATGGCGACCTGGGGCGTGACGGTCAGCGCCGACGAGGTCGCCGGGGTCAGTGACGTGGCCGGTTTCGACCGGCTCATGTGCCTGGCCCTTGATCGCCGCGCCGCACTCGCCTAGGTCGCGTCGCGCCTGCCCAGCGTCCTTTCACATCCGGCCCCCGAATGCCCATCACCCTGCCCGAGACCCTTCCCGCCTATGACGTGCTGCGGCGCGAGGGCGTGATGGTGATGTCGCCCGACCGGGCGGCGCGGCAGGACATCAGGCCGCTGCGCATCGGGCTTCTGAACCTGATGCCGAAGAAGATCCAGACCGAGACCCAGTTCGCCCGGCTGATCGGCGCCACCCCCCTGCAGATCGACCTGCAACTGCTGCGGATGACCGAGCACCAGACCAGGACGACGGCCGCCGAGCACATGGAGACCTTCTACCGCCCCTTCGCCGAAGTGGCGGACAGCGGCGAGAAGTTCGACGGCCTGATCATCACCGGGGCGCCGATCGAGCACCTGCCGTTCGAGGAGGTGACCTACTGGGACGAGCTGACCCAGCTGATGGACTGGACCCAGACCCATGTGCAGTCCACCTTCGGCGTCTGCTGGGGCGGCATGGCGATGGCCTACCACTTCCACGGCGTGAACAAGCACATGCTGGACGCCAAGGCCTTCGGCTGCTTCCGCCACAAGAACCTCGCCCCCGCCTCGCCGTTCCTGCGCGGGTTCTCGGACGATTTCGTGATCCCGGTCAGCCGCTGGACGGAAATGAAGGCGGCGGAACTTTCCGCCGGCGGATTGCGTATCCTGCTGGGGTCCGCCGAAACCGGGCCCTGCCTGGTGGAGGACGAGGCATGCCGCGCGCTCTACATCTTCAACCACTTCGAATACGAGAGCGACACGCTGAAACAGGAGTACGACCGCGACCTGGCGGCCGGCACGCCGATCAACGTGCCGCTGAACTACTATCCGGACGACGACCCGTCCCGGCCGCCGCTGAACCGCTGGCGGTCGCACGGGCACCTGCTGTACGGCAACTGGATCAACGAGATCTACCAGAGCACGCCCTATGACCTCGCGGCGATTGGCACTTAGCCTGCTGGCTGCCGCCGCGCTGGGCGGCTTTGCCACTTCGCGGCGCGCCCACGCGCGCGAGACGGAGGCCGAAGCCGCCTTCCCGCCGCTGGGCGACCTGATCGAGGTCGGTGGCCGCAAGGTGCATGCGCTGACCTTGGGGCAGGGGCCGGACGTGGTGCTGATCCACGGCGCCGGCGGCAATCTGCGCGATTTCACCCTGTCGCTGATGCCGGCGCTGGCGCGCGAGTTCCGCGTCACCGCCTTCGACCGCCCCGGCCTGGGCTGGTCCGACGCGATCCCGGGCGCGGAAGATCCCCGCGTGCAGGGCGCCCACCTCGCCGCCGCCGCCGCACGGCTGGGGCTGCGGCGGCCGGTCGTCCTGGGCCACTCCTACGGCGGGGCGGTCGCCATGGGCTGGGCGCTGGCGGACCCCGGCGGCCTTGCCGGCGTGGTCACCGTCTCGGCCCCGACGATGCCCTGGCCGGGCGGGCTGGACCGCTGGTACCATCTGACCGGCTCCGCGCTGGGCGGCGCCACGGTGGTGCCGCTGATCACGGCTTTCGCCTCGCGCGACCAGGCGCTGGCCGCGCTGACCGCGACCTTCGCCCCCGACCCGGTGCCCGCGGGTTATCTCGACGGCTTCGGGCTGGGCCTGTCGTTGCGCCGTGCCAGCCTGCGCGAGAACGGCCGCCAGGTTCTGGGCCTGAAGCCGCGGGTGGCGGCGATGGCGGCGCTCTACCCCGGGCTCGACCTGGCCGTGGAGGCGCTGCACGGCAGCGCCGACAGCACCGTCTTCGCCCGCATCCACGCCGAGCCGATGAGCCGCCTGCTGCCGCGCTGCCGCCTGACCCTGCTCGACGGCGCCGGCCACATGCCGCACCATTCCCGCCCCGAACCGATCCTTGCCGCGATCCGGCGGCTTGCAGCCTGACGCCCCGCCGTCATACTGGCGGCAGACACGGAGGACGCCATGGACCTGCCCTTTGACGGCGCAATCAGCCGCTACTTCCGCGAGGGCGCGCCCAGGGCAGTGCGCAAGCTGATCGAGGGGGCGGGCAAGGACGACATCCTGAACCCCGACTATCCCTACCGCGAGGAGATGAAGAAGAAGGACTACGAAGCCCGGATGGAAGGCCTGCAGCGCCAGCTGGTGCGCCTGCAGGCCGACGCGAAGGCCACCGGCAAGCGGATCGTCGTGGTCTTCGAGGGCCGCGACGCGGCCGGCAAGGGCGGCACCATCGGGGTCATGCGCGAGAACCTGAACCCCCGCGTGGCCAATGTGGTGGCCTTGTCCAAACCCAGCGACCGCGAGGCGGCGCAGTGGTATTTCCAGCGCTACATCGACTGGCTGCCGGCCAAGGGCGAGATCGCGATCTTCGACCGTTCCTGGTACAACCGCGGCATTGTCGAGCATGTCTTCGGCTTCTGCAAACCCGACGACCGCGCGAAGTTCTTCCGCCAACTCCCTGAATTCGAAAGGATGATCGTCGAAGAAGGGATCGTGCTTCTGAAGCTGTGGCTGGACGTCGGGCGGGCCGAGCAGCTCAAGCGGTTCCTCGACCGCGAGCAGGACCCGCTGAAGCAATGGAAGCTCAGCCAGATCGACGTGGACGGGCTGCCGAAATGGGATGCCTATACCGCAGCGATCGACGAGACGCTGAAACAGAGCGACTTCAAGCACGCGCCCTGGACGGTGATCCTGTCTGACGACAAGCTGCGGGCCCGGATCGCGGCGATCCAGACCGTGCTGCATGCGGTGGAGTTCGCGGGCAAGGACGCGGAGCTGATCGGCAAGCTCGACCGATCGATCTGTGGCGGTGCCAAGCTGTGGCACAAGGCGCGGCATGAGTGAGGCGGGACACCTCTCCCCCTCACCCCTCCCCGTGGGAAAGGGGAAGGGGGAGAGGTTTGCACGCCGCAGGCCGCCCCGATGATCGGCGGCAAGCGCGGCTATCACCACGGCAACCTGCGTCAGGCGCTGGTCGAGGCGGCGCTGACGCTGATCGAGGCTCAGGGGCCGCAGGGCTTCACCCTGACCGAGGCGGCCAAGGCCGTGGATGTGACCCCAGCCGCCGTCTACCGCCACTTCGCCGGGCGCGACGAGCTGCTGGCCGAGGTGGCGCGACAGGGGTTCGACATTTTCGCGGCACTGCTGGAATATGCCTTCGATAGCGGCAAGCCCACTGCGCTTGCCGCGTTCGAGGCCGTCGGGCGGGCCTATCTCGCCTTCGCGCGCAAGTATCCCGGCCACTACAAGGCGATGTTCGAGGCCGGGCTGAACCTGACGGCGTCGTCCGAGTTGCACCATGTGGCCGAGCGCGCGCGGGCGGTGCTTGAACGCGCCGCGGCGCAGCTGTCCGAGCACCTGCCCCCCGGCCGCCGCCCTCCCGCCAGCATGGTCTCGGCGCATGTCTGGGCGATGAGCCACGGCATCGTGGAGCTGTTCGCGCGCGGCGCCCCCGGCGCCCGCAGCCCGTTCCCGCCCGAGGACCTGCTGGAGGCCGGCATCGGCATCTACCTGCGCGGATTGGGGCTGCTGCCGCCGGACCGGTAGCGCGGGGTTCACTCCGCCATCGGCGCACGCGGCGGGGTGAACCCCGCCCTGCGGACCACCGCGCGCCCCGTTTACGAACGCAGATTCCCTAACAAACCCCACACTACACGACTCTCTGTTTGCCGAGTGTTTTCGGGAGGTTGATCCACTCGGCCAGGGTTTCGGGGTGGTTGGATCGGAGCCGGTTGCGCAGGAAGGTGAAGCCGGTGCGGAAGTAGGACCTTGCGAGGTATCCGTGGG
>JANOGU010000012.1:0-2206 GCA_031406135.1 Rhodobacterales bacterium
GTCCTTCAGCGCCATGATGTCGGCGTGGCGGTACATGGCGTTGCCGTCGAAGCCCATCTTGGCGTCCAGAAGGCGCAAGGAGCCGTCCTTGAGCACGCAGAAGGGGTTGATCTCCAGCATGTCCATGTCTTTCTCGACGAACATCCGGTAGAGCGTCTTCACGATCCCGACGCAGGATTTCACCTGCGCGCCCGTCAGCCCCAGCGCAAAGGCGACGCGGCGGCCGTGGAAATCCTGCAGGCCGGTGGCGGGATCGACGGTGAAGGTGTGGATCTTCTCCGGCGTGTCATGGGCCACGGCCTCGATGTCCATGCCGCCTTCGGTGGAGGCGACGAAGGAGATGCGGGAAGACCCGCGGTCCACCAGCAGTGCGAGGTAAAGCTCCCGCGCGATGTCGCTGCCGTCCTCGATGTAGACGCGGTTGACCCGCTTGCCGGCCGGGCCGGTCTGCTTGGTCACCAAAGTGCGGCCCAGCATCATCCGGGCCTGCTCCGCCGCCTCGCCCACCGACTTGGCGATCCGCACGCCGCCCTTGTCGCCGGCTTCGGGTTCCTTGAACCGCCCCTTGCCGCGGCCGCCGGCGTGGATCTGCACTTTGACCACCCAGACCGGGCCGTCGATTTCGGCCGCCGAGGACTTGGCCTCTTCGGCCTTGACCACCACGCGGCCGTCGGAAACCGGCAGACCGTAGCTGCGCAGAAGGGCCTTGCCCTGGTATTCATGGATGTTCATCGGCGCTCCCCGCAGCTTGGATGGCTTTGTGTGGCATGCGCAGAGAGGTCCTTCCAAAGGGAAATTCCAAGGGGAGGGGAAGATTCCGACATTCGTGATCACAGTTTTTCAAGGTGTGATCACATGGGGCGGCGTTGACCCGGCCAAAGACCGCGTGTCACCTGCGGCCACCGCAAGGAGTCGCCATGCCCCGCCCCGCCGCCAGCGCCAACGACGTCACCCAAGGCGCCCTTCCGAAGATTTCCCATGGCACGGGAAGCTATCTCTGGGACGTCACCGGCAAGTGCTACATCGACGGGTCCGGGGGCCCGGCGGTGTATTGCCTCGGCCACGGTGACACCCGGGTCAATGCGGCGGTCGCGGACCAGATGGGGCGGGTGGCGCATGGCTATCGCTACTTCTTCACCGCGGATGCGCTGGAAGAGATGACGGCGATCATCAGTGCCAACTGCGGCCCGGCTTATGGCGACATGGTCTTCGTCACCGGCGGGTCGGAGGCCATTGAAAGCGCGTTGAAGATCGCGCTGCAGTATCACTTCGACCGGGGCGAGCCGGGTCGCGTCCGGTTCATCGGGCGCAGGCGGTCGTGGCATGGCAACACGCTGATGGCGACCGCGCTGTCGGGTTTCGAGGAGCGCCAGCGCGCCTTTGCCGGGGCCTTGCCGGAGATGGGGCGGGTCAGCGCGGCGAATGCCTACCGGCTTCCCGGCGGGGAAACGGTCGCGACGCTGGTGCCGTATCTCGCTGCGGAACTCGAGGCGGAGATTCAGCGGCTCGGCCCCGACACCGTGGCCGCTTTCGTCTGGGAGCCGGTGGTGGGCGCCGCCGGGGGCGCGCTGCCGGCGCCGGAAGGCTATGGCGCCGCCATGGCCGAGGTCTGCCGCCGGCACGGGGTGCTGGTGATCTCGGACGAGGTGATGTGCGGCTCGGGCCGCACCGGGGTCTGGCGGGCGAGTGCCGCGGACACCGATGCGCACTGCGCCCTCGATGCGGTCGACGCGGTACGTGCGGACCGTGCCGTGGCCGCGGTCGTGACCCATCACGTACCACGCGCCCTCGCGTAGCAGCACCGTGTAGGGCTGCAACTCGCGCGCCGTCCCCCGATAGGTGAACGAAGCGACGGCGCGGTGAGCCGCTGCTTCGCGCAGCACCGGAAGTGCAGGGTCGTCGGGAACGTTGGCGACCACGCCGCCCGCCACGGGACCATCGGCGCCGAGCTTGAGCAGCCCGAAGTCGCCCGCCGACAGCCGGGCGGCAGCGACCGCCATCTGCAGCGCTCGGGTCTCGTCGGGCGCCAGGTCGAGATCGGCGAGTTCGTAACGGCGGCGGTCGACCCGGTACGCCGACTTGCCGGCATCGGACCCCGCGAGCACTTCACTCTCGATCGGTACACCGATCTCGCGCAGCAACTAATTGTCACGTTTGAACGCGCCGCGAAGCGCCGACTCGCCGGTCGGGTACTGCCCCCTCAGCT
>JANOGU010000024.1:0-8840 GCA_031406135.1 Rhodobacterales bacterium
GCCTTGCCCGACAGACTGTCAGCCAGCGCCATGGCCCGCGCCCGGTCGAGCCGCGGCAGGCCCGTGGCCAGCGCGACGAGATCGGCGTAGAGCCGCAGCCCGCCGCCGCCCGCGATGCGCAGCGCGGCCCCCGGCGCGCCCTGCGCCAGTTCGGCCAGGGCGGCGGGGTCGTCCACCGCGACCCCCGCCTGCGCCAGCGCGGCGGCAAGGTCGGCCGGCCCCAGCGGCGCCAGCGCCAGCGTGCGGCAGCGCGAGCGGATCGTGGGCAACAGCCGCGCCGGCCGATGCGCGACGATCAGGAAGACCACGCCCTCCGGCGGCTCCTCCAGCAGCTTCAGCAGCGCATTGGCCGCCTGCGGGTTCATCTCGTCGGCGGCATCGACGATGGCCACCCGCCGCCCGCCATCGGCGGCGGACAGATGGAAGCGCCGCCGGACCTCGCGGACCTCGTCGACGCCGATCACCTGGCTCAGCGCGGTGCCCTTCTCGTTGGGGCCGCGGCGCAGCAGCGTCAGCCGCGGCTCGGACAGCGCGCGCAGGCGGGACCGGACCGGGTGATCCTCCGGCACATCGAGCGAGGCCGGCGCGGCAGGCGCGAACAGCCCGCCGGGTTCGGGGCCGGCGAGCAGGAAGGCCGCGATGCGCCAGGCCAGCGTTGCCTTGCCGATGCCGCGCGGCCCGGTCAGCAGCCAGGCGTGGTGCATCCGCCCGCCGGCCAAGGCCGCCAGCACCTGCGCCTCGGCCGCGTCCTGTCCGAACAGGGCCTTCGTCTCGCGCGGGTGCGGCGCTCCCTCGATCCGGTCGGGCTCGGGCAGGTCCGGGACGGCTTCGCGGCGCATGGCCCCTCGTGGCACGCCCGTCGGCCCGCGACAAGCGCCAGGTGCCGGACCGCCCGCGTCCCGCCCGCCGTCCCGCGCCCTGCGGGCGCGGGACCAGGCAAGGGGGCCGCAGGCGCCCCCCTTGCACCCCCGCAGCGCCCTTGGACGGACGGATGCCAGAGCCGCCGTCTTGCGCCCGCAAGGGGCGCGCTGGCGTTGCGCGTCTGGCGAGGGGTCTGTCCGCGTTGCGACCCCCGGGGGTTTCACACCCCCCATGCCGCCGGTGTCTCGAACCGGTGGCGTCACCGTCGGCAAACCCCGTAGGGTATTTGCGCAAGGATGATGCCGGCAGGCAGAGGACACCCCCCCGAAGCAGTTTCATTCTTGCCGAAATACCCCGGGGGGAGCGCAGCGGGGGGCAGCGCCCCCCTCCGCGCTTGCGGAAAGCACCGCGGCCAAGCCCGCCTCGTCCTCGGTCCGTGGACGGGGCACGTCGGGTCCGCACGGCGGATCGGGGGTTGTGACCCCGGACGCGGCGTGGCCTATGCGGCGGGCAGGGCGGATGGAGGCGTGACGTGCTTCTCGGGGTGGACACAGGCGGAACCTACACCGATGCGGTGATCCTCGATCCCGCGGCGGAGCGTGTGCTCGGCAGCGCCAAGGCGCTGACGACGCGGGCCGATCTGTCGGTCGGCATTGGTGGGGCGGTGGACGCGGCGCTGGCCGCGGCCGGGGTGGCGCCGGGCGCGGTGCGGTTGGTTTCGCTGTCGACGACGCTGGCCACCAACGCGCTGGTCGAGGGCCAGGGCGGGCGGGTGGCGCTGCTCTTCATCGGCTTTTCCGCCGAGGACGCGCAGCGCGCCGGGCTGGCCCAGGCGCTGCGCGGCGATCCCCTGATCGTGCTGGACGGCGGCCACAGCCACGCCGGAACCGAGATCGCCGCCTTCGATCCGGCGGCGGCGGAAGCCGCCGTCGCGGCGGTGGCGCCCGGAGTGGCGGGGTTCGCCGTCGCCGCCCGTTTCGCCACCCGCAACCCGGCCCATGAGATCGCCGCGCGCGACCTGATCCGGCGGCTGACCGGGCGCCCCGTGACCTGCTCACATGAGCTTTCGGCCAATCTCAACGGCCCCAAGCGGGCCTTGACGGCGGTCCTGAACGCCCGCCTGATCGGCCTGATCGACCGTCTGGTCGCGGCCTGCGAGCGGCACATCGCGCGCGCCGGAATCACCGCGCCGCTGATGGTGGTGCGCGGCGACGGGGCGCTGATCTCCGCCGCCGTGGTGCGCGAGCGGCCGATCGAGACGATCCTGTCCGGGCCGGCCGCCTCGATCGTCGGTGCGCGCTGGCTGACCGGCGAGGCCGAGGCGCTGGTCTCCGACATCGGCGGCACCACCACCGACGTGGCGCTGCTGCGCGGCGGGTTGCCGGCGATCGATCCCGAGGGCGCCGAGGTCGGCGGCTTCCGCACCATGGTCGAGGCGGTGGCGATGCGCACCACCGGGCTTGGCGGCGACAGCGAAGTGCATGTCCTGACCGAGGGTCTTGCCAGCACGCTGCGGCTGGGGCCGCGGCGGCTGTTGCCGGTATCGCTGCTGGCGGTGGACCATGGCCTCATGGTCCATGCCGCGCTGGATCGCTGGCTGCAGGCCGAGGCGGTGGGCGATCTCGACGGCCGCTTCGCGGTGCCGATGGGCGGCGATCCGGCGGGGTTGCCGGAGCGCGACGCGGGCCTGCTCGCGCGCCTGTCCGGTCCCGTGCCGCTGGCGGGATGGGTGAAGTCGCGGATCGAACTGGCCGCCGTCGACCGGCTGGTGGCGCGCGGCCTGGTCATGCTTGCGGGCGTCACGCCGTCGGATGCGAGCCATGTGCTGGAGCGGCTCGACGCCTGGGACGGGGCGGCGGCGGGCAAGGCGCTGACGCTGATGGCGCGGCGGCGGACCGGGGCGGGCGAGCGTCTGGCGCGCGATGCCGGCGGCCTGGCGCAGATGGTGGTGGACCGGCTGACGGCGCAGACCTGCACCTGCCTCTTGGAGGCGGCCTTCGCCGAGGATCCGGCCTTCGGGCCGGATCAGGCCAGGGCGCTGGCGGCGCATCCCCTGCTGGCGAAGGGGCTCGACGGGCACCGCGGGGTGCTGGCGCTCGATGCAAGGCTGAACGTGCCGGTGGTGGGACTCGGCGCCTCGGCCCCGGCCTATTACGGCGCGGTGGGCGCGCGGCTGGGCTGCCGCATGGTGCTGCCGGAGCATGCGGGCGTCGCCAATGCCATCGGTGCCGTCGTGGGGCAGGTGGCGCAATCGGCCAGCGGCATCGTCACCAGCCCGGCGGAGGGGCGCTACACCGCGCATCTGGCCACCGGCCTGGAGCATTTCGCCACGCCCGAGGCGGCGCTGGCGGCGCTGGGCGCCGCGCTGAAGGCCGAGGCCGCGGCCCGGGCGGGGGCGGCGGGCGCGGAGGCGGCGGAAGTGACGCTGCGCGAAGAGCGGCGCGAGGTGGAGATCGAGGGCCGGGCGATGTTCATCGAGGCGCGCCTGACAGCCACCGCGACCGGCCGCCCGCGTGTGGCCCGGGAGGCGGGGTGACGCCCCGTCCCGGGCCTGACCCGGGACCTCGTCCTCCGCCAGCGCTCCCGGGGGACGCGAGGCCCCGGTCCAAGACCGGGGCGGGGTTTCCCCGACCGGAGGGGAAGGGCAGGGCGCCTGCCCCGGGGCGCGCGCGGTCCGCCCGCGCTGCCGAGCCTTCCCCTCCGACCCCGCCTGCCGTATCCCCTCGCCGCATGCCGCTGACGCTCACCTCCGTCCTGCATCCGGCCGAGGCCGGGTATGACGACATCATTGATGTGCGCTCGCCCGCCGAGTTCGCCGACGACCGCCTGCCGGGCGCGATCAGCCTGCCGGTGCTGGACGATGCGGAACGGGCGCGGGTCGGCGCGATCTACAAGCAGGTGAACCCGTTCACCGCGCGCAAGCTGGGCGCGGCGCTGGTCGCGCGCAACGCCGCGCGGCATCTCGAAGGTCCGCTGGCGGACCGCCCCGGCGGCTGGCGGCCGTTGCTCTACTGCTGGCGCGGCGGGCAACGGTCGGGGTCCTTCGCCACCATCCTGCGCGAGGTGGGATGGCGGGTGGAGACGGTGGCGGGCGGCTACAAGGCCTGGCGCGCGCTGGTGGTCGCGGCGCTCTACACCGCCCCGGTGCCGCTGCGGATCGTGGTGCTGGACGGCGACACCGGCACCGCTAAGACCGAACTGCTGGCGCGGGTGGCGGCCAGGGGCGGGCAGGTCCTGGACCTCGAGGGCTTGGCGCGCCACCGTGGCTCGCTGTTCGGCGCCATGCCGGGAGGCCAGCCCTCGCAACGCGGCTTCGAGGGGCTGCTCGCCGTGGAATTGGCGCGGTTCGACCCCGCGCGCCCGGTGCTGGTCGAGGCCGAGAGCGCCGCCATCGGCGACCGCCGCCTGCCGCCGGCGCTGTGGAAGGCGATGCGCGCGGCGCCGCGGATCGCGGTGTCGGCGCCGCCCGAGGCGCGGGCGGCCTATCTGACGCGGGCCTACAGCGATCTGACGGCGGACCGCGCGCGGCTGGCGGAAGTGATCTGGGGGCTGCGCCCGCTCTATCCCCGCGAGACCATAGAAGAGTGGCTGCGGATGGCCGGCGCCGGCGAGGACCTGGCACTGGCCGCGGTGCTGATCGAGCGCCACTACGATCCCCGTTACGCCCGCCACCGGGCGCGCATGCCCGACGCCGCGGCAGTGCTGGAGACGGTGCGGCTGGATGAGGCGGGCCTCGACGCCCTGGCGGCAGAGATCGCGGCGCGGCTGGCGGTGGTCTGAAGCGCGGACCTCACGCCGGACGCAGGGTGATCCGACCGGTGCCGGGCCGCAGGCGGCCGATGACCCGGACCTGCTGGCCCGCCGCGGCCAGTCCGGCAAGCGCCTGCTCCAAGCGGTCTGGCGGAACCGCGGCAAGGAGCCCGCCGGCGGTCTGCGGGTCGAACAGCAGCGCGGCGCGCGGGGCGTCGGCACCGGCCAGGCGGCCCTGCGCCGCGGCGCGGTTGGCAGGGGCGAGGCTGGAGGCCACGCCCGCCGCCGCCAGCGCCTCGGCCCCGGGCAGGATGCCGATCTCCGCCAGCGCGATCTCGGCGTCGCAGTCCCCGCCCGACAGCATCCCCAGCAGGTGCCCGGCCAGGCCGAAGCCGGTGATGTCGGTCATGGCGCGGGCTTGGGGCGCCAGCACTCGGGCGGCGGCGCCGAGCGGGCGGCACATCTGCGCCAGGGCCGCCTCCACCGCCTCGCCCAGCAGCAGGCCGGGCAGGCGCCGTCCGGTCATCGAGGCGGCGAGCACGATGCCGGTGCCCAGCGGCTTGGTCAGGATCAGCACGTCACCCGGCCGGCCGCCGGTCCGCGCCAGCGGCGCCCGTCCGGGCGGCAGCAGGCCGGTGACGGCGAAGCCGACAGCGAATTCGCTGCCGACCGCACTGTGGCCGCCTGCCAGCACCGCCCCCGCCGCAGCCAACTCGGCCGCCGCGGCCGCGGTAACGCGGGCCAGCATGCGCGCCTCGATGCGGGGACCGGACCGGGGCAGGGTCACCTGCAAGAGCGCGGCCTGCGGCAGGGCGCCCATCGCCCAGACATCGCCCATCGCGTGCACCGCCGCAATCCGGGCCATCAGCGCCTCGTCGCCGGTGACGGCGCGCAGGCTGTCGGCGGTCAGCACCTGCCGCACGCCGCCGGTGGCCAGCACGGCGGCGTCGTCGCCGTCGGCTTCGGGCCCCAGCGTCGCCAGCGCCGCCGCCAGCGCCGCCGGCCCCGCCTTGGCGCCGCAGCCGCCGCAGAGCGGCGCCTGCGACAGCACTTCCGCCAGCCCCTCCGCCGCCGCGGTAGGGACCGCAGGTGCGAGCATGGCGGGCAGGTCCGACAGCCGCTCGACAAAGGCGCGGTCGATGCGGTCCTTCAGCCGCCAGAGCCAGGGGGCGGCCAGCGACAGACCGGCCTTTTCGGCCACGGCATGGCGCGGGCCGGTGGCGATCAGCTTCAGGTGGTCGCGCTGCGGCCGGAACGGCCGCAGCGCCCCGCCGGTGAGCGCGGCGCGCGGGTTGGCAGCGAGCACCGGCGCGGCGCGCACCGCGTAAACCCCGGCCCGGGGCCGGGGCGAGGCGGCGAGATGCGCGCAGTCGCCGGCGGCAAAGACCGCCGGGTCCGAAGTGCGCAGCGTCGCGTCCACCGCGAGGAACCCCTCCGTCAGCGCCAGCCCGCTGTCCGCGAACCAGCCCGGCGGCCGCGCGCCGGCAAGACCCAGTACCTGCCCGGCCGGAACTTGCCGCCCGTCCGCCAGCACGACACCCCCGGCGGTTACCTCTGCCGGGGCGACACCGGCGCAAACTTCGACCCGGCCCCGGGCCAGCGCCGCCATCAGCCGCCGCCGCGCCCCGGCGGGCAGCGCGGCCCCGGGGATGTCGCGCTCGATCAGGCTGACACGGTCCGGCCCCAGCCGGTGCGCCGCGGCCAGCGCCACCTCGATCCCCCCCGCCCCGCCGCCCAGCACCGCGACCCGTGCAGCGTCGGGCGCCGAGGCCAGGAAGGCCTCCCAGCGTGCGGCAAAGGCGCCGAACGGCTTCACCGCCAGTCCGTGTGCGGCAAAGCCCGGCAGGCCCTCCGGCGCCGAGCCCACGCCGACATCCACCGACAGGACGTCGTAGGCCAGCCGCTCGCCGGTAGACAGGATCACCTCGCGGGCACCGGGGTCGATCCCCGCCGCACGCGCGGCGATCCGCCGCGCCCCGGCGGCTTCAGCCAGGCGGACGAGGTCGACCATGATTTCGTGCCGGGCGTAGTGCCCGGCGACGAAGCCCGGCAGCATCCCGCTGTAGGCTGCCACGGGCGCGGGATCGACCAGCGTGATCCGTGCGCCGGGCAGCGGCGCCATCGCCCAGGCGCGCAGGACCAGCGCATGGGCGTGCCCGCCGCCCAGCAGCACCAGGTCGCGCGTCCATGGCCAGGCCAGGCGCATGCGGCCCCTCTCCCCCGTATCGCTGCGCATCCTCTAGCCGCGCCGGCGGCCGAAGGCGAGCCCGCGCCGGCTTCCGCCGCGACCGGCGCCGGCCTAGACTGGCCGCATGTCCACGCGCGCCAGACCCCACCTGAGCCAGAGCCAGCGGCTGCGCCTGACCCAGGGCCTGACCGCGGCGACGCGCATCCTGAAGTTCGACGCCTCGGGCCTCACGCGCTATCTCGAGGAGCAGGCGGCCGAGAACCCGCACCTGCGGCTGGAGGTGGCGTCCCTCTCGGCCGGCGACTGGCTGCCGCGCTGGACCGGGGTCTTCGGCGGTAGGGCGGAGGGGGCGGAGATCGAGACGCTCTCCGCGGTGGCGCCGAGCCTGATGGCGCATGTCGGCGAGGAGATCCGCCGGCTGGTGCCGGCCGGCCGGCCGCGCGACCTCGCCTTCGCGCTGGCTGCGGCACTGGAACCCACCGGCTGGCTGGGCCGCCCGCTGCACGCCGTCGCCGCCGAGGAGGGGGCGGCAGAGGCCGAGCTCGAGGCGGTGCTGGCACGCCTGCGCGGGATCGACCCGGTCGGCCTGTTCGCGCGGTCGCTGGCCGAATGCCTGGAGTTGCAGGCGCGTGACGCGGGGCTTCTCGATGCGACGATGGCGGCGCTTCTGGCGAACCTGCCGCTGGTCGCCGCCGGCGACGTGGCGCGGCTCGCACGGCTTTCTGGCAGCGGCGAAGAGGCGGTGCGCGCCCAGATCCGGCGCCTGCGCGGCCTCAACCCCAAGCCCGGCGCGGTGTTCGATCCCACCCCGCCGCTGCCGCGCGAGCCCGACCTGATCGCTCGGCCGGTGGGCGAGGACTGGGTGCTGGAGCTGAACCGCGCGGCGCTGCCCGAGGTCCGGGTCGCGGCCCCGCCGCGGGGCCAGGCCACGGCCGCGGCGCGGCGCCAGGTGGCCGAGGCGCGCGCGGTGAAGCGGATGGTCGCGGCCCGTGGCGAAACGCTGCTGCGGATTGGCGCCGAGATCACGAAACGCCAGTCCTCGGCGCTGCGCAACGGGCCCGCGGCGCTGCTGCCGATGACCATGGACGAAGTGGCCGGGGCGCTGGGGCTGCACCCCACGACGGTCGGCCGGGCGGTCACCGGGGTCAGCGTGGAGACCCCGCGCGGGCCGGTCTGGATGCGGCGGCTCTTCACCGCGGCGGTGGGCGAGGGCGAGGTGGCCGCCGGCGCGATCCGCGCCCGCCTCTCCGCCCTGATCGCCGCCGAGGATCCCCGCCGTCCGCTGAGCGATGCCGCACTGGCCCGGGCGCTGGCCGAGGCCGGTCAGGGCGAACCGGCGCGGCGGACGGTGGCCAAATACCGCGGCATGCTGGGCCTGCCCCCCGCCCACCTGCGCCGCCGGGTCACAACCCGCCCCTAGCCGCCGGCGCTCCTCTGCCTATGCGGCCTGCTGTGCCCGCGCGGACCCACGGGGGTTTCACACCCCCGGACCCCCGTGGGGTATTTGCGCAAGGATGATGCCGGACGGCAGAAGGCGGCTCTCCCCCCGGCCCATCATCTCATGCCAAATATCCGGCCTCATGTAGCAAACGCACCAAGGGCGTGGGGGGTCAAAAATGACCCCTGGCCTGCTGCCGGTTTCGTGGACAGGCAGTTACGCTAACCCGGCAGCAGGCCAGTCCGTCGGCTTGCGTGGACGGACCCTACCCAAAGCTGGAGGAGGTTCAGGGGCTCAGGTCAGAAGTTGGACGATCTGGCAGGCTGACGGCACCGCACGTAGCTTGCTGGCGCGTCACCTTCCCGATAGCGTCGCGACCACTGGTCGAGGGATAGCCGATGGCCGAAGACCACGTCGAACGCCGCCTCGCCGCCATCCTTGCCGCCGACGTCGTGGGCTACTCGCGCCTGATGGAGGCCAACGAGGAACGCACGGTGGCGGCGCTGAAGTATCATCGGCGCGAGTTCTTCGATCCCACCATGGCCAGACACGGCGGGCGCATCTTCAAGGTGATGGGCGACGGGTTCCTGGTGGAGTTCGGCT
>JANOGU010000034.1:0-17032 GCA_031406135.1 Rhodobacterales bacterium
TCGACCACATCGCCAGGCTGATGAACGGCCGACCGCGCAAGACCCTGAACTGGAAAACCCCCGCCGAAGCCCTCGCCGAAGAACTCGCCGCCTTCACCACAAACGTTGCGCTTGGCCCTTGAATCCGCCAACCCCTAACGACTCACTGCAACCAACTGATTCAAAACAACTAAAAAAATGTCCCACCGTGTGACGCTCAGCGCTGCGCCGTCTTCCAGTCAGGATGCACCCAAGGCTCCAGGTTCGCCGGCGCCAGCCTTCGCCCCAGGATCAGGTCGGCGGCCTTCTCCCCGGTCATGATCGAGGGCGCATTCAGGTTGCCGTTCGTGACCCGCGGGAACACCGACGAATCGGCCACCCGCAACCCCTCCACCCCGATCACCTTCAGCTCCGGGTCCACCACCGCCATCGGATCGTCCCGCCGCCCGATCCGCGCCGTGCCGCAGGGGTGGTAGGCGCTCTCGGCGTGCGCGCGGATGAAGCCGTCGATCTCGTCGTCCGACTGCACCGCCGCCCCCGGCTGGATTTCATGCTGCACGAACGGCGCCATCGCCGCCTGGGCGAAAATCTCGCGGGTCAGCCGCACACAGGCGCGGAACTCGGTCCAGTCGTCGGGGTGGGACATGTAGTTGAGGCGGATCGCCGGCGGTGCCTCGGGGTCGGCCGACCGCAGGGTCACTGACCCCCGCGACTTCGACCGCATCGGTCCGACATGCGCCTGGAACCCGTGCCCCTGGTGCGCGGACTTGCCGTCGTAGCGCACGGCGATGGGCAGGAAGTGGTACTGGATGTCGGGGTAGTCGATGCCGGGGGCGGAGCGGACAAAGCCGCAGGCCTCGAACTGGTTCGAAGCACCCAGGCCCTTGCGGGTGAACAGCCACTGCGCCCCGATCAGGCCCTTTCCGATCAGGTTCCAGTATTTGTACAGCGTCACCGGCTGGCGCGAGGCGAACTGCATGTAGATTTCCATATGGTCCTGCAGGTTCGCCCCGACCCCGGGGCGGTCGGCCAGAACCCCGATCCCATGCTCCCGCAGATGCTCCGCCGGGCCGATGCCGGACAGCATCAAAAGCTTGGGCGTGTTCAGCGACGAGGCCGACAGCACCACCTCGCGCCGCGCCGCGATCACCTCCACCGCCCCGCCCCGCCGCACCTCCACGCCCGTCGCGCGGCCCGCCTCGATCACCACCCGCCGCGCCAAAGCGCGGACCACACGCACCTTGCCGGTCTTCTGCGCCGGCCGCAGGTAGGCGTTGGCCGCCGACCAGCGCCGGCCCTTCCAGATCGTCGCCTCCATCGGGCCGAAGCCCTCCTGCTGCGCGCCGTTGTAGTCCGCCGTCACCGGATAGCCGGCCTGCCGCCCGGCCTCGATGAAGGCCTGGAACAGCGGGTTCGCGCGCGGTCCGCGGGTGATGTGCAACGGTCCGTCGGTGCCCCGCCAGGCCGGATCGCCGCCGTCGGCGGCCCCGTGCCAGGCCTCCATGCGCCGGAAGTAGGGCAGCACGTCGGCATAGCTCCACCCCGTCGCCCCCGCCTCCGCCCAGTGGTCGAAGTCGCGCGCATGGCCGCGGACATAGACCATGCCGTTGATCGAAGACGAGCCGCCGACCACCTTGCCGCGCGGCACCCGCAGGACCCGGCCGCCCAGATGCGGCTCGGGCTCGGTCACCAGACCCCAGTCGTAAAGCCGCATGTTCATCGGGTAGCTGAGCGCCGCCGGCATCTGGATGAACGGCCCGGCATCGGTGCCGCCGTGCTCGATCACGGTGACCGAGACCCCCGCTTCGGCCAGCCGGTACGCCAGCGCACAACCCGCCGACCCCGCGCCCACGATGACGACATCCGATTCGGCCATGTCCCTAGCCCAGGTTCGCGGCGAGATAGGCTCGCGCCGTGGCGATGGCGGCAGCCGCGTCGGGCGGGCCATCCTTCAGCACCTCGCGCAGGTAGAGCCCGTCGATCAGCGCCCCCAGCCCAACGGCCAGCGCCTCCGCCCGTGGCCCGGCCAAGGGCCGCAAACCGGCCATGAGGTTCGACCGCAGCCGCCGCTGATAGACGCTCAGCAGCCGCCGCGCCCCCGGCACGGTCTGCGCGAGGACCCAGAAGTTCAGCCAGGCACCGACGGTCTCGCGCCGGAAGTTCGCCGCCGAAAACGACGCCGTCAGCACCGCCTGGATGCGGCCCTGCGGCCCCTCGGCCAGCGCCAGGGCGCCCCGCGTCTCGGCGCCATACAGCGTCAGGATGTGGCGCATCGCGGCCAGGAACATCTGCTCCTTGCCGCCGAAGTAATGGTGCGCCAGCGCCGCGGACATGCCCGCCCGCTTGGCGATCTGGCTGACCGTCACGTCCAGCGACCCGGTCCGCCCGACCTCGATGATCGTGGCTTTGACGAGGGCGGCCTTTCGGATAGGTTCCATTCCCAGCTTCGGCATGGCCTGCGACCCCCAAAAAAAGAGCTTGCAATGTCGATGTGACGTGATCTTTATTGACTCGTCAATCAACAAAAACCAACCGGGAGCACGCAATGACCATCCGCACCACCGCCCTCTCGGCGGCACTGGCCTCTAGCCTCGCGCTGCCAGCCTTCGCCGAGGGCTGTGACACCGTCATCTTCTCCGATGTCGGCTGGACCGACATCACCGCCACCACCGCGGCGACCTCGGTGATCCTCGAGGCGCTGGGCTACGAGACCGAGATCAGCCTCCTCTCGGTGCCGGTGACCTATACCGGGCTTGCCGGAGGCGACATCGACGTCTTCCTCGGCAACTGGATGCCGACGATGGAGGCCGACATCGCCCCCTACCGCGAGGCGGGCACGGTCGAGACCGTCCGCACCAACCTCGAAGGCGCGAAATACACGCTTGCGACCAACGAGGCCGGCGCAGCGCTGGGCATCGCCGACTTCAAGGACATCGCCACGCACAAGGACACGCTGGAAAGCCAGATCTACGGCATCGAGCCCGGCAACGACGGCAACCGGCTGATCATCGACATGATCGCCTCCGGCCCTTTCGGCCTGGACGGGTTCGAGGTCATCGAGTCGTCCGAACAGGGCATGCTGGCCGAGGTCAAGCGCGCCACCGACGACGGCGCGCCGATCATCTTCCTGGGCTGGGAACCCCATCCGATGAACGCCAACTTCAAGATGACCTACCTCACCGGCGGCGACGACTACTTCGGCCCGAACTTCGGCGGCGCCATCGTCGCCACCAACACCCGCACGGGCTATGCCGCCGAGTGCCCGAACACCGGCAAGCTGCTCAACAACCTCGCCTTCTCCCTGCAGATGGAGAACGAGATCATGGGCGCGATCCTGAACGACGGCGCCGACCCGGCAGAGGCCGCCACGGCCTGGCTGGCGGCGAACCCCGCCGCCTGGGAGCCCTGGCTCGAGGGCGTGACCACCAAGGATGGTGGCGACGCCAAGGCCGCGGTGATGGCCGCCCTGCAATGACCCAGGGGGAACGGGTCCGGGCGGCGGCGCTTGCCGCCGCCCGGGGCATCGGACCGGCGGCGGCGGACCCGCTGCCGGTGCCCGGTCAGGCCGACTGGGACGCCGCGCGCCAGACCCTGACGCTGCCCTCCGGCCAGACCCTGGCGTTTGTCGAAATGGGCGACCCGGCGGGTGCTCCTCTGATCCTGGTGCACGGCGGCACCGACAACAGCCGCAGCTGGTCGCTGCTCGCGCCCGAAATCGTGGCGGGCCGCCACGTCTTCGCGATCGACCTGCGCGGGCACGGGCGGTCCTCAGCGCCGGACTGTTGCTATGGACTGCTCGATTTCGCCCGCGACCTCGACGGCTTCATGTCCGCCAAGGGCATCGCCCGCGCCGATCTCGTCGGCCATTCGCTGGGCTCGATGACGGCCGCCGTCTTCGCCGCGCTGCATCCCGACAAGGTGGACCGGCTGGTGCTGATCTCCACCACAGTGGCCCTGACCACGGCCGCATCCGACTTTCTCTGGTCCACCTTGCCGGGCCTGTCGCACCCCATCGACCCCGACAGCCAGTTCATGCGCGACTGGTACTGGACCCCCACCGAAGTCAGCGCCGACTTCATTGGCCGCATGCGCGCCGAGTGCGCTGCCACGCCGCGCCAGGTATGGATGGGCATGCTGGAACACCTGTCCCTGACCGACTGGACCTACTACGCCCCGCGGATTGCCGCGCCGACGCTGATCCTGTGGGGCGACCAGGACAGACTGTTCGACGCCACCGCACAAGAACGCGTCGCCGCCGCACTGCCTTCCGCCCGGCGCGAGACCTTCGCCGGCCTTGGCCACAGCATGTTCTGGGAGGTTCCCGGGATCGTGGGCCCAATGATCGCTTCCTTCGTCGACAAGGCGCCCTGACATGGAATTCGAGATCCCGAAAATCCCGATCGGCAAGACCGCGAAAGCTGTCTTCGACTGGATGACCGAGAACATGAGCGGCTTCTTCGACGGCGTCGCCCTGGTGCTGGAGGCGATGATCGACGGCATCATGTGGGTGCTGCAGGCGCCGCATCCGCTGATCGTCATCGGCGCCTTCGTGGCCCTGACCTGGGCCTTGCAGCGGTCGTGGAAGACCTGCCTCGGCGTGTTCCTGGGGTTCCTGTTCATCCTCAACCAGGGCTACTGGGAGGAAACGACCGAGAGCCTGACCCTGATCCTGTCGTCCTGCGTGGTCTGCATGGCCGCGGGCGTGCCCATCGGCATCGCCGCGGCGCACCGGCCGCGGCTCTTCGCGTTCATGCAGCCGGTGCTCGACCTGATGCAGACGCTGCCGACCTTCGTCTATCTGATCCCGGCCATCGTGTTCTTCGGCCTCGGCATGGTGCCGGGCCTGATCGCCACGGTGATCTTCGTCCTGCCGGCGCCGATCCGGCTGACGCACCTGGGCATCTCGACCACGCCGCAGGCGCTGCTGGAGGCCGCCACGGCCTTCGGCGCCACCAAGAAACAGGTGCTGTGGAAGGTCGAACTGCCCTGGGCGCTGCCGCAGATCATGGCCGGCCTCAACCAGGTCATCATGCTGTCGCTGTCGATGGTGGTGATCGCGGCGCTGGTCGGCGCCAACGGCCTGGGCGTGCCGGTGGTGCGCGCGCTGAACTCGGTCAACACCTCTCTCGGGTTCGAGTCCGGCTTCGTCATCGTCGTCGTCGCCATCGTCCTTGACCGCATGCTCCGCGTGGTGCGCAAATGACCTCTCCCGCAACGACACCGGCCGTCACCTTCGACCGCGTCAACATCGTCTTCGGCGACCGTCCGGACCGCGCCCTGCCGCTGATGGACCAGGGCCAGAGCCGGGCCGAGATCCAGACGGCGACCGGCCAGATCCTGGGCGTACACGACTGTTCGCTGGAGGTGGGGACCGGCGAGATTCTCGTGCTCATGGGCCTGTCCGGGTCGGGCAAGTCAACGCTCCTGCGCGCCGTCAACGGGCTCAACAAGGTCTGCCGCGGATCGGTCATCGTGCGTGACGGCGACTGGTCCTGCGATGTCGCCAGCTGCTCGCCCGAGGACCTGCTGCGGGTGCGCCGCAAGACCATCGCCATGGTGTTCCAGCAGTTCGGCCTTCTGCCCTGGCGCACGGTGCGCGAGAACGTGGGCCTGGGGCTGGAACTGGCCGGCAAGACGCCGGAGGAGCGGGCCAAGCCGGTGGACGACCAACTGGCGCTGGTCAACCTGTCGCAATGGGCCGAGCGGCGCGTGGGCGAACTGTCGGGCGGCATGCAGCAGCGCGTCGGTCTCGCGCGGGCCTTCGTCACCCAGGCGCCGATCCTGCTGATGGACGAGCCGTTCTCCGCCCTCGACCCGCTGATCCGCACCAAGCTGCAGGACGAATTGCTCGACCTCCAGCGAAAGCTGCAGCGCACCATCATCTTCGTCAGCCACGACCTCGACGAGGCGTTCAAGATCGGCAACCGAATCGCGCTGATGGAAGGCGGGCGGATCGTGCAGATCGGCACCGCGCGCGAGATCATCGCCAACCCGGTCTCGGATTACGTCGCCGATTTCGTGGCGCACATGAACCCGCTCTCGGTGCTGACCGCGCATGACGTCATGGTGCCGGGGTCAGGAACCGGCCCGCAGGTCGGCCCCGAGACGCCGGTGCGCGAGGTGATGGGGATGCTGCGCAAGGGGGTGGAGGAGGTCACCGTGGCGGACGCAAGTGGCTCGCTCGGCGTGATTCGCTCCTTGACCGTGCTCGACCGGCTGATCGACCCGCGCGGCCAGGGCTCGGAGGGTGGGGTCACCCCGCCTGCTTCACCGCCGCCTTCCTGACTGCTGTTTTCTTCGCGGGCGCCTTCCCGGCAGCCGCCTTCTTTGGCGCCGCTTTCTTCGGCGCCGGCTTCTTTCGCTTCGCTCCGCCCCTCTCGGCGATCAGCGCCAGCGCCTCATCCAGCGTCACCGCCTCCGGCGCCAGCCCCTTGGGCAGGGTGGCGTTGACCTTGTCCCATTTCACGTAAGGCCCGTACCGCCCAGGCATCACCGACACGATCCCACCGGAGGGATGCGCACCAAGCTCGCGCAGCGGACCCGCGGCGGGCGGCCGCGAGCCACGCGCGGCCTTCTGCGCCAGCACCTCCACCGCCCGGTTCATGCCCAGGGTGAACACCTCCTCGGCATCCGGCAGGTTGGCGTAGACAGGCCCGTGCTTGACGTAGGGACCGAAGCGGCCGATCCCGGCCTCCACCGGCTCGCGCGTTTCCGGGTGCGGGCCGATGAGCCGCGGCAGGTCCAGAAGCATCAGCGCCCGCTCCAGCGTCAGGCCCTCCGCCGACCAGCCCTTGGGCAGGCTGGCACGCTCCGGTTTCGGCCGCTCCGCCGTCGCCTCACCGCGCTGCACATAGGGCCCGAACCGCCCCGCCTTGACCGCGATCTCCAGCCCCGCCGGGTCCTGCCCCAGAACCCGGTCCCCCGACCCGTTCTCCTCGCCACCGCCGATGGGTCGCGTGTAGCGGCAGTCCGGGTAGCGCGCGCAGCCGATGAACGCCCCGCCCGAACGCGCCGTCTTCAGGTTCAGCCGCCCCTGGCCGCAGGTCGGGCAGACCCGCGGGTCGGAGCCGTCGGCGCGCACGGGGTAAAGGTGGGGGCTAAGGAACTCGTCGAGTTTCTCCAGTACCTCGCCGATGCGCAGCTCCGCCGTCTCCGCCACCGCCGCCGAGAAGTCGCGCCAGAACCGGGCCAGCAGCTCCTTCCAGTCGCGCGCCCCATCGGAGACCTTGTCGAGCTCCTCCTCCAGATCGGCGGTGAAGTCGTATTCGACGTAGCGGCGGAAGAAGTTCGCGAGGAACGCCGTCACCAGCCGCCCCTTGTCCTCCGGGATCAGGCGGTTCTTGTCCTTGCGGACATATTCCCGGTCCTGGATCGTGGTGACGATCGAGGCATAGGTCGAGGGCCGGCCGATCCCCAGTTCCTCCATCCGCTTGACCAGGCTCGCCTCGGTGTAGCGCGGCGGGGCTTGCGTGAAGTGCTGCGCCGGGGTCACCCCCGCCTTCTCGGCCGCCTCGCCGGCCATGATCTGCGGCAGCCGCGCGCTGTCCTCGTCGTCGTCGTCGCGGCCCTCGTCATAGACCTTGAGGAACCCGTCGAAGAGCACCACCTGCCCCGTCGCCCGCAGACCCACCTGCCCGTCGCGCGAACTCACGTCCACCGTGGTGCGCTCGATCCGCGCCGCCGCCATCTGGCTGGCGATGGTGCGCGTCCAGATCAGGTCGTAGAGCCGCTTCTGGTCCGCCTCCGCCAGCCGCAGCTTCTGCGGCGTCGCCGACATCTCGGTCGGCCGGATGCACTCATGCGCCTCCTGCGCGTTCTTGGCCTTGTTCTTGTACATGCGGGGCGAGTCCGGGACATACGAAGGCCCGAACAGGGACCGGATCGCATCTCGCGCGGCGTGGACCGCCTCCGGCGCCATGTCGATGCCGTCGGTGCGCATGTAGGTGATGTGTCCGGCCTCGTAGAGCCGCTGCGCGGTGGACATGCAGACCTTGGCGCCCATCCCCAGCTTGCGCGACGCCTCTTGCTGCAAGGTCGAGGTCATGAACGGCGGGAACGGATTGCGCGCGGTGGGCTTGGCCTCCACCGCCTGCACCGTCAGGTCGCGCGAGCGCACCGCCTGCACCGCAAGCTCCGCCGCCTCCGCCGTGGGCAGGTCGAAGCGGTCGAGCTTCCTGCCCCCCAGCAGCGTCAGCCGCGCCTCGTATTCCTGCCCGCGCGGCGTCTTCAGCCGCGCCGTGACCGACCAGTATTCGCGCGCCCGGAACGCCTCGATCTCCATCTCGCGCTCGACGATCAGGCGCAGGCAGACCGACTGCACGCGGCCGGCCGACTTCGCCCCCGGCAGCTTGCGCCAGAGCACCGGCGACAGCGTGAAGCCCACCAGATAGTCCAGCGCCCGGCGCGCGAGGTAGGCATCGACCAGCGGCTGATCCACCTGGCGCGGAGCCTTCATAGCCGCCGTGACCGCATCCCTGGTGATCGCGTTGAAGGTGACGCGCTGAACCGTCTTGCCCTTCTTGAGCGACGACTTCAGCGCCTCGGCCAGATGCCAGGAAATCGCTTCGCCCTCACGGTCCGGGTCGGTGGCGAGGATCAGCGTGTCGTCGGTCTTCAGCGCCTCGGCGATGGCGCGGACATGCTTGCGGCTTTCCGGCGCGACCTCCCAGTCCATCGCAAACCCGTCCTCCGGCCGCACCGACCCGTCCTTGGGCGGCAGGTCGCGGACATGGCCGTAGGACGCCAGCACGGTATAGCCGGGCCCCAGATACTTGTTGATTGTCTTGGCCTTGGCCGGGGATTCGACGACGACGACAGCCATGCACAGCCTTCCCTTGACCGCCCCCGGCAGGGCGCGCGGCACCATGTGGAGACGGCGGCGCGGATGTCAACCGCCCCGCGCGCAGGGGCCGGTTTCGGCAATGCGGGTCGCTTGCCGGCTGTCCCTGGGACCGCGCTGATGCCCTGTCGACCCCGCCCCGGGCTTGATCCGGGGCCTCGCGGTCCACCGGCGCGCCGCTGGGCCGGGAGGTCCCGGGTCAAGCCCGGGACGGGTGGTCCCGGTCCTGATCGGCTGCACCACGGCTCAGCCGCTCCAGCGCGGCCAGCGCCCGCCCGGCCAACGCCTGCGGCACGAACACATGGTCATGCCGGAAGGCCGCGACGATGTTCGCCGGGATGCCCTCGGCCTCCAGCGCCGACGCCACCGCCGCCGTCAGCCCCACCGCCTCCAGCGACGACCAGACGGTCAGCGTCAGGCACGCCATCGGCGTGCCATCGAACCCCTCTGCCCGCGCGACCGCCTCGGGCAGGACCAGCGACAGTCCTTCCTCCTCGCGGAACGACGCCAGCGCCTGCGGCAGCAGGTCGTCGCGCCCCGGCGCCTGCACGAACAGCCAGGTCCCCGCCCGCCGCACCGGCGCCATGCTGCGGACCATGGCCCGCGGATCGGCGACCGGCCCCTCAGCCACGCTCGACCGCCAGCCTTGCCCCCAGTGCCACCAGCACCGCGCCTCCGGCCCGCTGCATCCAGCGCCCCGCGCGCCCGGAGGATTTCAGCCGCGCCACCACGGCCGAGGCGAAGATGACCGCCGCCAGATCGGCGGCCAGGAACATCAGGTTGACCACCGCGCCCAGGATCAGGAACTGCGCCCAGACCGGCACGCCACCGGCGGGATCGACGAACTGCGGCAGGAAGGCGAGGAAGAACAGCGCCGTCTTGGGGTTCAGCACCTCGACCAGCACCGACTGGCGGAAGGCCGTGCCTGGCGCCGGCGCCACCGGCGCGCCCGGCGCGTCCCGGCTGCGGATCATCGCGAGGCCGAGCCAGACGAGGTAAGCGGCTCCGGCCAGCTTGACCGCCAGATAGAGCGGCGGCACGGCGTGGAACAGGACCGACAGGCCCGCCGCCGCCGCGATCACATGCAGCCAGCCCCCGAGATGGATGCCGGCCGAGGCGAGCAGCCCGGCGCGCCGGCCTCCGGCGACGGTCCGGGCGGCGGCGTACAGGATCGCCGGCCCCGGCATCAGGGCGAAAATCGCCGCCGTGGCGAGAAAGGCGATCAGGATGTCGGGCGCAGCCATGGCAGCTTCCAAGGGTCAGGTCGCATCACCCTGTCAGGACGGCGTGAAGAAGCCAACTCTCCCCTTGCCAGCCGCGCGCGCCCGTGGCCGGATGGGGCGGCCCATCGCACCGGAACCGACCCATGCGCCGCCTTGTCCTGCTTGCCCTTCTTCTCGCCGCCCCCGCCGCGGCGCAGGAGATCCGCGACGATTTCTACTACCGCATCGGCTCGGATTTCGGCGGGCCCGACACCGGGCTGGCCATCGTCAACGGCGGCTGGCTCGACCGCGCCGCGGTGGTGGAGAAGGCGGCCAACGTTTCCAGCCAGTTCTGGCAGGTGGGCATCGGTGTGGGCGGGACGGTGCGGCTGACCACCTACTTCAAGGGACCGCAGTTCTGTCTCGACATCCTCAAGGACGAGGGCCGCGTCGGCGAGCTTGGCCTGACGCCCTGCCGCGAGTCCGAAACCCAGCGCTGGAGCCTGCGGCAGGAGCGGGCGCGGTTCCAGTTCGTCTCCAGTGCCGCCGAAGAGGAACAGTGCGTCGAGCTGATCACCGACGGCCTGGCCAAGAACCGCCTGCGGATGACCGACTGCGGGTTCTTCGGCAACCAGCTCTGGACCTTCACCATCACCGACCAGCCGGTGCAGTGAGGCGCTCAATAGTCGTGGATGTGCTCGATCCCCGGCCGTGACCGCAACACCGCCGCGAGGTCGCGCACCTTGATGAGGTAGAGGCCGCGCGCCCCGGGCCGACCCTGCAGCGGCATCGAGATCAGCGCCCCGGGGTCGGGTGCATCCGTGATCGCGGTGAACAGGATGTCGTCGTTGCCCGCGATCTCCACGAAATCGCCGCCGCGCCCCGCAATCATCTGCGCCAGTTCGGTGAAGGCGCGGTAGCGCGGCGTGTCGATCTCGACCCCCTCCGGGCGCTGGGCGACTACCCGCACGTCGGACAGGCCGGCCAGTTCGACGGTGGAGAGCCCGGTCACGATCACCCGCATCCGCAGCTCATCGGCGCCGGTGGCAGCCACGGCGGCGGCGATGACCCCGGCATAGGCCGCCTTGACGCGGTATTCGATCCCCAGCGCGAGGTTGCGTTCGCGGTCGCGCAGGACGCCGGAGTTGCCGGCCGAAAGTTCGGCCGCGTCCCGGCGGAAGTCCCAGCGGTACCAGGGCACCTGCTGCAGAAACACCGCATAGTCCGCGGCCTGCCGGGCGGAGAGCCCGTCCAGCGGCGCCCGCGCCCCGCCGCGCAGGGCGGCGAAAAGACGGCCCAGCGTCTCCTCGTAGGCCGCCTTGGCCAGCAATTCGGCGGTAAAGCTGACGCCGATGGTGTAGACCATCTGCTTCGTCGGCCCGTCCACCCCGCCATGCGCCGGCGCGGCGCGGCTCAGCGAGCACAGCGAGGACCAGAACCCGCCGATCCCGGACAGGAAGCGATAGTCGTGCGGGTCGCCCGCTGCGAGGACGGCCGCATAATCGGCATAAGCATGCACGATGTGCCATTCCGGATAGGTCATCAGCGTGCGCGATTCCGGACGCCGCTCCGCCTCCGGCAAAAGCGCCGCATAGGGCACCGCCACGCCGCCGCCGCGGCACATCACCTCGACATAGGCCACCGGAGACAACAGCCCCAGCACCAGCACCACGACCAGCAGGACCGCCCGCTTGAGCCAGCGCCAGAGAAACCTCACCGCCGCAGCCCCATGAAGAGGGCAAACCCGCCCAGCCCGATATGCGGCGTGTTGGCCATGATCTTGAAGCCCCAGGGCAGGTCCTGGATGCCGTAGAAGCAGATGCCGAGGTCGAGGTAGCCCGACCCGGTGGCCAGCCCCAGCGCACCGTCGGCCAGATAGAGCGCGCCGAAGCCGATCAGGTAGATCCGCGCCGCCCGGGCCGAGACCACCGCCGCCGCCAGCGCCCAGAGCGCCGACGCGAGGTGCAGAAGGTCGTCCTTGATGTCGAGCGCGAAGATGCCGAAAACCCGCCCCGACGGGTCCGGCACGCCGGGGATGTAGTTCAGCGACGCCACTCCGAGGAGTGTCAGGAAATACAGAAGCGCGATCTTCCGGTGCATGTCAGAGCCCTGCAAGGTAACGGTCCCAAAGCGCGTTGCGAAACAGCGAGCCGGGGTCCAGCCGCCGCTTCAGCGCCGCGAATTCCAACGCGCGCGGATAGACCCGGGTGAACTGGTCGCCCCGCGCATGCGGCCGGTAAGGCAGGTAGTAGGCCCCGCCGATCCCCGCCACGCCCTCGATCAGCGCCTCGGTCATTCGCGCCATGTCGGCCTCGGCCCGCACCGTCATCTCCTGCGAAAACAGCATCACCGCCGCGATCCGCGGACCCTGCGGCGCATAGGACAGGATCGCGGTCGGGTCGCGCTCCACCCAGCGCAGGGTGACGTTCAACAGCTCCTGATAGGACTGCGGGATCACCGAACGGCAGACCGCGAGGAAGTCCTCGAACCGGTCGGGAGACACGAAATATTCGTGCAGGATGTCGGTCCGCGTCGGGTCGCGGTCGTCCAGCGTGACCACCGGCTCGTTCATCAGCGACGACCGGCTCGCCGCGCCCGCCAGCCAGGCGCCCGGCCCGGTCTCGATCCCCCAGCGGCGGCGCTTCACCCATTCGTTGCCGACCTGCGCCCGGAAGATTGCCCGCGAAGCGCGCGACATGAACCCGGAGCCCGCCACGGGGGGCACTTCGCCCTCGGTCTCGGCATAGGTCACCAGCAAGGCCTCTTCGAAGAACCCGGCCCGATCCACGGTCAGCCGGCCATAAGCCATCGGCGCCGTGCCCACCGCTTCGGGAAAGGCGGCGCCGAACTCCTCGGCCGGCAGCGTGGTGAAGCTCGGCGTCAGCAGCGAGTTGACCTCCGCCGCCACCTCCATCCGGGTCAGGATGCCGATCAGCCCGTAGCCACCCATGGCGGCGGCGAACAGATCGGCATTCTCGGTCCGCGAGGCGGTCACCAGGCTGCCGTCGGCCAGCAGCAACTCCACCCACCGCACCGTGGACCCCATCGGGCCAAAGGCCGTGGGCCAGCCATGCGCGCCCACCGAGAACGTCGCCCCCACGCCGAAATCGGCGTTCGACTGCATCACCCTGGGCGACAGCCCCAGCGGATCGAGCGCCGCGATCACCTGATGCCAGCGCGCCCCGGCATGGCAGCGGTAGACCCGTGCCTCGGTATCCGCCTGCAGCCAGGCGCTGTCGAAGCTTATCGCGTGGCCACCGCGCGGGATCGCCTGCCCGCCCATCGAATGCCGCGCCGCGCCGATCGCTACGGGCCGCCCCGCGGCCGCGGCCTCCTTCAGCTCGGCCCTGAGCGCCGCGACCAACGCCTCGCCCGGGTCCTCGGTGCGCACCACATGCCGGTAGATCGGCGTCTCCGACAGCAGCGAGGCGTCGTTCAGGATGCCGTCGCCGCTCTTGGGCGCGATCACCCCGGCGCCATCGAGCGAGGGCGAGGATGGCCCCGTCACCCGCGCCGCCGCCGCCCCCAGCGCCGCCCCGCCCAGAACCAGCGCTGCCCGCCGCGTGAACGCCATCGCCACCTCCCGCCCCGCGGGGAGCAGGTTGCACGGAAGCGGGGCGCCTGCCTAGTCGGGTAAGCATCACCCAACCCCCTGCCCGCGCCCACGCGCGATCAGGCCAAGCGCGCAGGTCCATCGTGGAGCGCTTCCCTCCCCCTTGTGGGGAGGGAGAGGGTGGGGGGCTCCGCGGCCCGGGCCGGGTGCCCCCTCCCCCATCCCCTCCCACGAGGGGGAGGGGAGGCGCATATGGTCATCGCCCCCGCGCAGTCCGATCCCCCGCCGCCGAGACCCGCAACCGCCAGTTTCGGCCCCCGGTTTCCGGGCGTTGGGTCAAGCCAGGGACCGGGGCAGTCTCCATGGAATCAGCGGGTCAGACCCGGGCCGCCAACCGCTCCGGGCTCACCACGGGATCGGCTGCCGTCGCCGGAAGAACCCCCCCGTGGGCCCGTCGTCCGGCAGCGTGGCGAGCCAGACCGCGGTGTCCGCCCCCTGCTCCGGCGTCAGCGGCGCGCTTGGCCCGCCCATCCGCGTCGCCACCCAGCCCGGGCACATCGCGTTGATCTTCACCCCCGGCGGCAGGTCGCGCGGCAAGGCCTTGGTCAGCGCGTTCAGCGCCGCCTTGGCCACGCCATAGGCTCCCGGCCCGCCCAGCCCCTCGGCAAAGGCGCCCCAGCCCGAGGACAGGTTGACGATCCGGCCCCAGCCCGTGGCGCGCCAGTGCGGCAGGTTCAGCCGGATCAGGTCGAGCGGCGCGGCCACCATCACCTGCATCGCCTCGTCAAAGTCGCTGTCCGCGTCCAAAAGCGACACGTCGTGCAGGATGCCGGCATTGTTGACCAGCACGTCGAACCCGCCGGCCCCCGCAATCGCGGCGAAATAGCTGTCGGGCTCCATCAGGTCCAGCGCCAGCCAGCCGCATCCTGTCTCCCGCGCCGCCGCCTCGCCCGCCGCGGCGTCCCGCGCCGCGATGGTCACCCGGTGGCCCAGCGCCTGCAGCCCGCGCGCGATGGCCAGCCCGATCCCCCGGTTGCCGCCGGTGACGAGCGCGCTGCGGGTCAAGCGCCCGCTCCCGCCGTGATCCGCGCCGCCACCAGCGCCTGCAGCCGCCAGAGATAGCCGTCGCGGATGCCGCGTTCCTCCAGGTGGCTGACCGTGCTGTGCAGATACTCCGCCATCGTCCCCGCAGGTCCGGCCGAGGTAGCCAGCGCGGTCACGATCCGGTCCTCGTCCAGGCCGGCGACGAAGAAATCCGACCGCCGGTTGGCCGGAAAGGCGATCATCTCGCGCAGGCCCTCGGCGGTCCGGGCCGGCAGCCAGCGGGCCGACATGCCGGCGGATTTGAACGGCATCTCGCGGCGGATGACCGGCATCAGGTTCTCCTCCAGCTGCGCCGCCGGCAACCGGAACGCCACCCCCCGGCAGGACCCGCCATGGTCGAGCGCCAGCATCAGGCCCGGACGCCCCGGGCTGCCGCGGAAGGCCCGCATCCAGCCCAGACAGAACGCCCGATGCCGGCCATGCACCACGGCCACCGCCTCGGCCTCATGCGCGAAGTTCGGCTTCCAGATCAGCGAGCCGTAGGCGAAGAGCCAGACCTGCCCGTCGGCCGGTCGCGTGGACAGCAGCTGCGCGCAGATCGCCGCGTGATCGTCCTCGCTGGCCAGCGGACGCTCCGAGCTGATTTCCAGCTGTGGCCCGTCATAGGGCGGGACGCGCGCGGCGAGTTCGGCGGTCAGCTGCAGGGGGCGGGGGGGACGCGGCACGCTTTGCCTCTCTGGCGCGGGTCTCAGCCCGGATACAGCGCCGCGATCCGGTCGGCGACAAGCCCCTGCATCCGCCACAGATAGCGGTCGTGGATGCCGCGCTCCTCCAGATGCCGCACGGTCGAGGCGAGGTACTCCGCCATCGATCCCCGTTCGCCGGCCGCCGTGGCCAGCGCCTGCACCACCACCTCCTCGGCCAGCCCCGGCAGATAGGCCGGGCTCGACCGGTTGATCGGGAAGGCCAGCGCCCGGACCGGCCCCTCCCCGCTGCGCGCGGTGACCCAGCGGCAGGGCAGCGTGGCGCGGCGCATCGGCATCTCGCGGCGCAGGATGCGGGTGAGGTTCAGGTCTTCCGCCCCCGGCGGCAGACGCAGCAGGACGCCCCGGCACGACCCGCCCCGGTCCAGCGCCAGCATGATCCCCGGGCGTTCCGGCGTGCCGCGGTAGATGCGCACCCAGCCCAGGCAGAACGCCCGGTGCCAGCCTGCCACCGTGCCCAGGCGCTCGGTGTCGAAGTCGAACTCGGGGTTCCAGATCAGCGAGCCGATGGCGAAGACCCAGACCTCGCCCGAGGCCGGCGCCCCGGCACGCACCTGCACCACCGCCGCCGCATATTCGGCGTCGGACGGACGGTCGCTGCGGGTGGACAGCAGCCCGCTCTGCCCGTCATGCGGGGGCACACGCGCGACCAGGTCCGGCGTCAGCCGCATCTCTCTTGGCACTGTCGCCTCCCTGGCCGGCTGTCCCCCGGCACTCTGTCCGACCCCGCGCCGCCTGCCAAGGGGCGGTTCAGAGCGGCCGCCGGGCGACGAAGCGCAGCCGGACGTAGTCCGCGAACCAGCCGGCCTCGGGCTCGTGCAGCGCACCCAGCAGCGCCTCGGCCGCTGCGAGTAGCGCCGGGCGGTCCTGCGGGGCAAGGTCGGTCAGGAACGGCCCGGCGAAGGTGGCCAGCCACCCGGCCATGCCGGTGGGCAGCGGCGTCGGCCGCGGGATCAGCGCGATCTCCTCGACCGCGAAGCCCGCGGCCATTAGCCGCGTCCGCTGCCGCATCGGCGAGGGAAAGTCCCAAGGGGTGCAAGACGCCAGCCCCCGCGCCGCGCGTGCCGCGTTCAGCGCGGTGACCACGGCCGCGACGTTGCCGAAACCGCCCTGCTCGGCCACGAACCGCCCGCCGGGCTTCAGCGCGGCGAAGGCCCGCGCCAGCACCGGCGCGGGGTCGGTGATCCAGTGCAGTGCCGCGTTGGAGAACACCGCGTCGAAGCCGCCCGCAGGCCAGGGCTCACGCGCGTCCTGCCGCCAGACCGTCAGCCCCCGCGCCTCGGCTGCCGCCGCGAGGTCGGACGCGGGCTCGATCCCGGTCACCTCCGCCCCCGCCGCCACGATCCTCGCGGTCAGCACCCCGTCGCCGCAACCCAGATCGACGACGCGCTCACCCGGCCGCGGGTCGAGCAGCGCCAGCACCTCGGCCCCCAGCGCCGGCACGAAGCCCGCGTTGCTTGCATAGGTCGCCGCCACCCAGTCCTGCCCACCCGGCGGCGCCCCGGCCATCACCGCACCTTCAGCGTCGCCAGCCCGATCAGCGCCAGGATCAGCGAGATGATCCAGAACCGGATCACGATCTGCGGCTCGGCCCAGCCCTTCTTTTCGAAATGGTGGTGGATCGGCGCCATCAGGAACACCCGCTTGCCGG
>JANOGU010000036.1:0-6709 GCA_031406135.1 Rhodobacterales bacterium
GCCGTGCGCCGCGAACTGATCGGCCTGGGGCGCGACATCGCCGCCCGCGCGGCCAAGGTCGAGGTGGACAGCGAACCGCGCGAGCAAATCGTGGAGGCCGAGCAGCGGCTCTACAAGCTGGGCGAGCAGGGCCACAGCGAACGCGGCTTCCAGTCGTTTCTCAAGGCCGTCACCGACGCCGTCAACGTCGCCAACGCCGCCTACCAGCGCGACGGCGGGCTGGCCGGGCTGGCCACGGGCTTGGCCGACCTCGACAAGAAGCTCGGCGGCCTGCACCCCTCCGACCTGCTGATCCTCGCCGGCCGCCCGTCGATGGGCAAGACCGCGCTGGCCACCAACATCGCCTTCCACATCGCCAAATCCTACCGCCGCGGCAAGCGCCCCGACGGCAGCGAGGGCGCCGTCGAAGGCGGCGTCGTCGGCTTCTTCTCGCTGGAGATGAGCGCCGAACAGCTCGCCGCCCGGGTCCTCAGTGAGGCCTCCGAGGTGCCCTCCGAGCAGATCCGCCGCGGCGACATGACCGAGGCCGAGTTCCGCCGCTTCGTCGAGGCCGCCAAGGCGCTGGAGGCCTGCCCGCTCTACATCGACGACACCCCGGCGCTCGCCATCGCCCAGGTGGCGGCCCGTGCCCGCCGCCTGAAGCGCACCCACGGCCTCGACGTCCTGTTCGTGGACTACCTGCAACTGCTGCGCGGCACCGGCAAGGGCTCCGACAACCGGGTGCAGGAGGTGTCGGAAATCACCCAAGGGCTCAAGGCCATCGCCAAGGAGCTGATGATCCCGGTCGTGGCGCTCAGCCAGCTGTCCCGCCAGGTGGAAAACCGCGAGGACAAGCGGCCCCAGCTGTCGGACCTGCGCGAGTCCGGCAGCATCGAGCAGGACGCCGACGTGGTGATGTTCGTCTTCCGCGAGGAATACTACCGCGAACGCGAGAAACCCGGCGACCACGACCTCGATGCGATGGCGAAATGGCAGGCGGTGATGGAGCAGGTGCACGGGAGGGCCGAGCTGGTGATCGGCAAGCAGCGGCACGGGCCGATTGGGACGGTGGAGCTGGCGTTCGAGGGCCGGTTCACGCGGTTCTCGAATCTGGCGAAGGCGTGGCAGGGGGATGGGCGGGGCGGGGGGTATTGAAAGAACGTGTATAGCTGGCAATTTGCCAGTTTCGAAAGGTGTTGCAACCACGGAGTTTTAGCATATCGTCTGCTGAGGGCATACTCCGAGGCCATCTTGCGCACGAAGCCCTCCGCTGACGACGTTGAACGGGCTGCGACCAGTGCGCAGCTCTGGCAAAGCTTCCTCAAAGCTAATTCGTACAGCTTATCAGAGATTGATTTCACCGGCCTGTATTTTCAAGACTTGGATTTCTCTGAAACCGATTTGGAAGCTTGTATCTTTCATGATTCATATATAAAGGGGTGCGATTTTTCCCGCACTAATCTATATGGAGCCGACTTCACTCGGGCCAATGTTTTCGACTGCAACTTTACTGGAGCTCTTTTGAGTAGTGCAAATTTTTCAGATTCAGAAGTGGCGGGATGTAGCTTTCAGCTTGCGGAGCTTTCGCAGGTTTCGGCCAATGACGCGAGTTTTGACGATTGCGACATCTCGCGCGCCCGGGGCGTGAGCCAGGAGTTCCTCGACAAGTCTGTCGGTACGGGCAGCGTAATTATTCCGCAATCACTTGACTACCCGGCACATTGGGCGAGAAGCAACGATGATAGGGCCGCAGATATATTGCTGACGCAGCTAAGAGCATTTCGCGGAGACGAAGTACTGCTTTGCACTTTTGACGGCCAAAGATTGATTGCTGAGCAGGTCGCATCTCGAGTTAAGCCCGAGGTAGAGTCAACCCTTAGGTTTCTCCAACGTCAACTGGGTTTACTTGTAGAAGAGAAGTTTCTTCATAACGAGGCCCCCAAAGTATATCGCTCCCTGGCCGATTATTATGAGGTAATTACGCAAAACGCTGGCGAAGGTCAGCCAAGGTGGCCTCGCAAAGTTTATGAGGTTGACGAGATTCATTTGGGACTGCAAGGCAACTGCCTGTCTGCATATGTTGAGGCGGCGCGCCGGGAAATTCTGCAAAATGCGGCTGAGAAGATTCCGGTGATTGATCAGATCGTCGCATCTCACTTTCTGCTGTCTTCGGGTTTAAGCCGATGGCGTTCCTTCTTAGATTCCGCTATCGATGCGAAATTATCGGAGCAAGAAGTCGCATCGGTCGAGAAATATTCTGAGATACTCTATGAAAGGGTGAAGGACAAGGAGATATTTGACCCGGAAATTCCACGAACTGTAAGGGCCCTTCGGCTATTGTTCGGGCGCCCTAAGGAGGCCTTGAGGCTTGCAGTGTTCGGAATTGTCCGATGTGTTGAATCCATGTTTAGCGCCATTTTCACATTCTGCCGCCAATTCATAGTTAGTTCGGCAAAATTGCTGATTGATGAGGGGTCAAAAGTGGCCGTTCGGGCCACTCTTGCCGCTCTTGTGGGGCTTGGCTCAGTATCTATGCTTTCCCAATTTCCTCACTTGTCCACTTGGGTTGCTGGCGGAATCAGTGCGCTAAGAACCATGGCGATCATCCCTTGACGTAGCGCAAAGGAATTGCCGCCAGATCTTGTTGGAAACAAGCCGTCGTGCCGGCCGTCTTGCTCCTCCGGGTGGCCCTCAATTCTGCGCCTCTTCCAGCCGAGTCCTACCTTCTCTTATGCCCCACCGCCTCATCATCGACTGCGACCCCGGCGTCGATGACGCCGTGGCCCTGCTGCTCGCCTTCGCCGCGCCGGAGCGACCGTAGGCTGGGGTCCCACCCCACCGCGCCCGCCGGATCGGTGGGGTGGAACCCCACCCTACCTCCCACCCCCCAGCCCCGCCGCCACATCCATCCTCTGATGCAGCACCCGGATGACCTCCACCCGGTCGTCGCCCATCCGGAAATAGATCATGTGCGCGCCCACCGCGCAGCGCAGATACCCGGGCCGCGCCGCGACGGGGCGTCCGCGTTTGCGACCCGTCGCCACGTCCTCCAGCACCTTGATGATGCTCCGGTGATAGCGGTCAGCCTGGTCGGCAGACCACGTCTGGCGGGAATAAAGCCAGATGCACTCAAGGTCCGCGACGGCGAGCGGGCTCAGCCGATACGCTTTAGCCCGCATGTCCGGCGTGCATGCGCGTCAGGAACGCCTCGCTGTCGAACGGCATCGGCTCGCCCGACTCCTCGCCCGCAATCAGCGCGTCCTGCAGCGCCCGGACCCGGGCCTCGTGCTCTTCCAGCAGCCGCAGACCGGCACGCACAACCTCGCTCGCCGATCCGTAACGGCCGGCGCCGACCTGTTCGCCGATGAAGGTGGTGAAATGCTCGCCCAGCGAGACCGAGGTGTTCTGGCCCATCCCATCCTCCGCCCAGGTTACCAACATATACCAAGGACTGGGCCAGGCTTCAACTCAGCCAAGGGGGAGGCCGAGGTTCGCAATGGATGCGCACGCCTGACGGCCGATTCGCCCCGCCTTGGTTAACCGCCCCCGATGCCACCGCGCGTCACGACGGATGTCCGACCGATGTCCGACCGGAACCCGACGCCCCCGCACCGCCGGACGCCGCCGATAAACGCAGCGTCCGCAGGCACTTGCAGGCCGGAGTTCACCCCGACTCTCAAGACCTCGGATCACGATGCCTTCGCGTCCCGGCCCGGCATTCCGACCGTCCCCAGAACCACGCCCGCCGCCTGGCTGCGGGTCAGGGCGGGGCGGGCGAGGGGGCCGTAGCCGGTCCCGGGGGCCTTGCCCAACCCCGGGAACAGCCGAAGCACTTCCGCCATCTGCCGCCAGCCCAGCATGCGCAGCGCCATCGGTCCGGGCCAGAAGCTCTCGCTCGGCGCCCCGGCGGTGGTCAGGACCGCGTGCTGCGGCAAAAGGACGTGGTGGTAGGTGACCGCCTTCGCCCCGCGCATCTGCCGGATGCCCGGCCGCCCGGCAAGCCCGATCGCCGGCACCAGCACCTCAGCCCCGGTCGCCGCGTCGCGCACCAGAACCCGGTGCTGCGGCGAGACCACGAAGTCCACAGCCGGACAGCCCGTCCCCAGGGCGCCTGCCCGGATCACCACGGGCTGTTGCTTGGGCGCGCTGCCGGGCCAGATGTGGTGGCTCGATCCAGTCCAGACCACCGGCTGGGCGCCGGTATCCCGCGTCAGCACCAGGTCGCCGCGCTGCAGCCGCTCCACCGCCACCTCGCCTGATGGCGTCAGCACCGGCGTACCGGCGGCCAGGCAGACGGGCACCGGGTCCGGCGTGGTGTCATGGTTGCCGATGGTGATCGCCCCTTGGCGGAACGCGTCCATCTCGGCTAATGTGGCGTTCTGCCCGGGCAAGAACATGATGCTCGTGTTCGTCCCCGCCGTCGGGTAGTCGAGGATGGTGATGCGGATCACCGGATCGCCGCGGAACTGCACAGGCACCCGCCCCGCGCCCTGGCTGACCAGGGTCGGCAGGGTGCCGGACCAGTCATAGGTGAACTGGTAGGTCGTCGACCCGATCAGCACCAGCGTGTCGGGATCGATGTTGCCAACCCCTTGTTCCAGCGTCAGATCACCGGACGGCTCGGTCTTCACGAAGGTGATTTCGAACGACGATGCCCCGGTCAGGTTCAAGGCCGGGTTGTTCGCCGACGAGCTGTCGATGCGGACGTTGTAGGTGGTGTCGATGCTCATCCGTCCCCGCCTGCCGAACCCGGCGCCGTTTCGGTGCCGCAGAAGCTAGGGAAGATGCCCGGCCCGCACAACATCGGTCTTGCCGGGCGCGCCGGATGCAGGCGCGGGGTGGCGCCCCGGCCTCAGAAGAACGCCTGCACCCCGGTGATCGCCCGCCCCAGAATCAGCGCGTGGACGTCGTGCGTGCCCTCGTAGGTGTTCACCGTCTCGAGGTTGACCATGTGGCGCATCACGGCGAAATCCTCCTGGATGCCGTTGCCGCCGTGCATGTCACGCGCCATCCGGGCGATGTCCAGCGCCTTGCCGCAGTTGTTCCGCTTCACCAGCGAAATCATCTCCGGCGCCGCGTTGGCCTCGTCCAGCAGCCGCCCGACCCGCAGACTTGCCTGCAATCCCAACGAGATATCCGTCATCATGTCGGCGAGCTTCTTCTGGTAGAGCTGGGTTGCGGCCAGCGGCTTGCCGAACTGCTTGCGGTCCAGCCCATAGGTCCGGGCCGCGTGAAAACAGGCCTCCGCCGCGCCCATGACCCCCCAGGAAATCCCGTAGCGCGCCCGGTTCAGGCAGCCGAACGGCCCCTTAAGCCCCTCGACATGCGGCAACAGGCAGTCTTCCCCCACCTCCACATCCTTCAGCACGATCTCCCCGGTGACCGATGCGCGCAGCGACAGCTTGCCCCCGATCTTCGGCGCCGACAGGCCCTTCGTCCCCTTGTCCAGCACGAAGCCCCTGATCTTGCCGCCATGCGCGGCGGACTTGGCCCAGACCACGAAGACATCGGCAATCGGCGCATTGGAAATCCACATCTTGCTGCCATTCAGACGGTAACCACCAGATATGGGTTCAGCCTTGGTCTTCATCCCCCCGGGGTCCGACCCCGCGTCCGGCTCGGTCAGCCCGAAACAGCCAATCCACTCCCCGGAGGCCAGCTTCGGCAGATACTTTTTCCGTTGCGGTTCAGTGCCATAGGCATAGATCGGATACATGACCAGCGACGACTGCACCGACATCATCGAGCGGTAGCCGGAATCCACCCGCTCGACTTCCCGGGCGATCAGCCCATAGGCCACATAGCCGGCCCCAAGGCCCCCGTATTCCTCCGGGATCGTCACCCCCAACAGGCCCGCATCCCCCATCTCCTTGAAAATGCTGGGGTCCGTCACCTCGTCGCGGTAGGCCGCCGTCACCAGCGGCGCAAGCCGCCCGGCGGCAAAGGCAGCGGAGGCATCGCGCAGCATCCGCTCTTCCTCGGTCAGCTGGTCCTCCAGCCGGAACGGATCGGCCCAGTCGAAGCGGCCCAGATCGGGCGCGTCCTTGGCCTTGAGAAGCGGGCGGTCGGGCTTGTTCATGGCGAGACTCCATCGTTGCCGGAACCTTACCTCCAACCGCGGACGGGGTCCAACCGCTTGACCCGCGCCACCCCGCCCCGCATTGCCGCCATGCTGCTCCCCGCCACGGCCGAGGCCTCGGCCGGCGGCGAAAGCGACGCGCTGAAGGCGGACGGGCGGAAGCTGACCGATCACGCGGGTTTCTGTCGCCGGGTGACAGGCTGATATGGCATAGCAGCGAAAGGCAGCCCCATCTCGCGGGGCGCGGCCGGGCCTATGGCTCCGGGCAGGCAAGGAAAGGGATCGCATGAAACGTCTTCTCACCACGACGACGGCCTTCGCGGTGGCGCTGGGGTCCACGCCGCCACTGCCGCTGTTTGCCCAGACGCTGGACGACGCGGGCCGGGTGATCGGCGCGGACGGCAGCGTGCTCTGCGAGCCCACGGCGGATGCGGCCTGCGACCTGAACGCAATCCTGCAGCAACTCGCCGACCAGCAGCGCGCCGCCGAAGAAGCGGCGGCAGCGGATGCGGCGGCAGCGGCGGAGGCGGCGGCGGCTGACGCGGCGGCGGCGGAAGCAGCGGCGGCAGAGGCAGCGGCGGCGGAGGCGGCAGCGGCGGAAGCGGCTGCGGCGGCGGCAGCGGAAGCGGCGGCGGCGGCGGCGGAAGCGGC
>JANOGU010000038.1:0-4935 GCA_031406135.1 Rhodobacterales bacterium
TTCCTTCAAGAATTTTCCTTCGCCGCTCATCCGGTCACCACCACGCCGCCGTCGATGACCAGGCTCTGCCCGGTCATCATCCGCGACGCCCTTGACGCCAGGAACAGGCAGCCGCCGACGATATCCTCGGGGCCGAGGCTGTCAGGCAGGCATTGGCGTTTGAGGAAGGCGGCAAGAGCCTCCGGCGTAGCCCACATTTCCCTTTGCTTCGCGGTCAGCACCCAGCCGGGGGCGAGCGCGTTGACCCGCACCCGGTGCGGGCCGAACTCGCGTGCAAGCGAGCGGGTCATCCCGACGATCCCGGCGTTGGCCGCCCTGTAGGGCAGATAGCCCACGTCGGCCCACATGTAGCTGATCGAGGAGAAGTTCACGATCGCCCCGCCGCCGGCCGCGATCATCCCGGGCAGCACGGCCTGGCAGGCGAAGAAATAGGCCTTGAGGTTGACCGACTGGCTCGCGTCCCAGTCCTCCGGCGTGAGCTTCAGCGTCGGCATGCGCTGGTCGTTGGCGGCGTTGTTCGCGAGCACGGTCACCGGACCCTGCACGGCCGCCGTCTCCGCCAGCGCCACGCGCAGGGCCGCGGTGTCGGTGATGTCGAGCGCCAGCGCGCGCGGCCGGTTGCCGGTCGCCTGCGCCATCGCCTCGGCAAAGGCGGTGCCGTCGCGGCGCTGGCAGAAGGTGACGCGGGCGCCTTGACGCAGGAAACCTTCGGTCAGCGCAGCGCCGATGCCCGAGCCGCCGCCGGTCAGGAAGACCGAGGCGTCCTTGAGGTCGGGGAATGTGGGAATGTGGTCCATCATGGCTCCAGCCGTTCGGCTTCGATCATCCACATCGTGGCCGGCCAGGCGAGGGGAAGCTGAATACCGGCCTGCATCAGGCTCGCCCCGGTCAGCGTGACCGGTCCCGACGCCAGCGCGTTCGGTCCCCGCGACCGCGGCGGCAGGTCTTCGGGATTGAGCAGCCGCAGGCGGTAGCGCGCGGCGGGGTCGAGCGCGGTCAGGCGCAGCGGGCGCGGCAGGCTCTGCGACGTGGTGCCGGCGACCCCGGCGAAGAGCACGAAGCGGCTGCCATCGGCGGCGATCTGCTGTTCCGCGATCACGGCGGGGTCGGCGCTGTCGAGGCGCAAGATGTCGCCCGCCAACATCCAGCCGCGGTTGGCCTTCCACCAGGCGGTGACGGCTTTCAGCGTGACAGTGTCCTCCGGGGTCAGCGTGCGCAGGTCGATCTCGAAGCCGAAGTGCCGCATCGCCGCCACTCTGGCGCGGAAGGACATCGGCAGGGCGCGGCCGGTGGTTTGGCTGTGTTCCGCCCCGACATGGCTGCCGGTGACCGCCGCCGGCAGGAACAGCGCCGCGTCGTGCTGCATCCGCAGCCGTTCCAGCGCGTCGATGCAGTCCGAGAGCCAGACGCGGTGGGTGTGGGCGAGGATGCCGGCATCGATCCGCCCGCCGCCCGAGGCGCAGCTTTCGATCTCCACCTGCGGATGGCCCGCGCGCAGGCGGTCGATGAGCGCGTAGACGCCTTCGGTCTGGCGCGCGTCCACCACCGGCAGCAGGCGGTTGTGGTCCCATTTCAGGTAGTCGATGTCATGGTCGCGCAGCAGCGCGTCGAAGATGCCGAACAGGTGTTCGATAACCTCCGGCCGCGACAAGTCCAGCACCATCTGGTGCCGCCCCGGCACCTGATCCGCCGGCCCCAGCACCCAGTCAGGGTGCGCGCGGAAAAGGTCCGAATCCGGGTTCACCATCTCCGGCTCGACCCATAGGCCGAAGGTCATGCCGCGCGCCTTCACGTGGTCAATGAGCGGGGTCAGGCCGTCCGGCCACTTGCGCCGGTCGATCTGCCAGTCGCCAAGCGAGGTGGTGTCGTCGTCGCGGCGCCCGAACCAGCCGTCGTCCAGCACGAAGCGTTCCACCCCGATCTCCGCCGCGCGGTCGGCGATGTCGGTGAGCGTGTCGAGGCGATGCGCGAAGTAGATCGCCTCCCAGCAGTTGTAGTGGACCGGACGCGGGCGGGCGGGGTCGGGCCAGGCCACCACGCGGTCGCGCAGGTCGCGCTGGAAGGCGGTGGCGATGCCGTTCAGGCCGGTGCTGGAGACGGTCAGGATCAGGTCGGCGGAGCGGAACCCGGTCCGCGGTTCGGTCCAGGAGTCGGTCGCGTGGCCGAACTGCACCTGCCGGCGGCCGTCCTGCAACTCCTCCGCCACCATGCGGTGGCCGCCGGACCAGGCGTAGCTGAGGCCCCAGGCGCGCCCTTGGGTGTTGGTGCAGCCCTCGCCGGTCAGGATCGCGAAGGGCGGGTGCTCCTGGCCCGAGCGGCCGCTACGCGCCTCGCGGACGCGCTGACCGGGGGACCATTGGGTGCGGTGCAGTTGCATCTCGCGGCTCCAGCGGCCCGCCACGTCGAGGATCGCGCCGTCCTGCGGGGCGGGCAGTACCGGGGCGGCGAGCCAGCGGCAGCGCAGCGTGCGGTCGGCCGTGAGCGCGGTTGACGCGGTGATGACGCCGGTCGGCTGGACGGCGAAGGTATGGGTCAGCGTCATGCCGCCGGTTTCGGCGAGGAACACCAGCTTGCCCATGCCCTCCGCCCAGGAGGTCAGTGCAAACCGGGGCGTGATCGGCGTTCCGTCAGCCTCGGCCAGCACGATCCCCGGCGCGCCCTGCCAGGCCGCACCCGCATGCGGGGTGAGGCTGAGCGGCGGCAGGAGGTCGAGCATGCCGCCGGTCAGGTCCATCCGCCCGGCAGCGGCCAGCGCGGCCAGGTTCTCGTCCGCGGGCAGCGGCGGACCCCAGTAGAGGCAGCAGGGCAGGCCGTCGTCCTGCGCGAAGGCAAGGGACTGCAGGGCGGTATCGAGGCGCCAGGTCTGCATCTTTCACGCCCCCCGCGGGGACATCACTTCACGGCGCCGAGCGTCAGGCCGGCGATGAAGTGGCGCTGCATCAGGAAGAACATGGCGACCGGCGGCAGCGCGGCGAGGATCGACCCGGCCGAGACCAGGTGCCACTGCGCGATCCACCGGCCGTTGAGCGACGACAGGCCGGCGGTGATCGGCTGGCTGTCGACGCCCGAGGTCAGCACCGTCGCCCAGAAGAAGTCGTTCCAGATGAAGGTGAAGATCAGCACCGACAGCGCCGCGATGGCGGGCCGCATCAGCGGCATCACCACGTACCAGAAGATCCGCATCTCGCTGACGCCCTCGACCCGCGCCGCCTCGATCAGCTCGAAGGGCAGGGCCTTGATGAAGTTGCGCATGAACAGGGTGCAGAACCCGGTCTGGAAGGCGATGTGGAACAGCGCCAGGCCGTACCAGGTGTCGTACATCCCCAGTCCCAGCGTCAGGTCGCGCACCGGCACCATCAGGATCTGGAACGGCACGAAATTGCCGGCCACGAACATGAAGAACACGATCAGGTTCGAGCGGAACTTGTAGACCGCCAGCGCGAAGCCGGTCAGGCAGGACAGCGCCACCGCGCCGATCACCGTGGGGATCGTCACGAACAGCGTGTTCAGCATGTAGCGGGCGATGGGCGACTGGGTGAAGACCTCGACATAGTTGCCGAAGGCCAGCGCCGAGGGCATGCCGAAGTAGTTGCCCTGCGCCAGGTCCGCCGCCGGGCGCAGCGAGGTCAGCGCCACGCCGAGGAGTGGGAAGAGCCAGAGGAACAGCGCCACCGGGACGGCGAGCTTGTACAGCGTCTGCGTCGTGGCCGAGGTCTGTTCGATGGGCCGGGGGAACATCGCCACCTCCTCTAGCGTTGGCTCTCGTCGCGCCACATCTTCCAGATGAAGCCCGAGATGAAGATCATCATGATCGCGAACAGGGCCACCGCGATGGCCGCGCCATAGCCCATGCGGTAGCCGTATTCGCTGAGCGCCTGTTCATACATGTAGAACGACAGCACGCGCGAGGTTCCGTAAGGCCCGCCGTCGGTCATGATCGAGACCAGGTCGAAGGACCGCAGCGCGCCGATCACGGTGACCACGACGGCGATGAAGGTCGCCGGCCGCAATTGCGGGATGACCACGTACCACAGCATCCGCCAGCCGCGCGCGCCATCGAGCCGCGCCGCCTCGATCTGGTCGGCGGCCACGTTGTTGAGGCCGGTGAGGTAGAGGATCATCACATAGGCGATCTGCGGCCAGAGGCCGGCGGCGATGATGCCGTAGGTGACGAAGCGTTCGTCGGCCAGCACCGCGATGCCGCTGCCGTCGCCGCGCACGTTGGACAGGGTGGAGGTCCACAATTCCAGCGGCCAGGTCAGCAGCAGGGCCGGACGTTCGATCATTGCGACAGCCAGGTCGCCGAGTGACCGCAGCGGCCCGTCGACCAGCATGTCCAGCAGCACGACCACGACCGCGATGACCGCGACCGCCAGCCATTGCCGGGCGCCGGACCGGCGCAGGAAATCGATCAGGAACACATAGGCCACGACCAGTGCTGCAATCAGCACCAGCATCACGGCGAATATCACCAGCGACGCCACAAGGCTCGCCGCCGGGCTGGACCGGACCCATTCGATGACCGTGTAGAGAAGCCCGAAGTTCGGCGCGTAGAACCACGAGAACATCAGGCCGACAACGACCTGTGAAATGACGAAGGGAAAGAAGAACAGCGACTTGTAGAGCCGCATCCCGGTGATCGTCTGGTTCAGGAAGATCGCGATCATCAGCCCGGCGGGCACCGCCAGCATGTAGAGCACGAGCCAGATGACGTTGTTCTTCAGCGAGGTGTAGAAGGCGTCGTCGTCGAACAGCTCGACGTAGTTGGCGCCACCGATCCACTCGGCCTGCCCGAGGCCGTCCCAGTCGTAGAAGCTGATCCACATCGATTGAAAGATCGGGACGATGACATAGACCAGGAACATCGCCAGGCCCGGGGCGAGAAACACCCAAGGGGCGAGGCGGCGCTGGTTCGCCTTCCAGTATGCGGTCATC
>JANOGU010000039.1:0-21228 GCA_031406135.1 Rhodobacterales bacterium
GGCCGAACGGCTGGCCGCGGCCGGCCAGGCGGTGCGGGTCGAGACCCTGCGCGCCCGGGCGCGCGCGGCCGAGGTCGCCGCCGAAATCCCCGGGCTTGAGGCCGAGGTTGCCGGCGGCCGGGCGCGGCTCGCGGTCCTGGCCGGCGCCGCGCCGGGCAGGCTGCCGCCGGCGCTGGAGGCCGGGCTCGTCGCGCGCCGCGCGGTGCCGCGAGCCCGGCTCGCGCCCGATCCGGGCGTGCCGGCGGACCTGTTGCGCAACCGGCCCGACATCGCGCTGGCCGAGGCCGCCTACGACCTCGCCCGCGCCGGGCTGGGCGAGGCGCGCGCCGCGCTCTATCCGCGGCTGTCGCTGTCGGGCACGATCGAGGCGCGCCGCGACGACGGCGGCGGCCCCTGGGACGGGACGGTCGAGGCGCAGCTCGGCCCGGCGCTGCGCCTGCCCGCCATTCCGGCCGGACCGGCCCGCGCCGGGGTGGCGAACCGCAGCGCCGAGGTCGCCGCCGCCCATGCCGAATGGCGCGTCGCGGTGCTCGCCGCGCTGGCCGAGGTCGAAGCGGCGCTGGCCGGCTACCGCGCCACCGCGGCGGCGGAATCCGCCGCCGGGCGGGCGCGCGGGCTCTATGCCGAGGCGGCGGCGCTGTCGCGCCAGCTCGCCGCCGCGGGCGAGGCGACGCTGGGCGACCTGCTGGACGCCGAGGAGGCCGTGGCCCGTGCCGACCGCACGCTCGCCGCCGCCCGATTCGCCCGCGCCCGGGCCTTTGCCGAGCTCAACCTGCGGCTGGGCGGAGGTGCGCAGACGGCAACGAATGTTTCGGCGGCGGAACCGGGATTGTCGCCGCCGGGGTGACAGTCGGCACAGGGTTTCCGGATTTTAGCCCTGTTTGAGCGGGTTTTCCCGGAATTGCCGGATTTCTGCCTCGGGCAGGTCACGTCCCGGCATCAGCGTCGTTTCCGGTTCGGCCCCGGTCCCGCAGGCTCTGCGGCGGCCAGGGCCCGCGATCCGGGGCAACAGCGCAAGGACACCGTCATGAGCACGACGATTACCGTCTCGACCCTGCAGGAGCTGATCACGGCTTTGGGCCAGGCCAGCGGGGGCGAGACGATCCTGCTGGCGCCGGGCAGCTACGGCCAGCTGTCGCTGACCATGAAGACCGGGATCGACCTGACCTTCCCGTCGAACGTCACCATCGCTGCCGCCGACCCGGCGGCGCCGCCGGTGTTCTCCGGACTCGACCTGCGCGACGCCACGAACCTCGTGTTCCGCGATATCACTTTCGACTACAGCTACCAAAGCGGCCAGGCAGCGAGCTTCGCCGCATTCGTCGTGGAGGGCGGCAGCGGCATCGCCTTCACGGACTGCCGGTTCGACGGCGACACCGCGAGTGGCACCGGAACCTTTGCCGACGGCTACGCCTCAGGCTACGGACTGCACCTCGTCGGCGTAAAAGACATCGTGGTCGAGGGCAGTGAGTTCACCACCTTCATGCGCGGCATGGTGGTCGACAACTGTGACAACGTGGTCATTCGCGGCAACGAAATGCAAGACATGCGATCAGAAGGCCTGAACCTCTGCGCGGTACAGGGCGTCCTTATCGAGGACAACCATATCCATGACTTCCGTACCGCGCCAGGCTCCGGCGACCATCCGGACATGATCCAGTTCTGGACCAATGGCACCACGCGGCCCTCGACCGACATCGTGATCCGCAACAACCTGCTCGACATCGGGGACGGCGACTGGACGCAATCGATCTTCATGCGCAACGACCTCGTCGATCGCGGTCTGGCCGGCCCCGAGATGTACTACCAGAACGTGCTGATCGAGGGGAACGTCATCGTCAACGCCCATTGCTGGGGCATCTATGTCGGCGAAACCGCAGGCCTGACGATCCGCTCGAACTCGGTGCTGCACGACGACGGCCGGCTGGCGGACGGGACGGACGCTCCGGTGGAGATTCCGCGCATCCACCTGAACGGGCCCTCGACCGGCGTCACCATCACCCAGAACGCCACCTCCGGGATCACCAGCTCCACCAGCCAGGCGGGCTGGACGGTCACCAACAACGCCATCGTGCAGGACCAGAACGCGCTCGGCGCGGGGTTCTACGGCAACGTCTTCGAGACAGCCTCGCTGCTGCCCACGAGCGAGGGCTCGCATATCTTCCTGGCCCGCGTCGGCAGCCTCCTCGACCAGCTCGACGCCGGGGCGCCGGTCACGCTGGGCCTGACCGCGCCGCCCTGGGGCGGCGACGGCAGCGGCGGCTCGACGGGCGGCGGCGAAGACCCTCCGCCCCCGCCCCCGACCGGCAGTCTCGATGCCAACATCACCGTCGCCGCGGTCGCCGCCGACGTGCAGGCGCGGGTGTTCGACGCCTCGGCCAGCGTCGGCGACCAGCCGGCGGGCACGCAGTATCTCTGGAGCTTCGGCGACGGCACCACCGCCCAGGGCAAGGTCGTCACCCATGCCTACGACCAGGGCGGCCCCTACGACGTGACGCTGAAGGTGACCACGCCGACCGGGCTGTCGAACACCGAGACGCGCAGGGTGACAGTCACCGGCGACGAGCTGATCCGGCTGGACGACGGCGGCCAGTTCATGGTCTCGCCCAACGGCGCGGACATCGGCCTCGGCGCACTCTCGAAGATGACCACCGAGGGCCTGCAGCTGGGCGGCGCGGGCACGGCCGCCAGTGTCGCGCGCAGCCAGCTGCAGCCGCTCTTCGCCACCGACGACGTGACCATGCGGATGGTGCTCGAGGCCGACCGCGCCGGCACGACCGGCGAGATCGCGCGCCTGCAGGGCAGCTTCGTGCTGTCGGTCAACAGCAAGGGCGAGCTGCAGCTGCGCGCCTGGTCCTCGGATGGCACCACCGCGACGCTGGTCTCGACCGGCACGCAGGTGAACCGGGGCGCCGAGCACGAGGTCGAGGTGCGGCTCGACGGCGGCTCGCTCGCGCTCTGGGTGGATGGCATCAAGGAGGCCGAGACCGCCTTCGCCGGCAGCTTCGCCGATTCCGGCAGCCAGGACCTGACCTTCGGCAGCAGCAAGATGCGCGCCTTCGAGGGCGACCTCGCCGGCTTCGAGATCGACCTCGACGACGGCAGCCACCTGCCGGGGTTCGATGCGGCGATGACCGACCGCTTCGCGACCCTTACCGCGAACGACCCGCTGTTCTGAGACCTCCCGCCTCGGCCAGCAGCCTTGCGCCCTGCGGGCGCAGGGCGCCGTCGGGGCCGACGTAGCGGTAGAGCGTGGCCCGGGTGATGCCAAGCTCGGCGCAGAGCGCGGCGACGCCGGTGGCGCGGTCGGCCATGGCGGCCTGGGCGAGGCGCAGCTGCGCGGGTGTGAGCGCGAAGGCGCGGCCGCCCCGGCGGCCACGGGCGCGGGCGGCGGCGAGGCCGGCTCGCGTGCGTTCGACGATCAGGTCGCGCTCGAACTCGGCAATTGCCGCGAAGACCGCCAGCACCATGCGGCCCGCGGGCGTGGTGGTGTCGAGCGCCGCCCCCTCCCCGGTCAGGACCTTGAGCCCCACCTCCCGGGCGGAGAGGTCACGCACCAGGCCGACAAGATGCAGCAGCGACCGGCCGAGCCGGTCGAGCTTCCAGACCATGAGCACGTCGCCCGGCCGCAGCGCCTTGAGGCAGGCGGCCAGCCCTGGGCGGTCCTCGGCGGCGCCGGAGGCGCGGTCTTCCCAGATCGCGTCAGGCGCCACCCCGGCGGCCGCGAGCGCGTCGCGCTGCAGGTCGGTCGCCTGCGAGCCATCGGCCTTGGACACCCGCGCATAGCCCACCAGCATGACCGCCCTCCCCCTTCTAGATTCATGTCGCGCAAACGAGGGTTTGTGAGACAGTCCACAACCATTGTCCGGTGGTGTTTGGCCCTGTCTCGTAACCCGCTTAGAAATCAAAATTTCATGAACCGCCAGGCGAAGCAAGCGAAACTCCCCCCGACGGCCCGGGCCGGGGGCGGCGACGGGGAGCCGGTCGAAGTCGTCCGCATCAACGCCATCCCGCGGCGCGAGATGCTGCAACAGCGGCAGACAAGGACCCGGTGAGCAGGCAGGCACCGCCGGCCCCCGCGCCGCCGGCCCGCCATCCGGGGGCCATGCTTGCGCCATGGCGGCGGGCTACCGCGGCAGCAGGGTTACCCCGCCGTTAACCCCGTCGCTAACCCCGTCGTTGCCTGCCGCCTGCGTCCCGGAGCCGCCGCCCATGCCGTCCCGCCTGTCCGCCGCTGCCCTCGCGCTGATCCTGTCGGCCCCCGTGGCCGGGGCGGAGACGCTGCTGGGCTCGTTCAGCCATTTCTACGGCGCGGCGCCGGGCCAGGTCGATCCGGGCGGGACGGATTCGCTGTTCTCGGGTTTCGTGCAGGTCTCCGACCAGAGCAGCGGGCGCTTCGTCGACAGCTTCAACCTCGCCACGATCTCGCACACCCAGATCGACCGGCTGGAACTGACGCTGACCTTCGCCAATTCGACCTCGCCGGAGGCCTGCCTGTTCAACATCTGCGTGCCGACCGAATACTGGACGGTGCGCGTCTTCGGGCCGGTGGACCTGTCGGCGCTGGACGACCTCTTCGTGCCGCTGACCGGGGCGCCGATCTCCCTCACCACGATCCCGCCCGACGGCATCCTGCGCTTCGGCTTCTCGGAAGGGACCTTCGGCGAAAACACGTTCGACCTGGTGCAGGCCGACCTCCAGGTCTTTGCCGGCACGACGCCGCCGCCACCCCCGCCGTCGCCGCCACCACCACCCGCGCCGGTGCCGCTGCCGGCGGGCGGGCTGCTGCTGCTGGCCGGCCTCGGCGGGCTGGCGCTCTTGCGGCGGCGGCGCTGACGGCTCACCCCTCGCGGCGTCGGCGCAGCCAGCCCAGGAAGGCGGCGTCCGGCGAGATCAGCCGCGGCCGGCCGGAGCGGGCCCAGACCTCCTGCCAGTCGGCGAGAAGCGCGTAGATGTCCCAGCCCGGCATGGCGGCGCGCGCCGCCTCGACCGTGCGCGCCTTGAGCGGCGGGCCGCTGGCGGCGGCTTCCACCACCGTCTCGCGCCGGATCACCCGCAGGATGTCGCCGGGTTCCTCTTCCAGCCGGTACTCGGGCAGCGCGTCGGCCGCCACCATGTCGCGGATCATCCGGCGGAAGACGCGGGACGGGCTGGCCGAGCCCGATTTCTTCCACAGGGTCGGGATCGAGACGCGCCAGTCGGGCTGGCGGCCGCAGTGCTTGCGGGCCAGTTCGTAGATCCGCCGCTCCAGCGGCTTGCGCAGCCGGAAGTAGTCGCGGCTGAGCGTCAGCACCGCCTTCGACAGCACCGCGCGCCAGAGCCAGTCCGACAGCGTGACCGAGACCTGCATCATCCGCCCGGCCCCCGGTCTTCCCTGCGGCGTGGCGCGCAGGATCTGCCAGCCCTCGATCAGGCCGAAGCCGGTGGTCACCTCGACCCCGCCGGTGACGAGGTTGGTGGTGATCCGGGTGCCCGCGAGCCGCTCGAAGGCCTCGCGCAGGCGGGCGTAGCCGTCGCCGGAGGTCTCGCGCCCGGTGGCCAGCATCAGGTCGTGGGCGACCAGCCGGCAGGTCCGGCCGACCTCGCGCCCGGCGTTGAGCCCGGCCATCAGCTGGCTGATGCAGTAGATCAGGATGTCCTTGTCGAAGAGCGTGGCCAGCCCCCTGACCGAGGGCGTCACCGTCACCCGCACCCCGTTGTGGGCATAGTCGAGCACCCGCAGGTCGGGCCGCGTGGCCAGCGAGAACAGCGGATGCTCCATCGAGCCCATGTCGTCCTTGGGCAGCGCATCGAGGATGTCGCAGACGAAGAAATCGCCGTCATGCCGGGCGGGGAGACGGGCGGCCACAGGGGCCACCGCGGCGGCCACCCGCGTGCCGCTGCGCCTGCGCGTTCTCGCCTGCGGGTCTGCCACCATGCCTGTCCTCGCGTGCCCCGCCCCCATGCCGTCTGCCGCGGCACTTCGTGGTTTCGGTGACGCCCGGAGCCTACGCAGCTTTCGCATTTCAGTCGAGCACGGCGTGATCTTCATCGGGGGATCGGAGTCAGCCCTTCGGGGGCCCGGAATCGGGGCTTCGGGGTTCCGGAGTCGCGAAGGGCCGCCGCGACCCCGGAAATTCCAGTCTGAACAACGACCTGCGCAAAGGTCGCCAGGCTGTAACTAGACTAATAACCAGATATAACTCAGCCACGGCAGCAGGCCTGCACCCGGCCACCCACTGGCAGTACCCTGGCAAACCGCTGGATTTGCTGAGAAAACATCAAGCGCAGGCCACCGTGTAGCGCATATGTCTTGATGTAGCGTGTTTTGCAGTATATGCACGAAAACGCCACACATGGGATGGCCAGATGCGCGAATCGCCGGCCGACCTGCCGCCCTACCTGACCATACGGCCGGAGGCGGCGCTGGCCGACCTTCCCCCGCCCGTGGGCACCGCCGACCTCGCCGGGATCGCCGCCGCCTGCGCCCGGGGTCGCGCCGATCTGGTGGCCCGCGGGCTCGACGCCAGCGGGGCGAAGCGGCTCAGGCTGTTCTCCACCTGGGAGATCACCCGCTACCTGATCCCGGTGGCGCAGGGCCATTTCCGCCGGGTGCTGAAGCAGAACCCCGAGCTGCCGCAGGGCATGAGCGAGACCGAGGGCGGCGCCAAGTGGTTCAGCCTCGACGAGGTGCTGCGGCTGCGCGCCCATTTCGCGGCTGAAGGCGCGAAGTCGAAGGCCTATGCGCCGTACCGGCCCGCGGGCCTGCCGGCCAAGGTGGTGACGGTGGCGAACTTCAAGGGCGGCGTCGGTAAGACCTCCACCGCGGCGCATCTGGCGATGTCGGCGGCACTCGACGGCTACCGGGTGCTGGTCATCGATCTCGACAGCCAGGGCTCGATGACCTCGATCTTCGGAGCCAGGGTCGAGGACGAGTGGGGCACGGTGTTTCCGCTTCTCGCCCGCCACTACGCCCGCCACCTGCAGGGCGAGAACCGGGCGCGGGCGGCGCGGGGCGAGGCCCTGCTGCCGCTCGACGCGGTGCTGGACGAGGCGCTGAAGGCGCGCGGCGAGACGCTGGTGCGGCGCACCCACTGGCCCAACATCGACCTCATCGGGGCGCAGCTGAACCTCTACTGGGCCGAGTTCCAGATCCCGGTCTGGCGCATGGCGGCGCGCGGCTGGAAGCTCTGGGACGCGCTCGGCGACGCGCTCACGGAAGAGGGCTTGCTCGACGCCTACGACCTCGTCTTCCTCGATACGCCGCCGGCCCTGGGCTATCTCTCGATCAACGGGCTCGCGGCGGCCGACATCCTGCTGGTGCCGACCGGCGCCTCGTTCCTGGAGTTCGACTCGACGGGCCGCTTCTTCGACATGCTGCACGCCACCTTCGCCTCGATCGAGGAGGGCGAGAACCTCGCGGCCCGCGCCCTCGGCCGGCCGGAGACGGCCTTTGAATGGGATGCGGTGCAGGCGCTGGTCACCCGCTACGACGGGGCGCAGCAGGCCGAGATGGCGGCGCTGATGCAGGCCTTCCTGGGCCGGAGGCTGTTGCCCGAGCGGCAGGGCTTCACCGCGCTGATCGGCCAGGCCGGGGAACAGGCCGCCGGGCTCTACGAGGCCGATTACCGCGACTTCAACCGCGAGACCTACATCCGCGGCCGCGAAACCTTCGACGCCACCTATGCCGCCTTCAAGCGCCTTCTCTACGGCGTCTGGAAGCGCGACGAGATGGCACGCCTGCAGACCGGGGCGGGGGCCTGATGCGCCCCCTGCCCTGCCCCGACCCGGAGGCCCGCCCATGGCCAAGCGCAAGCGCCTGACGCTGCCGGGTTCGGGGCCCGACCCCGCGGTCCCGGCGCCCGCGGGCCCTGAGACCCGGGCCTGGCTGCGGCCCGGGCTCGACGGCAGCGGTCCGCCGATCGCGCAGGTGGCGGGTGATGCCGCCACTGCTGCGGCGCTGCGCGAGCTGTCCGAGACCCTGGCCGCCGCCCGGGCCGAGGGCCGGATGGTGCAGCGGCTGCCGCTCGGTGCCGTGGAGGCAGGCCACCTGGCGCGCGACCGGCTGGGGGTGGACGAGGCGGAACTGGCAGCACTCCTGGCCTCGATCCGCGCCCATGGCCAGCGGATGCCGGTGGAGGTGACGGAGATCGCGCCCGGCCGCTACGGCCTGATCTCCGGCTGGCGGCGGCTGACGGCGCTGATGCGGCTTCATGCCGAGACCGGCGAGGCGCGCTTCGGCGCCGTGCTGGCGCTGGTGCGCCAGCCGGCCAGTGCGGCCGAGGCCTATGTGGCGATGGTGGAGGAGAACGAGCTGCGCCTCGCGCTGTCGCATTACGAACGCGCGCGGATCGTGGGGTCTTGCGTCGATCTCGGGGTGTTCCCGACCGAGAAGGCGGCGCTCGGCACGCTGTTCGCCGCCGGCAGCCGGGCGCGGCGGTCGAAGATCGGCAGCTTCGTGGCCCTGGTGCGCGCGCTCGACGGCGCGGTGCGGCACCCTTCGGCGATCCCCGAGCGGCTGGGGCTGCGGCTGGCCGCGGCGCTGGAGGGGGGGGCGGTGACGGCGGAAGGCCTGCGCGCCCGGCTCTCCGCCCTGCCCCCGGAGGCTGGGTCCGAGGCCGAGGCCGAGGCGCTGGCGGGCGCGCTGAAGGGCGGCGATGTTTCGCGCGCGAAACATCCGGCGACCCGGGAGATCCGGCCGGGCCTGGTCCTGGCCGCCGGCCGCGACGCCATCACCCTGTCCGGCCCGGCGGTGACACCCGAGTTCCGCGCCCGGCTGGAGGCTTGGTTGGCCGGGGACCGCTAGCAGCGCCTCACCGACGGATGGGTCTCCGCGGGCTGCTCACGGCCCAAGCAGGCGCGGCAGGTCCCGTGCTCCATGCGGCACGCGCACGATCTGCACCTCGTCGCCCGCCTCCACGAAAAAGATTCAGAAAACGCCCGTGGCGCGCCGCCCGCAGGCCCTCGTGCAGCTCATCCCGTGCCGGATAGCTGCGGGGCCGCGCCGCCGCCGCGCGCATCCTGGCCTCGATCTCGGCCAAGAAGGACGCCGCGCGGTCCGGGTTGTCGCGTGCGATGAAGTCGCCGATCCCGATGAGGTCCGCCCGCGCCGCAGGCAGGATGACGAGCCGTGCCACGCTCAGGTCTTGGCGGCGTAGCGCGCCCGCAACTCTGCGAACACCGCCTCGGCCGGCAGGCCCTGTCCGCTCTCCAGCCCGGCCTTGATCGCCGCGCGCAGGGCGTCAAGGTCCCTGCGCTCCGCGTCCCGGGCGCGGGTCCAGTCGCGCAGCGCCTCGCGAACCACCTCGCTGGCCGAGGCATATTCGCCGCCCGCCACCGTCCGGCGCAGGGTTTCGGCCATCTCCGAGGGCATGGTGATGGTCAGGCGTTCGACCGAGGGCAATGGCGTGCTCCTCCCGTTCCTGTCATACTTTTGCATACTTGAGATGCGTGCGCGAGCCCTTCCTGGCCCGGCGGTGACACCGGAGTTCCGCGCGCGGCTGGCGGCGTTTCTGGCAACCGGGCGCTGATTGGCCCGCGCGGCGAAACAACCGGCATGCGGTGTTTCGCGCGCGAAACATCTTGCCCGCCACATCCGGCAGCAATCCGCCTTCCGCCGCCCTCTGTGGCCGTCGCTGTGTCGGCGCGGGGCTTGCCTTTCGGGCGCGGGCGGGCTTGGTGGCGGGAACCGAAGGCCCCCCCTCCCGCCGGAGACCGACCGGACCCCATGCGCCGCACCCTGCCCGACGACCGCCGGCCGCGCCGCGTGCTGATCCTGGTCGAGAACCTGCCGCTGCCCTTGGACCGCCGCGTCTGGCTGGAGGCCACGACGCTGACGCAAGGAGGCTACGAGGTCAGCGTGATCTGCCCCACGGGGCGCGGCTGGGACGCGCCCTTCGAGGTGATCGAGGGCGTCCACATCTGGCGCTATCCCGCGCCGCCGGAGGCGCATGCCGGCGCGCTGGCCTACGCGCGCGAATGGGGGCTGGCGCTCTGGCACATGGCGCGGCTTTCGCGGAAGGTGCGGCGCGCGCGCGGCTTCGACGTGATCCAGGGCTGCAACCCGCCCGACCTGCTGTGGCTCATCGCGCTCCTGTGGCGGCCCTTCGGGGTGCGCTACCTGTTCGACCACCATGACGTCTGCCCGGAGCTCTACGAGGCCAAGTTCGGCAAGCGCGGCCTGCTGCACCGTGTCATGCGCGTCTTCGAACGCCTGTCCTTCGCCCTGGCCGCAGTGTCGATGGCGACCAACGACAGCTTCTGCCGCATCGCCGTCACCCGCGGCCGGATGCCGCCGCGGGATGTCTTCGTGGTGCGCTCGGCGCCCAAGGTGGAAAGCTTCCTGCCCGGGCCCGGCGACCGCGACTGGCGCCGCGGTGCCGGCACGGTGATGGGCTATGTCGGCGTGATCGGCCAGCAGGAGGGGATGGACCTGCTGGTCGCCGCGGCGGCGCATCTGGTGCGCGCGCTCGGCACGGCGGACGCGCGGCTGGCGGATGTGCATTTCCTGATCGTGGGCTTCGGGCCGCATCTCGAGACGGTGCAGGCGGATGTGGCGGCGCATGGGCTCGACCACCTGTTCACCTTCACCGGCGCGCTCTACGGCGAGGACCTGCTGGGCGCGCTGAACGCCATCGACATCGGCGTGGCGCCGGACCCGAAGAACGCGATGAACGACATTTCCACGATGAACAAGATCATGGAATACATGACCCTGGAGAAGCCCGTGGTGCTGTTCGACCTGATCGAGGGCCGGGCCTCGGCGGGGGAAGCGGCGCTTTATGCCCTGCCCAACGACCCGCAGGATTTCGCAGCGAAACTCGCCGAGCTGATCGCCGATCCGGCCCGGCGCGAGGCGATGGGGCGCCTGGGCCGGGCGCGGGTGCTGGAGCGGCTTTCGTGGGCGCATTCGGTGCCGCAGCTGCTGGCCGCCTATGACCGCATCTTCGCCCGCATGGGCCGCCCGCCGCCGCCGCCGCCCGGGGCGTAAGGGGGGTGTGAGCGGGGCGTCGGCCCCGCCATCGCCGCGGCCTTTCCTTCGAATTGTCACGATCGGCGCGCAGGACGCGGGCGATGACCCCCTGTGCAGGTGTCCGACCGATGTTCCGCGCCCTCGCCCTTCTCGCCGCCCTCGCCCTCGCCGCCCCGGCGCAGGCGGCCACGGTGCAGCTCGTCTCCGACCCCAGCCGCGTGACGCCGCTGGTGACGCCGCCCTCCGGCACCTACGGGGTGGCGCTGCGCGGCGGCAACTCCGGGAACGGGCCCAACAGCTGGGAGCTGGGGGTCGGCACACAGACCGGCACCGGCGGCAGCTTCGTCAGTGCCGACCTGATCTGGCCCACGTTGCCGACCATGAGCGCCTTCACGATGACCTGGAACGCCGGGCTGGTGACGATGACGGTGGGCAGCACCACGCGGACCTGGGCGGCGGCCTGGCAGCAGGGCAATGCGGTCACGATCATGCTGGTGGGGGATGGCAATGCGGCGCGTTTCACCATCGGCACGCTGGACGGGATCTCGGTGAACTGGACGGCTCCGGCCTCGACCGTCTCGGCACAGCGCTTCACCTTCTGGGGCACGACGCTGGCCGACGGTTGGACGATGACCGGCACCGTCGGCATGACCCGCAACGGTGGTAACAGCCGCATGGTGACGGTCAGCGGCGCGAGCTATGCCGTGCCGGTGCCGGCGTCACTGCCGCTGCTGGCGCTCGGCCTCGCCGGCCTCGTCCTTCTCGGGCGCCGCCGCAGAGGCTGAACCGGCGGCTGATCCGGCGGCTGAACCGGCGGCCCGGACGGGCAGCAGGGCGGCCAGCGCCGCGCCGGCGGCAAACCCGCCCAGATGCGTCTCCCAGGCGACGCCCGCGGCCGAGGCCGCAAACATCACCAGATTCGCCGCGACCAGCAGGAGGCCCAGGCCCGCGGCCCTGAGCGCGCGCCGGGGCAGGGGGCCGGGGCGGGCCGTGTCGGCCCACCACCAGGCGCCGACCAGGCCGAAGACCGCGCCCGAGGCGCCGATCATCGGTGCCGGCGAGGTGGCCAGCGCGCCGAAGGCCAGCCCGCCACCGACCACCCCCGCGGCCCAGACCGCCAGGATCCGGCCCGCGCCCTGCCGCAGCGCCCCTCCGACCGCCCAGAGCCCGGCGAGGTTGCCGATCAGGTGCCCGGGGCCGGCGTGCAGCAGGCTGTAGCTGAGGATCATCACCCAGGGTTGCGCGGCGTAGTTCGGCTGCCAGCCGCGCCAGAGCCCGGCCCAGAAGCCGCCGTACTGCCAGGCGAGCGGCCGCCAGATGCGGCTGCCCCAGAGCCCGTGGTCGGCGCCCAGCAGGACCGCCTCCGGCAGCGCGAGCACGAGCGCCAGCAGCAGCAGGGGCCGGACGGCGCCAGCGGAAGACGGGGCAGGGGCGGCGGGCATGGGCGGAAGCTTGGCCCGCGGCCGGGAGCGGGGCAAGGGCGCCGCGAATCACCAAGGCGCTGACGGCGCGCGACGGTTTCCGCAGCCGGGCCAATCCCCCGCGGCGGTTTCCGCCCGGGCCCCGGCACTTCCCCCCCGGTTGCATCGCCGCGGGGGAAACCCCGTCCCTCTGCAACCGTCGGTTGTAAATGCGCGACACCCCCGTGATGGCTTTGCAACTGCGTGGAAAAGAAGGCAGAAACAAGGCGGAACTTTGTCTCAAACCGCCGTCTTCCGGTTTTCCGCCTGCGCAGGAATTTTCCGGTTTCAGGCACCAGTGAAAGGGTCGTAGCCCATGCGCCACATTTTCCTCGCCGCCGCCGTTGCGCTCGCCATGCCCGTCGCAGCGCAGGCGGCCACCGTCACCTTCGAGTCGGCGGAAGCGGATCCCAAGGTCCAGCTGGTGATCGATGACGCCGCCGTCGCCGGAGGGTTCCGTTTCACCCTGACGACGACCTTCGGCGTTGCCGACTTCCTCGGCCTCGGCTTCGACTATGCCGGGACGGTGATCGCCCAAGCCAACCTGGCGCTGGTGAGCTACACTCCGGGGACCGCCAACACCCCGGCGCTGACCCTGTTCGGGAACAACACGAACTTGCAAAATACCTGCGGCACGGGCTGCAACTTCAACGGTGCAGGCAGCGATCCCGGGCCGTACGACTACATCATCCGCATCGGGCAGAACGGCGGTGGCCCGAACGAAGTGTCGAGCGCCGTGTTCGATATCTTCGTGACGGGATCACTGTCCGACTTCTCGGACTTCGGCATCCGTGCGCAGGGGACGAGCGGGCCGTCGAGCAGCATCAAGTTCGGCCTTCCGCCCGTGTCCATCGTCCCGCTGCCCGCCGCCGGCTGGGCGCTGCTGTTGGCCCTTGGCGGGCTCGGCCTCGCCTCGCGCCGCCGCGCCGCCTGAGCTTCGGGTCGCGGCCCCGCCCGGGGCCGCACCGCCTGCCACGGGATTGCCGCAATCCGCGCTGCGGCAGGTGCTTGGTCGTGACCGGCGGGCCACATCGAATCGAGCCACGGGCCGCGCCGACAGCGCGGCCCGACGCGTTTCCGGCGGGACGGGAATGGCCCGCGGTCCCGGTCCGGCGTTGCCCGGGCGGAAACGCGGAAACAATCCAGGGTTGTGTTTTTGGCAGGGCGTCCGTGATGGCTTTGCAAGTCTTGAGAAACTTGGCAAAAAGAGGGCAGAAATCTGTCTGCTTCCGCATCGGCCCCGCGTATCCTGCTTTCCGATCCCAAGGCTTTCCTTCGCCGTAACCAGTGTCACACATGCCCAAGCATCCTTTCCTGTCGATTTCCGGTCTCGCCCTCGCCGCCGCCCTCTGGGCGGGTGCCGCGGGGGCGCTGACGGTCGAGCTTCCCGGTGCCGCCGACGCCCCGCGCGGGCCGGCGGTGGCGCAGCGCTTCCTGCCCTCCGGCGCCTCGCTGGTCACCGGGGAGGCAAGCACCTCCTGCCTGGTCAGCCGCAAGATCGAGATTTCGCAGTCGTCCTACGTCAACACCGACGGCACCTCGGTGCCCTTCGACCTGATCCTGCGCAGCCCGGCCGCGACGATCCAGGCCATCGCCACGGCGCCCGAGGCGCCGGCCGCGTTCCGCCTGCAGCTGAAGTATTCGCCCGAAGCCGGCGCGCCGATCTGGCTGGCCATGGGCGGGACCCGCGTCGATGTTTCCGGCGCGATGGAAGCCTCGACCGACAGCCTGTACCTGGAGGGCGATGTCGCCCGCGACCTGGAGGCCGCCTTCGCCGCCGGCCAGGCCGTGACCCTGGCCGCGGTGTCGGAGACCACGGGGCGCACCGTGACCGACACGCTGCCCGAGCCCGGCCTCGCCGCGCTGACCGAATGCCGCGCCGTGCTGGCCTCCGGCGAGGAGGACGGCGGCATCCCGCTGCCGTTCGTCACGCTCGACTTCACCGCCAAGCCGTCGGCCGAGACGCGGGCCACCGCCGAGGAGATGAAGGCCTGCGCGATGACGCCGACCGACCTGCCGGTGCATCTTGGCAGCCTCAAGGCCACCACCGGGGTGGTGTCGCAGACGCAGAAGGTCTTCGTCGCCTTCGACCCCTCGGGCCGGCCGCTGCGGGTCTATGTGCCGGGCATCGTCGACTCCGGCCTCGATCTTACCGGCATGGGCGAGGCCCGGGTCAGCCTGGCGGCGGATTCGAACGTGCCGGAGGCCGAGAACGGGGTGAAGGGCTGCCTCGGCGCGGCCTCGATGGCGGTCTGCAACTACGCCACCGACAAGGACGGCGGCTGGTCGATCCGGCCCTGCGGCATGCTGCCGGGCGCGCTGGCCGCGGTGGGCCGCGGGCTGTTTGATCCGCTCGGCCTGTCGAGCTTCGGCATCCCCGACCCGCTCGGCCGCGGCGGCCCTGCGGGGCGCCAGTTCGCCGGCCTGCCGGACGATCCCGACGATCCCTTCGATCCGGACAGCTTCGACCCGCTGGATCCGCCCGATCCGTTCGGCGGGACGACCCCGCCCAAGACCAACCCGCCCTCGCCCGTGCCGCTGCCCGCCGGGGGGCTCCTGCTCCTCTCCGCCGCCGCCGGCCTCGCGCTCCTGCGCCGCCGCCGGGGCTGACCGGACCCCAGACAGACGACCGGCAAGGCCGCCCCTCCGGGCGGTCTTTTGCATTGCGGAGCAGGCCGGGTATCCCTATCTATCTAGACAGACAGCTAGATAGGATCAATCCATGTGGACCCTGCAGGATGCCAAGAACCGCTTCTCGGCGGTGGTGGAGGCGGCGCTGTCCGGCCGTCCGCAGGAGGTCAGCCGCCGCGGCCGCCCGGCCGTGGTGGTGCTTGCCGCGGAGGAGTACCGCCGGCTGATCGAGGATGCGGGCGGGACCCGCGAGAGCTTTGCCGAGCATCTGCTGCGCTTTCCCGGGGACGGGGCGGAGCGGCTGCAGGCGCAGCCGCGCGACGTGTCCTTCTGATGTATCTTCTCGACACCGATGTGCTCTCCGCCGTCCGGCGCCCGGACCGGGCGCCGCAGGTGGCTGCCTGGCTGGCTGGAAAGCCGGAGGCGGCGCTGTTCCTGAGCGTCGTCACGCTCGGCGAGATCGAGCGGGGCATCGCCCGCGAGGAGGGGCGCAACCCCGCCTTCGCCGCCGACCTGCGGGTCTGGGCCGACCGCACGGTGCGGGTCTTCGCCGATCGGCTCTTGCCGTTCGGGGCGGCGGAGGCGCGGCTCTGGGGCCGGCTCGCGCAGCGGCTCGGCCATGGCGGCGCGGACCTGATGATCGCCGCCACGGCGCTGGTGCGCGGGGCGACGGTGGTGACCGGGAACGTCGCGGACTTCCGGCCCACGGGGGTGGAGGTGGAAAGCCCGTTCTGAGCGGCAGGCGTTTCGCATGCGAAACATCGCCGCGGTCGGCCGGGTCCGCGAGGCTCAGCCCCGGCGCAGCAGGCGCAGGGCCGCCGGCAGGGGCAGGGCGCGCAGGCCGGCGGGTCCCGGCACCTCCTGCGCCCCGGCATAGACCAGCAGGCGCCGCACCGCGGCGGTGTCTTCGGCGGCCTGGTGGAACCCCCGCGACACGCGGGGCGCAGCCGTCCGCTTGACTTCCACGGCCCAGGCGTCGCCCCCCGGCAACCGCAGGATGAGGTCGGCTTCGGCGCCGCCCGATGACCGGTAGAAGAAGGCCTCGGTTCCCGGGGGTGCGGCGGCGATCAGCTGTTCGATGCAGAACCCCTCCCAGCTGCCGCCCGCGACCGGGTGGCCCAGCAGCGCCTCCATCGTGCCGAGGCCGAGGAGCGCATGGGCCAGCCCGCTGTCGCGGACATAGACCTTTGGCGACCTGACCAGCCGCTTGCCGGCGTTCGCATGCCACGGCGGCAGCCGTCGGACGAGCATCAGGTCGACGAGCAGGTCGAGATAGCGGCCGGCGGTCTGGCCCGAGACGCCAAGGCCTTCGGCCAGCGCGGACGCATTCGAGAGGCCGCCCTGGACATGCGCCAGCATGGTCCAGAAGCGGCGCAGCGTGGCCGCCGGAATACGGGGGCCGAGCGCGGGGATGTCGCGCTCCAGGTAGGTGCGCAGGAAGTCCTCGCGCCAGCGCAGGCTGGCGGCGTCGGAGGCCGCCTGAAAGCTGTCCGGGAAGCCGCCCCGCAGCCAGAGCGCGTTGAGGTGTCCCGCGCCCACTTCCTCCAGCAGCAGGGGGCCAAGCTCGATGTAGCGCACCCGTCCGGCCAGCGACTCCGCCGACTGCTGCAGGAGCAGGTTCGAGGCCGAGCCAAGCAGCAGGAACTGCCCCGTCCGCAGGCCCCTGCGACGGCGGGCGTCGATCTGGCCGCGCAGGGTGGCGAAGAGACCCGGCGCCCGCTGGATCTCGTCGAGGATCACCAGCCGGCCCATCTGCTCGTCGAGGTACAATTCGGCTTCCTCGAGAATGCGACGGTCGGCCTCGCGTTCGAGATCGAGATAGACCGCGGGCAGCGTTCCGGCGATGTCCTGGGCAAGCGTCGTCTTGCCGACCTGCCGCGGCCCCAGAAGAACAACGGCCGGCTGTTCCGCGAGCGCGGCGAGAACCGATCCAAGGGCGGTGCGCGGGTACACAACATTGCAAATACTCCAAGGAGTGGAGGGAATGCAAGGTTATCCGGATCCGATCCGCCCCTACTCCGGAATGAACCGCGGCAGGCGGGGCAGGAGGGCGGCCATCAGGCGTTCGAGGCGGGCGGCGGCGTCGGCCTCGGTCTCGCCCTCGCCGATCGGGGTGACGAAGCGGACCAGCGCGCCGTCGGTGCGGCCGCGGGTCAGGCTGTCGAGCAGCACCGAGGCCTTGGCCTTGAAGTCGTTGGTCATGCGCTGCCCGCGCTGTTCGAACCAGTAGTAGACGAGCTGCTTCGACAACCCCTTCTGGATCACCGCCCGGTTCACGCTGAAGCTGCCGTAGACGGTGCCGGGCATCGACACTTCGTACGGGTCGATCGAGAAGATCTCCCAGCCGCCGACCGGCAGGCAGACCTCGGGCGAATGGATGCCGCTGCCCTCGGTCTGGCGCTCGTAGAAGGCGGAGAAGAAGTTCACCGGCTGGCCCTGGCCCGGGGCGGCATAGGTGATGTCGATGTAGTCGGAGGCGGCGAGCACGCGCTCGATCTCCGGATCGAGCGCCGTGGGCGCGCCCGACCAGTCACCGAGGCTGCGCGGGAACAGCGAGAAGCCGTCGCGCGCCACCTCCACCCGCTGGGCCGGGGGGGCGGTGAGGAAGGCCGTGGCCAGCGCCGCGGTCAGCATCCCCGCGGCCATGAGCCCGCGCGCCGGCAGAATGCCGGTGATGCGGCGGGCCTCGGCCGCGAGCCCGACGGTGTCGAGGTCGATGGTCTCCGACAAGGGCTTGGGGTCGCGCGTCAGCCGCTGCAGCCCGATGGCGGAGGCAAACAGGATCGCCACGCAGGCCCCGAAGATCACCCAGCCCTCGAAGAAATGCAGGAAGCCCTCGGCCTGTTCGATGCCGTAGCGGTTCACCATCGCCCCGATGATGGCGATGCGGACCGAGTTCATCAGGATGGTCAAGGGTGCCGCCATCCCGAACAGCACCGCCTTGTGCCAGAACGGGCCGCGGTAGAGGATGCCGAAGAGGTAGGAGAACGACAGGATCGGGAACAGGTAGCGCAGGCCGGAACAGGCCTCGGCCACCTGCAGCTTGTAGATGCCGAGGTCGATCACGTTGCCTTCGAGGAAGACGGGGATGTCCATCAGGCGGATGAACCAGACCCCGATCACCGACGAGATCCCCTGCAGGAAGACGGTGAACTTCAGGTAGATGAAGGTCGGCAGCGGCAGCATGAAGATGAGGTGCAGCACCGGCAACTGGTGCCGCCGCCCGCGCTGCCAGCCCATCACCGTCAGGACCAGGCCAGAGATCCAGACGATCAGGCCGTAGGTGGCGATGTCGGGGATGCGCACGAGGTTGCCCAGAAGCCCCACGGCGAGGCCCGCGAGGATGACCAGGACCCCGGGCCAGCGCATGTCGGAGGGCGCGGCGCGTTCGGCCGGGGTTTCGCGGCGCAACTCGCGCAGGTAGAGGTAGAGCGAGATCACCGGGATCAGCGGCCCGTGGCTGTATTCCGGGGTGATCCAGGCCTGGCCCAGCGAGACCAGGCCCGGCCAGAACACCGGGACGGCACTGACGACGGCGAGCGCCAGCCAGAACAGCCCCAGCGGATTGACCGCGGCGGACAGGGCGGCCCCTGTATCGGACCGGGCGGCGGCGGCGGGCGTCATCATCGGGCGGGCGGGCATCCGTCAGGGAAATTCGTGCGGCAGCATAGCGGTTTGCGCGCCACGGGGCCAGCGCAGGGACGATCCGGAAACGGCGTGTTCACGCCGGCGTGGGCGAAGCCCTGCGCAGGGCGTGGCTCAGCGCCGAGGTTCCCGCCGCCAGCGCCGAGGCGAAGACCAGCGTCAGCGCCAGCGTGGCCAGCGCCAGCGCCAGGCTCGCCTCGGGCAGCGGCGTGGCGCGGAGGAGGACCGAGGCGACCAGCGGATGGGCGAGGTAGACGGTCAGCGACAGGCTCGCGGCGGTCCGCGCGGCGTGGCTGTCGGGCAGGGGCAGAGCGAGGCAGAGCCAGAGCGCCGCGCCGGCCAGCACCAGTTGCAGCGCCCCCGGCGGCCAGCCCGCCGCCGCCAGCGCCGCCGTGGCACCGGCGACCAGCGCCGCGCGTCCGGCAAGGCCCGGCATCGCCGCGAGCGCCGCCCCGAACAGCGCGCCGGGCGCACCAAAGGCCCATTGCGCGAAGGGCCGGGGCAGGGCGCTCTCCGCCGGGGCCCGCACCGCGGCGGCGGCCGCGGCGGCCAGGAGGACGGCCAGCCCGGTGCGCGTCTCGTCGGTGAGGCCGCGCGCGGCCTGCGCCAGCGGCCAGAGCATGAGGCAGACGGCGGCGGCGAAGGGCAGGAACCAGAGGTGGATGGCAGGCCCCGCGAGCCACATCCAGGGCGCGAACTCCGCGGCCGCCGGCCGGCCGGTCAGTGCCGCCTCGGCGAGTTTCAGCGCGGCGTAGACCGCGCTCCAGATGACCCAGGGCAGCAGGAGCCGGTGCAGCCGGTCCTGCGCGAAGGGCTGGAAGGACTGGCGCTCCGCGGCCCCCCAGGCCAGGCCCGTAAGCAGCATCAGGAAGAACGGCAGGGCGGCGTAGCCGAGGGCGGCGCCCGGCGCGCCGCTGTGGAAGATGACGATGCCCGCGGCGGCGACAAGGCGGGCGTGGTCGAGCGTGGCATTCCGCATGGCGGTTTCCGTCCGGCGGGGGGGGAACAACTTATACGCGAGTGACACAACCTAGAGGTGTATTCTACCTCCTTGTCAAATCCTCTACGTGTCCCGGTCGGGCAAAAATAAGGCCCGGCCGAGGCCGGGCCTGGAAAATCAGGGTTCTGTGCCGCTCAGTACTGCCGCTCGAAGGTCCTGCGCAGGCCGAGGAAGACGGCGTTGTCGGCGGCGCGCGCGGTGTCGGGGTCCTCGCGCATGCGGTGGCGGATGCCGGCGTCGAGGAGCCAGTCCTGGCCCACGTCGTAGGAGACCATGATCCCGGCGGCGCCGTTGCGGGTGACGTCGCCAGTGGCGGTGTCGACGCTTTCGGCAAAGCCGAAGTCGGCGGTCAGGATCGCCCGGGGGGTCAGATTCTGGGTCAGGCCCAGGTTCACGCGGGTGGTGCGGGTCTCGCTGTCGGTGGTCTCCCCCGAGGTCACGCCGCGCGACAGGCTGGCGGTGACCTGGCCGTTCGGCATCACATGGGCCCAGTCGAGCGAGCCGATCGTGGAGAGGTCGCCGTCGACCCCGCGGGTCACGCCGAGGCGGACGCCGAGGCTGCCGGAGGGCAGGTCGAGGCTGCGCCCGAAGCTCAGGCCGGTACGGGTGCCCTCGTCGGTGTAGTCGGCGTTGGCGCCGATCACGAAGCTGCCGTTCGGCCGGGCGATGGAGAGGTTCGCCGAGGCGCGCGTGCTGTAGCTCGGGTCTTCGCCCTCCTCCTCGAACCGGTTGCGGACGAGGCCGAAGGTCAGCGTCATGGCCTCGGAGAGATCGAGCCGCAGGTCGGCGCCGAGCTGCGCCCGCTGCCAGTCCGTCTCGCCCGGGGCGTCGATGAAGTTGGTGTCGCGCACCGCGGCGTTGAGCCCGAAGCCCCAGCGCCGGTCCTCGCCCCAGCGGTAGGACAGCGTGCCGCCGGACTCCTGCCGCTTGCCGGTAAGGCTGTCGAAGTCATCGATGTCGCGATCCTGCGCGAGGTCGACCTCATTCCAGAAGGCGGTGGCGTCGATCCGCGCGGCGGCGCTGGAGCGGCCCCAGGACAGGCGGATATCGGGGTTGACGAGGCCGTCCTTGAGCACGTTGTCGCCGCCGTCGAGGAACTTGATGTAGCGTAGCCGGGCGCCGCCATCGACGGTGAAGTAGCTCTCCGGCGTCACGCTCGACAGGCCGAAGGAGAGCCTTGTGTTGGTCTCGAAGCTCTTGTCGTCCCCGCCCGGGGTCAGCGTGCCGTTCGAATGCAGGAACTGGCGGTTGTCGATGCCCCAGGTGATGCGCAGGCCACCGGTCTCGCCGTCCTGCGCCGCGACCGGGATGCCGGCGAGCACCAGCCCTCCCGCCAGCCCGGCGGCCAGCCCCAGTCCTGTCTTGCGCCGTGCTGCCCTGCCCATCCGCCGTCGCCTTCCCCGGTTTGCCCGGCTGTCATTTGTATCGGGCCCCGGCCCGGGCGTCAGCCCGGGCCGGGGGCGGGGGTCATTCGGATAGGATGCGCGGCGGCACGGTGATCACGTCGCCGGCCGCCCGCACCAATTAGCCGGCGGTGGTGG
>JANOGU010000120.1:0-5471 GCA_031406135.1 Rhodobacterales bacterium
GTCTGGCGCCGGGCGTCTGGGCGGCGCTGGCGCTGATGCTCGTGGGTCTCTCGCTGGTCCGACCGCGCGCGGTGCCGCAGCGCGGCGTTTGACTCTGCCGACGACGCGGGTAGGAAGACGCGACCGGAACGGGAGCCGCCATGTTCGGACTGGACCTTGCCCCCGACGTGCAGCCCTGGGTGGCGCTGACGATCCTGGTCGTCATGTTCGTTCTCTTCGTGCGCGAAACCTTCCCGGTCGAGGTCACCGCCATCGGTGCCGCTGCGGCGATGCTCCTGTCCGGCATCCTGCCGGTCGGGGACGCCATGTCCGTGCTGAGCAATCCGGCACCCTGGACCATCGCGCTGATGTTCCTGGTCATGGGCGGACTGGTGCGGACCGGCGCGGTCGAGATGATCGTCGGGATCGCCGGGCGCCGCGCCGGCCGGAATCCCCGGGCGACCATCGTCGTGCTGTTCGCCTTCGTGGCGCTCTGCTCGGCGGTGATGAACAATACGCCGCTGGTGGCGGTGATGATCCCGGTGGTCATTCAGCTTGCGGTCCAGATCGGCTCCGCTCCGTCCAAACTCTTGATTCCGCTGAGCTACATGACCGTGATGGGCGGCATGATGTCGCTGATCGGCACCTCGACCAATCTGCTGGTGGATGGCGTCGCGGTCACCGCCGGGCTGGCGCATTTCTCGCTGTTCGAGATCGCGCCGCTGGGACTGGCGGTCACGCTGGTCGGCGGACTTTACCTCGCGCTGTTCGGCCGGCGGCTGTTGCCTGACCGCCAGTCGATGGCAGCGCTGCTGACCGACCGCAAGAAGATGAAGTATTTCACCGAGGTCGCGGTGCCCGAGGGGTCGATCCTCGTCGGCAAGGCGACAAACGAGATCGACCTGTTCAAGCGCCCCGGGGTGCGGGTGATCGACGTCTTGCGCGGCGATGCTTCGCTGCGGCGGGAGCTGGCGCCGGTGCGGTTGCAGCCCGGCGACCGCGTCGTGCTGCGCACCGAGATGGCCGAACTGATGGGCCTGCACGAGCACAGGGACGTGCATCTGGTCGAGAAGCTGTCGTCGGTGAAGACCGAGACGATGGAGGTCCTGATCGGTCCCGGCTGCCGGATGGAGGGCCAGCGCCTCGGCGACCTGCGCCTGCGGCGGCGCTACGGGGTTTATTTGCTGGCCGCCCACCGGCGCGACCAGAACATCGAGAAGCTCGACGATCTCGAGGTCCAGATCGGCGACACGCTGCTGCTGGAAGGCACCGTCGAGGACATCCAGCGGCTGGCCGCGGACATGAACCTGGTCGACATCCAGCGCCCCGGCGTGCGCGCCTGGCGCCGCGGCAAGGCGCCCATCGCCATCGCCGCGCTGGCGATGATCGTGGTGCTGTCGGCCTTCGATGTGGCGCCGATCCTGGCGCTGGGGCTGTTGGCTGTGGCGCTGATCCTGGTGACGCGCAGCGTCGACAGCGACGAGGCGTTTTCCTTCGTGGACGGGCGGCTGCTGGCGATGATTTTCGCGATGCTCGCGGTTGGTGCGGGGCTCGACCGGTCCGGCGCGGTGGCGCTGGTGGTGGGCGTCGTCACACCGCTGATGCAGGGGCTGTCGCCGTTCCTGACCATCCTGCTGGTCTATGTCTTCGGCCTGATCCTGACCGAATTCCTGTCCAACAACGCGGTGGCGGTGATCTACACGCCGGTCGCCATCGAGCTGGCGCAGGGTCTTGGCGTCGATCCGCGGCCCTTCGTGGTGGCGGTGATGTTTTCCGCCACGCTCGCGTTCGCCACCCCGGTGGGCTACCAGACCAACATGATGGTCTACGGCCCGGGCGGCTATCGGTTCTCCGACTATGTGCGGATCGGGCTGCCGCTGAATGTCCTGACCGCGCTGGTGGCCTCCGCGCTCATTCCGCTGATGTGGCCGCTGTGAGGAGCACGGGGTTGCCGGGGTTGCCCGGCGACGCCCGCCCGGTGTAAGCGCCTCCCCGCGACAAGGGGGTTTTCGATGTCAGGCCATTCGAAATGGGCGAACATCCAGCACCGCAAGGGCAAGCAGGATGCGGCGCGGTCGAAGATGTTCTCCAAGCTCGCCAAGGAGATCACCGTCTCGGCCAGGATGGGCGAGCCCGACCCCGACAAGAACCCCCGCCTGCGGCTGGCGGTGAAGGCCGCCAAGGCGCAGTCGATGCCCAGGGATGTCATTGAAAGGGCTATCAAAAAGTCCCTGGCCGGGGATGCGGCGGACTATACCGAGATCCGCTACGAGGGCTATGGCCCGGAGGGCATCGCGGTGATCGTCGAGGCACTGACCGACAACCTCAACCGCACCGCGTCGAACGTGCGCTCCACCTTCGCCAAGTTTGGCGGCAACCTCGGGACCACCGGGTCGGTCAGCTTCATGTTCGACCGGATGGGCGAGATCATCTATCTGCTTGCTGCCGGCACCGCCGACCAGGTGATGGACGCGGCCATCGAGGCGGGCGCGGATGATGTGGAATCTGACTCGGATGGCCACACCATCTATTGCAGGGACGGCGACCTGGCCGCCGTGACCGAAGCGCTGGAGGAAGCGCTCGGGGAAAGCGAGGACGCCAGCCTGATCTGGCGTCCGCAGACCCGCACCGACCTTGATCTGGACACCGCCCAGAAGCTCCTGAAGCTGATCGAGGCGCTCGAAGATGACGACGACGTGCAGACGGTGACGGCGAATTTCGACATCCCGGCCGAGGTGGCGGCGCGGCTGTGACGCTGTCGGGCATCGGTCGGGCTTCTGTCGGGCATCCGTCCCGACAAAGGGCGCCGTGACCGCCCCCGACCGCCCGCTGCAGGGCCTCCTGTGGATGGTGGCGACGGGGCTGTGCTTCGTCGCCGTCAACGCGCTGGTGAAGCTGGTGGGGACAGGGGTGCCGGCCCCGCAACAGGCCTTCCTGCGCTTTGCCTTCGGCGCCGTTTTCCTGTCGCCCGCGCTGGCCGCCGCCTGGCGCGCCGGACTGCCCCAGGGCACGGGTCCGCTGTTCCTGGCCCGTGGGGCGGCGCACAGCGTGGCGGTCTGCCTGTGGTTCTTTGCCATGGCCCGCCTGCCGGTGGCCGAGGCGGTGTCGATCGGTTACCTGAACCCGGTGCTCGTCACGCTGGCCGCGGCGCTGGTCTTTGGCGAGACGCTGGGGCCGCGGCGGCTTGCCGCGCTGGCGGTGGCCGGGGCCGGGGCTCTGGTGATCCTGCGCCCAGGTCTGCGCGAGGTGACGGCGGCGCATCTGGCGCAGATCGGCGCCGCCGTGTTCTTCGCGGCGAGCTACCTCTTTGCCAAGCATCTGGGCGGGCGGGTCCGCCCGGTCAGCGTCGTGGCGATCCTGTCGGCGACGGTGACCGTCTGCCTGCTGCCGCTGGCGGTCGCCGTCTGGGTGCCGGTGGCGGCGCGCGAGCTTGGGTTCCTGGCGCTGGTCGCCGCCTTTGCCACGGCGGGCCAGTACACGATGATGCGGGCCTTTGCGGCGGCACCCATGGCGGTGACGCAGCCGGCGGTGTTCCTGCAGGTGGTCTGGGCTTCGGCGCTGGGCGCGCTGGCCTTCGGCGAGCCGGTGGACCCTTGGGTCCTGGCGGGCGCGGCGATCATCATCGCGGCAATCTGCGCGCTGGCCTGGCGCGAGGCGCAGGCGCGCGAGGCTGCGGGCTGAGGCGTCAACCGGGCGGTAACGCTGCCTGCGCCAGAGTACGCGTTGCATGCAGGACCTGACGCAAAGCGGCATCATCACCTCGCGTTTCGGCGCGCCCACCGGCTATGTCGCGATCAACCCCGGCGGGACAGTGGCGGCGCCGATCTGGCAGGTGATCAACTACATCACGCACGAGACGGTCACCATCGCAGCGGCGGCGGGTGCGGCAGGCACCGTCACCGGCTTTGTCGCGCATGGCGCCCGTACCATTGTCACCGTGGGCGGCATGAGCGGGGGCATCCTGAACGACGCCATCGCCGCCGCCCGGGCGCTGGACGGGTCAGGGTCGGTGACCGCCTTCCTGGGCACCACCGCCGCCGCGCCGCAGGAGGTGGAACTGCTGGCGGTCACGTCGGGGGGGACGCAATTCCTCTACGCCGCGCGCCCGGGCGGCAGCGGGCTGTCGATCTTCGAGATCGGCACGGGCGGCACGCTGACCGCGCGCGGCACCGTGGCCGACACGACCACGACCTACGCCGCGGGGATCACGTCGATGGTCGCGGTGGTGGTCGGCGGGACGCAGTTTGTCTACACCGCCTCGGCCACCGAACACGGGATCACCGCGTTTTCCGTGGGCACGGCCGGGGCATTGACGGCGGTGGACCGCGACGGTCCGGCCGAAGGCACGCCGGTACAAGGCGTCACCGCGCTGAAGGCGGTGACGGTCGGGGGCGCGGCCTTCCTGGTCGCAACCGCCGCGGGATCGTCCAGCCTGTCGGTGTTCAGCATCGGGCCGGACGGGGCGCCGGTGATTGTCGATCACCTGATCGACGATCTGGGCACAAGGTTCGACGGGGCGCTGGTGCTCGACACGCTGGTCACCGGCGGGCGGGCGTTCATCGCCGTGGCCGGGGCGGACGACGGCATCAGCCTGTTCACGCTCGATCCGGAGGGGATGCTGATCCACCTCTGCACGGTGGTCGACAGCAACGGCGCGTCGTTGCAGAACCTTTCCGCCCTGCGGCTGGCGGTGGTGGGGGGCGAGGTGCAGCTTCTCGCCGCCTCCGCCGCCGAAGCGGGGCTGACGGTGCTGCGGGTGGACCTGTCGGCGGCGGGGCCGCTGCTGACCGGAGACGCGGGCGTGACCGGCAGCGCCGCGGCCGACATGCTGGTCGGCGGGGCCGGGGCGGGGCTGATCGACGGGGCGGGCGGCGGCGACATCCTGATCGACGGGGCCGGGCAGGACAGTCTGCGTGGCGGGTCCGGGCGGGATGTGTTCGTGCTGGCCTTCGACCAGACGCGCGATGTGATCCTCGACTTCGATCCCGCGCAGGACCGGATCGACCTGTCGCGCTGGCCGTTCCTGCGCGACATCACCGCGCTGACGGTGGAGGTCACCGCCACCGGCGCCATCCTGCGCTATCTGGGCGAGACGCTGGAGATTTTCACCGCCAGCGGCCAGCCGCTGTCGGCCGCGGAAATCGCGGCGCTGCCGTTGTTGCCGGCGACGCGGGTGCATCTGGGGGCGGTGCCCGAAGACCCGGGCGACCCCGGCGGCGACCTGCGCAGCGGCACCAACGGCAACGACACGATCGAAGGCGGCGGCGGCCAGGACACGCTCATCGGCCATGGCGGCGACGACGTGCTGCTGGGGCGCGCCGCGCCGGACCTGTTCTATGGCGGCGACGGCTGGGACACGGTCAGCTACCTCAAGGAGGCCGCGGGGGTCATCCTGAACCTCGGCTTTCCGGGAGAGAATACCTCGGTCGCCGTAGGCGACGCGTTTTCTTCCATAGAGGCCTTCCTCGGCACCAACTTCGCCGACCAGATGC
>JANOGU010000147.1:0-2563 GCA_031406135.1 Rhodobacterales bacterium
AACTCAGATGCTTGCCACGACGCGCCATCCCGCCCCTCCTCCACATTTGAACCGACCCTGTTGCAGTTCAAACTTGAGAGCGAGGTTTGTTAGGGAATGGGGTGAAGTTAAGGGGGCGTGCGGTGGGGGTGGCAGCGGCGGGGTGAACCCCGCCCTACGGGCTGGCGGTGCCTGGGCGCCCGCACCTTGCGTCGCTTTTCGGCGCTTCCGCGCGGCGCGGCGCGTGCTACGGTCGCGCGAGGGAGGCCCGATCCGCGATGCTGACTGTTCTGCGCCATTCCTGGCCGCTGCTCCTTGGCGTCATGCTGCTGATGGTGGGCAATGGCGTGCAGGGCACGCTTCTGGGCATCCGGGGCTCGATCGAGGGGTTCTCGACCTTCGAGATTTCCGCCGTGATGTCGGCCTATTTCGCGGGCTTCCTGTTCGGCAGCCGGCTGGCGCCGGCGATGATCCGGCGGGTCGGGCATGTGCGGGTGTTCGCGGCGCTGGGATCGCTGATTTCGGCGGTGCTGGTGGTCTATCCGGTGACGCCGGAGTGGGTGTCGTGGACGGCCTTGCGGATGCTGTCGGGGTTCTGCTTCTCGGGCATCTACGTCTGCGCCGAGAGCTGGCTCAACAACACCGCGTCGAACGAGACCCGGGGCCAGGCGCTGTCGGCCTACATGATCGTGCAGATGATCGGCATCATCGCCAGCCAGGCGCTGCTGAACACCGCCGATCCCTCGGGCTTCACCCTGTTCGTGATCCCCTCGGTGCTGGTGTCGCTGGCCTTCATGCCGCTGCTTCTCGCCGACACCCCGGCCCCGGGGTTCGAGAGCGGCAAGGGGATGGGGTTCCGGGCGCTGTTCCGCACCTCGCCGCTGGGCTGCGTGGGGATGCTGCTCACCGGGGGCATCTTCGCCGCGATGTTCGGGATGGCGGCGGTCTGGGGGGCGATGATCAACCTTTCCGTGGCACAGATCTCGGCCTTTGTCGCGGCGCTCTACGTCGGCGGGCTGGTGCTGCAGTATCCCATCGGCTGGGCGTCGGACCGCATGGACCGGCGCAAGCTGATCCTGGCCCTGAGCGTGGTGGCGGCGCTGGTGATGGCGGTGGCGGCGGTGTTCGCGCTGCCGTTCCGGGCGCTCTTGGCTGTCGCTTTCCTGCTGGGCGGGATCGCCAACCCGATCTACGCCCTGCTGATCGCCTACACCAACGACTTCCTGAGCCGCGACCAGATGCCCGCCGCCTCGTCGGGTCTGATCTTCCTCAACGGGTTCGGGGCGATCTTCGGGCCGCTGGTGACCGGCTGGATGATGGAGGTGTTTGGCTCGAACGGGTTTTTCGTGTTCATCGGGCTGCTGTTTGCCGGGCTGGCGTCTTATGCCGCCTGGCGGATGACCAGGCGCGCCGCCCCGGCGATGTCGCAGGCGACGGCGGCGATGACGCAGGGCGCCTCGGCCATCGCGGTGGGCGCGGTTTTGCAGAAAGGGTCGGCCGATCCGCGGCCGGCGGGGAGGGCGGCATGACCCGGGACGAGGTGCGGGACTTCTGGCTGCGCGAGATCGGCGAGGAGGGGTGGTACAAGGGCGGGGCGGAGATCGACGCGGCCTGCCGCCGGTTTCTGCCGCTGGTGGAGGCGGCGCGCGAGGGCGGGCTGCTCGACTGGCTGGACGGGCCGGATGGGGCGCTGGCCTATCTGATCCTGACCGACCAGTTCCCGCGCAACCTCTATCGCGGGTCGGCGCTGTCCTTCGCCGCGGATGCCCGCGCCCGGGCGGCGGCGCGGCGGGCGGTGGACGAGGATTGGGACATGGCGACGCCGATGCCCGAGCGGCAGTTCTTCTACATGCCGCTCAATCATTCCGAGGACATCGCCGACCAGGATCTCTGCGTCCGGCTGATGGCGGCGCGGATCCCGGACGGCGCGGAGCACGTCCTGCATGCCCGCGCGCATCGCGAGGTGATTGCGCGGTTCGGCCGTTTCCCCTTCCGCAACGCCGCGTTGGGGCGCGAGACGACGGCAGCGGAGCAGGCGTTCCTGGACGCGGGCGCTTATCCGGCGCTGGTGAAAGCCATGCAAGCGGCGCAAGGGGCTGCGGCGCCGGGCTGATTGCTTGGCGGCGGGAGATTGTTTAAGGGTAAACCATCTTTTCGGGAGGGTGGACGATGGCGGTGCAGAGCTTCGACATGATCGTGATCGGGGCCGGTCCCGGCGGCTATGTGGCGGCGATCCGGGGGGCTCAGCTGGGCCTGAAGGTCGCCATCGTCGAGCGCGAGCATCTGGGCGGCATCTGCCTGAACTGGGGCTGCATCCCGACCAAGGCGATGCTGCGGTCGGCCGAGGTCTATCACCTGATGCACCGGGCCAAGGAGTTCGGACTGTCGGCGACGGGGATCAGCTACGACCTGCCCGCGGTCATCGCACGGTCGCGTGGGGTGGCCAAGCAGTTGTCGGGCGGGATCGGCCACCTGATGAAGAAGAACAAGGTCACGGTGGTGATGGGGGCCGCGGTCCTGACCGGGCCGACGGCGGTGAAGGTCACGACCAACAAGGGTGTCGAGGAGCTGACCGCCCGGGCGG
>JANOGU010000159.1:0-17333 GCA_031406135.1 Rhodobacterales bacterium
TTTCGCCGGCCTCGCCCTCGACCGCCCCCGCCTGATGGGTGTCCTCAACGTCACCCCCGACAGTTTTTCCGACGGCAACCGCTTCCTCGATCCTGCCTCGGCCATCGCGCAGGCGGAAGCCATGGGCGCCGACCTGATCGACGTGGGCGGCGAGAGCACCCGCCCCGGCGCGGCGGAGGTGTCGGCGACGGAGGAAATCGCCCGCATCCGTCCGGTGATCGCGGCGCTCACCGGCCACCGCGTCAGCGTCGATACCCGCAAGGCCGCCGTGGCCGCGGCGGCGCTGGCGGCCGGGGCCACCCTCGTCAACGACGTCAGCGCTCTGACCCACGACCCTGCGCTGGCCGGGGTGGTGGCCGTATCCGGGGTGCCGCTGGTCCTGATGCATGCCAAGGGTGCGCCGGCCTCGATGCAGGACGACCCGCGCTACGACGACGTGCTGACCGAGGTCTATGCCTGGCTCGGCACCCGCATCGCCGCGGCGGAGGCCGCCGGCATCCCCCGCGCTCGCATCGCCATCGATCCCGGCATCGGCTTCGGCAAGACCGTCGCCCACAACCTGACCCTGATCCGGGGCCTGTCGCTGTTCCACGGCCTCGGCTGCCCGATCGTCCTCGGCACCTCGCGCAAGCGCTTCATCGGCACGATCGGCGCCGAGCCTGTGCCCGACCGCCGCCTGCCCGGCTCGCTGGCCACCGCGTTGGCCGGCGCGGCACAGGGCGCCCAGATCCTGCGCGTCCACGACGTTCCCGAAACCCGCCAGGCGCTGGCCCTCTGGGCCGCGGTGAGAGAGGCCGCATGACCCGCACCCTTTTCGGCACCGACGGCGTGCGCGGCACGGCGAACAGCCACCCGATGACCGCCGAGATGGCGCTGCGCCTGGGCGCCGCCGCCGGGGCCTGGTTCCGCACGGCGACCAAGGGCGCGCACCGGGTGGTGATCGGCAAGGATACGCGGCTTTCCGGCTACATGCTGGAAAACGCGATGACCGCCGGGCTGACCTCGATGGGGATGAACGTCCTGCTCCTCGGCCCGGTGCCGACGCCGGCGGTGGGCTTCCTCACCCGCTCGATGCGCGCCGATCTGGGCGTGATGATCTCGGCCTCGCACAACCACGCCGCCGACAACGGCATCAAGTTCTTCGGCCCCGACGGGTTCAAGCTCGACGATGCGGCGGAGGTCGAGATCGAGCGGCTGACCGAGACCCCGCCGCCGCTGGTGCCGCCGGGCGACATCGGCCGGGCCAAGCGGATCGACGACGGGCGCGGGCGCTACCAGGAGTTTGCCAAGACGACCTTCCCCGCCGGCCTGACGCTCGACGGGATCAAGGTCGTGGTCGATTGCGCCAACGGCGCGGCCTACCGCGCCGCGCCGGAGGTGCTGTGGGAACTGGGCGCCACGGTGATCCCGGTTGGCGTCAGCCCCAACGGGCTCAACATCAACGACCGCTGCGGCTCTACCCACCCCGAGACCGCCGCCGAGGCGGTGGTGGCGCATGGTGCCGACGTGGGCATCTGCCTGGACGGCGATGCCGACCGCGTGATCCTGATCGACGAGGCCGGGCATGTGGCTGACGGCGACCAGATCATGGCGCTGTTCGCCGCCCGCTGGGCGGCCGAGGGGCGGCTGAAGGACGGGGTGCTCGTCGCCTCGGTGATGTCGAACCTGGGGCTGGAGCGGTTCCTGACGGCGCGGGGGCTCAGGCTGGAACGCGCGGCGGTCGGCGACCGCTACGTGGTCGAGCGGATGCGGCAGGGCGGCTGGAACCTCGGCGGCGAGCAGTCGGGCCACATCGTGATGACCGACTACGCCACCACCGGCGACGGGCTGGTGGCCGCGATCCAGTTCCTCGCCGAGATGGCGCGCACGGGGGCGAAGGCCTCCGCGCTGGTCCGCCAGTTCGACACCGTGCCGCAGCTGCTGAAGAACGTCCGCTTCGCCGCCGGCGCCGCGCCGCTCGACGCCGCCCCGGTCAAGGCGGCCATCGCCGCCGCCGAGGCGCGGATCGACGGCCGCGGGCGGCTCTTGATCCGCAAGTCCGGCACCGAGCCGCTGATCCGGGTGATGGCGGAGTGCGAGGACGAGGCGTTGCTGGCCGAGGTCGTGGACGGCATCGTCGCGGCGGTGCAGGCGGCGGTCTGACCGGGGCCGCGCCAGCGCCCCTCAGTCCCCGTCCGGAAATCCCGCCGCGCGCAGGTGTCGGCGGATGGTCTCGAGGTGATCGCCCCGCGTGAAGAACCAGGCCGTCTGCTGGGTCCGGATCGTTACGTCCGGGCGCAGGTCGCGCACGGCGCGCGCCCAATGGTCGGCCAGGTCGGGCCGGCCGGCGATGCCGAGCGCGGCGACGGCCCCCATCATGTTGATGTAGTGGCCGTGGCTCGTGCGGGCGGCAAGCAGCGCCCATTCCACGGCCTGGTCGGCGTTGCCCTTGAGCGCGTGGGTTATGGCGCGAACGCAGCGCATCACCGGCAGCAAAGGATCGAGCGGAGACAGGTCAAAGGCCGCCCCCAGATCCTCGCTTGACGCAGTGAAGTCGCCGGTCATCATCCGCATGGCGCCGCGCGCGTAGTGGGCCTTGGCGTAGCTGGGGCTGAGACGGAGAGCCTGATCCAGCCAGGGCAGCCCGTCCTCGGCGCGCCCGGTCAAGACGTGGACGCGGCCATGGGCATAGTTCGCATGCGGGTCGAGCGGGTCCAGCGCCATCGCCTGCTCGGCATCCTGCCGCGCCGCGTGCACTGCGGCATCGCGGTCGGCATAGCCCATCACCGCGGTCTGGAAATGCGTGAAGGACCGCGCCGCCAATACCACCGACAGGCCGGGATCGAGCGCCAGTGCGCGGCTGAAGAGTGCTTCCGCCGCCGCGTTGTCGGCCCGGTTGAAGCGGTACATGTGGCTCAGGCCGCGGTGATAGGCGCTCCAGGCGTCGAGCTTCTCGACCGGCCTCATCCGTGTCCGTGCGGCCTCGGCCAGCGGTATGCTGAGGTCGAGCGCGGCCAGAAGCGTGCCGGTGATGCGTTCGCGCAGAAGGTGGATGTCGTCCTTGCCTGCCTCGAACCTGTCCGACCACAGCAGCGTGCCGCCGCCGGTCTCCACCAGATCGACGGCGACGGCGATGCGCCCCGCGGCCGCCTCGATGCGCCCCGACAGCAGGTAGTCGGCCCCCAGCACCTGGCGGACGGTCTCGGGCGTGGCGGTGCCGGGGGGCAGGCGGAAGGCGCTTTCCCGCGCGATCACCCGCAGCCAGCGGAAGCGGGCGAGCGCCGACAGGATGTCGGCCGGGAAGGATTGCGCGAGGCTGCCGGGGCCCGCCTCCGCCGCCTCGAAAGGCAGCACCGCGATGGTTGGCGGACGGGCGGCGGTCGTCTCGGGCTCCGCGGCCTCGGCGGCCCGCGCCGCGCTGACCGCCGCGCCGACCGCCGCGCTGACCATCGTGACCGGCGCCACGAAACGGTGGCCGAGGCCGCGCAATGTGCGCAGGTAGGCTTGGCGCTCCGCATCGTCGCCGAGTGCCTGGCGCACCTGCCGGATGGCAGTGGCAACGGCGGCGTCGGTGACGAAGCGGCCGCCCCAGAGCCGCTCGATCATCTCTTCCTTCGGGATCACCCGGTCGGCGTTGCCAGCCAGCAGGCACAGCAGCGCGAAAGCCTTGGGTTCCAGTGCCACGGTGCCGTCCGGGCCGCGCAGTTCTGCGCGGTCCTCGTCAAGCTCGAACGGCCCGAACTTCAGGATCATGGGCGACGATAGCCAAAGTGAGGGAATTCCTCAACTGGCGCTCAGGCGGGGCTCAAGCAATGCCGGCCGGAACGCGCGACGGTGCAGGGGCGGCAGCAACGCCGCGCGCACCGCCGGAGACCCGCCATGATCCTCACCCGCGCAACCTTCGACTGGACATTTGCCGCCGCCATCCTGCGGCCGTTCCACCGCGCACGGCCGGTCCAGGTCGCGCCCTCCGTATCCCTTTCGGCGCGGGAACTGGCAGAGGCCCTGCGCGACAGCGGTCTTGCGGCCGAAGACCTGCTGGGAGCCGCGCCGGAGGCCGGGGTCCCGTTCTTCCTGCGGCCCGGCTTCGGCGAGCGGCAGCGCTGACCGCGCCGGTCCGCGGGAACCCGCGAGGGCGGAACGAGGAACGCGGCCGGGGCCTGAAATCCTGCCCTCGACCTTCGCTGCGTCCCGGGCAATGCTCGGCTTCGGCAACGAAAGGCCTTTTCCGATGCGCGTGTTCCGGTTTCTGGTGGCCGTCAGTCTCGCCCTCCCGGCCGCAGCGCAGGACCTCAAGGTCGCCGGCCATGGCGTCGCTCTGGTTCTCGGGACGGACGGGACATCGTCGCTGATGCTCGACGGCGAGGCGATCCTGACCGACGGCCTCGTCCTGCTCGACGAGATGCCGCTCGATGTGGCCGGGGTCGCGGTGGTCACCGGCCTGGCCGGCCCGGGCGGCAACGCCTGCGGCGCGGCGCCTTTCGTGCTGACGCTCCCCTCGACGACGGACCCGGTGCTGCACGGGCCGCTGGACACCTGCGCCTGGCTGGAGATGCTGGCCGGCCCCGCCGCGCTGGTCTTTACCGGCGTTGCCACGCCGCAGGCGCCGGCCGAGGTCTGGGTCTGGGCGCCGGAAACCGGCTTTGTTGCCGGTGCGCCCATCGCCTTTGCCGCCGACTCCACCCTCGGCTGGGATCGCCTGGCCGACCTCGACGGCGAACACCCGATGGAGGCGCTGCGGCTGGGGCAGGTGGAGGCGCAACTCAAGGCCGCACTCGGCGCTGACTGGCCCGCCTTTGCCGAGCGCATCTCGGGTCTGGGCTCGGGGACCCTGACCGCCGACGGCTATCTGGGCGAGGCCTGTATCAAGGAAACCTGCGACGAGGACTGGGCAGTGCTGTACCTGCACGCCCGCAGCCGATCCGCCTTCGCGCTCTGGGCGGTGGGCCGCGAGGTGCAGATCGTCCCGCCCGACCCCGGCCTCTGGCCGGAAGAGGCCGCCGCGGCGCTGGCCACGCGCAGCGGAGGCTGAGGCGAAACGCCGGCCGCGGCCCCGGTCACGCCGGGGCTGCGGCCATCGCCGGTTTCATCGCCAGCACCATGAGGGCCAGCAGACTGGCCCCGACCAGAAGCCAGAGCGACCCCAGCCAGAGCTGTTCGAACGAGCCCGTGGTATCGACGACGTAGCCGCCGAGATAGGCGGCCGCGGCACTGCCGAGCGCGTGGCCGGCCGAAATCATCCCCATCGCCTGGCCCATCACCCGCATGCCGATATGACTTGCGGCGAGGCTCGCGGTCACCGGAACGGTCGAATAGTCGACGACGCCGAAAAACACCGCGAAGACGAACAGGGTCTCGATGCCGGTGCCCGGCAGGTTGACCAGGATGATGTAGGTCATGCCGCGCAGGACGTAGATCGAGGCCAACAGGAGCGGACGGTTCACCCGGTCGCTGAGCCAGCCGGCCCCGATCATGCCGAACAGGTTGACCAGCGACAAAAGGCCGTAGGCGGTGGCGCTCTGCACCGGCGGAAAGCCGCAGAAGGCTGCGAACGGCAAGAGATGCGTCTCGATCGCGCCCGACGAGGTGAAACCGCAGATCAGGTAGCTCCAGAACAGCGCATGGAACGCCGGGCGGCGCAGGATGGTGCGGAAATCCTGCGCCATGCTGGCGCCACCGTGGCCGGTGCTGCCCCCGCCGATCCGGTCCTGCAGCACCATGCGGATGCAGGGGATCAGCGCCAGGCTGGCCAGCGACAGCGCGCCGAAACTCCACCGCCAGCCGACGGTGGACAGAAGCACCGCGATCAGCGGCACGATCAGGAACTGCCCGCCGGTCGATCCTTAGGTGGCGATGCCGGTGGCCAGGCCCTGCTGGGTGGCGAAGGACCGAGTGACGGCGGTGGCGACGGCATGGGTGGCGACAATCCCGAAGCCCACCCCGCAAAAGCCGGAAAAGCCCACGACGAACATCAGCTTGCCGTTCGTCGCCGCGACCAGCGCGCAGCCGATGCCAAGGATGCCGAGCCCGAGGTTGAGCGTGAACCTCGGCCCGGTCCGGTCGACCAGCCGCCCGGCGAAGGGGGCGACCACGGCCATGACCACCAGCGCCGCCGCCCCGGCGCCGGACATGAAGCTGCTCGACCAGCCGAATTCGGCCTGCCAGACCGGCATGATCAGGCCCAGCGCGGCGCGGGCGGAAAACGCCAGCGCGAGCGCGAGAAAGCCGAAGCCGACCAGCGCCCAGGGGCGCGCGGGCTGTACCCCGGACGATGCAGGCGCGGGGGAAAGGGCCATCGTCACCTCCGGTTTTGCCAGACGTGGCACGGATTGCGCAAGCCGGCCAGCGACTTGTGCCCGCCCGCCCGGGGCGGGCCGGTGCGCCGGCGGAACCTTACGGGTTGACCGGAGGGACCAGCGCAATCGCCCGGCCCATGCCCCCGGTCGCGCCTTCGAACTTGTGCGGCAGGAAGACGAAGACCGCGCCCCTGACCGGCAGCTTGCCAAGGTTGGTCAGGTTCTCGGTCGCGATCATGCCGTGGCCCAGTGCCGCCCAGTGCGGGGTGTAGTCGTCCTGCATCAGACCGATGCCGCGGCCGTCGATGCCGATGTGCCGAACGCCGCGCGCGTGCAGCAGGTCGATCGCATCGGCTCCGGGTGCCGGGTGCGAGCGGTCGTAGCGGAACCCTTCGGGATAGGGCCGGAAGTAGAGGTCGGACCAGTCGGTGCGGAACAGCACGATGTCGCCGGCCGCGAAACTGCCGTGGTCGCGCTCCCACTGCTCCAGGAACGCCCGGTCGATCACCGGGCTGCGCGCCAGATGCGTCTTTTCGCCTTTCGGGACGGTTGCAATCAGGGCGCGGACATCGACCACGACGGCAGAGCCGATCATGTCGTTCAGGTCCAACTGCTCGATGGTGACGCGGCCCTGCGGGCTGGCGTGCGGCAGACCGCTGCCGTCGGGCGGGATCATGTGGCTCGGCGCATCGCAATGCGTGCCGGTATGGTCGTCATGGACCTGGACATATTCCAGGAACTTGCCGCGCGGCCAGCTGTAGTGGTTCATCATGAACTGCGCGAACCGCTGCCCCTCGGGCGGCGAGGACGGCTGGTTCTCGCCGGTCATCACCGAAAGGTCGATCAGGCGGGCGCGCTTGATGAGCGCGAGAAGGTCAACCGGCTGCGACACGAACGCCTCCATTCCCGGAATTGAATCCTGAGGTCAAAGGGTCGGGGGCCTGCGTGCGACCCCCGTCCCGCCGCCTTCAGTTCCTCGCCCGGTCCACCATCTTGCCCTTGGAAATCCACGGCATCATCGCCCGCAGCTTCTCGCCGACCTTCTCGATCTGGTGCTCGTCGTTCAGGCGGCGGGTGGCCTTGAACATCGGCTGGCCGACGGCGTTCTCGGCCATGAAGTCGCGCACGAACTTGCCGGTCTGGATGTCGCGCAAGACCGCCTTCATCCGCGCCTTGGTCTCGTCATAGGGCAGGATGCGCGGGCCGGAGACGTATTCGCCGTATTCTGCGGTGTTGGAGATCGAGTAGTTCATGTTGGCGATGCCGCCCTCGTAGATCAGGTCCACGATCAGCTTCACCTCGTGCAGGCATTCGAAATAGGCCATTTCCGGCTCGTAGCCGGCCTCGACCAGGGTCTCGAAGCCCATGCGGATCAGCTCCACCAGACCGCCGCAGAGCACCGCCTGCTCGCCGAACAGGTCGGTCTCGCATTCCTGGCGGAAGTTGGTCTCGATGATCCCCGACCGCCCGCCGCCGATGGCGGAGCAGTAGCTGAGCCCCAGTTCCAGCGCCCGCCCGGTGGCGTCGTTGTGCACCGCGACCAGGCAGGGCACGCCGCCGCCCTTGACGTATTCGCCGCGCACCGTGTGGCCGGGGCCCTTGGGCGCCATCATGATGACGTCCACGCCCTTCTTCGGCTCGATCAGGCCGAAGTGGATGTTGAGCCCGTGGGCGAAGGCAATCGCAGCACCCTCGCGCAGGTTGTCATGGACGTAGCGGCGGTAGGTGTCGGCCTGCAGCTCGTCCGGCATGGTGAACATGATCAGGTCGGCCCATTTCGCGGCCTCGGCGATTTCCATCACCTTGAGGCCCTCGCCTTCGGCCTTCGTCGCCGAGGGCGAACCCGGGCGCAGGGCGACGACCACGTTCCGCGCGCCGCTGTCGCGCAGGTTCAGCGCATGGGCATGGCCCTGGCTGCCGTAGCCCAGGATGGCGACCTTGCGGTCCTTGATCAGGTTGATGTCGCAGTCGCGATCATAATAGACGCGCATGAAAGCCCCTCCGGATGGTCGGGCGCGGCCTTAGCGCAACGGCACCGGGGCGGCAAGGGCCGCGGGGTTTACGCGAATCGTTCGCGCCCCTACCGCCGCGGTCGGCAACCATGGGAGGCGACGATGACCAGGCCCCGCACCCCCGACGACCTGTCCTGCTTTTGAGGTGATGTCCAAGCGCCGAAAGGGGTTCCCCTCGGAAACCCGGGTCAAGCGCGGCGACCGCACGATCAGGGGCGGGACCATCGAACTGATCGAAAAGCTCGGCCGCAACGACCCTTGCCCCTGCGGTTCGGGCCGAAGGTTTCAAGGCCTGCTGCCTGCGCGGCGGGCGGCATGACGGGTCGCAGCGGGACCATTACTTTCAGATAAGACGGCGCCCCCGGGTTCACCCCGTGGGCGTTTGCCCTTTGCCTCGTGCTGGCCTACCTCTGGGGCGCAGCACAGGAGGAACGGGCATGGGCAGCGTCATCGACCCCGGTGGCCTTGACGAGTTCTCGGTGGTCTTCACCGACCGATCCCTGAACCACATGTCGAAACGCTTCCAGGCGGTGATGCGCGACCTCTCCGAAGGGCTGCGCGAGGTCTACAACGCCAAAGGCGTCGCCATCGTCCCCGGCGGCGGCACCTGCGGGATGGAGGCCGCGGCGCGGCAGTTCGGGCAGGGGCCGGTGGTGATCGTCCGCAACGGCTGGTTCTCGTTCCGCTGGAGCCAGATTTTCGAGGCCGGCGGCTTTGCCGAACCCCATGTCGTGATGGCCCGGCAGACCGGCAACCACCCGCGCGCGCCTTACGCGCCGCCGCCCATCGACGAGGTCGTGGCGAAGATCAGGGAAGTCCGCCCTGTCGCCGTCTTCGCCCCGCATGTGGAAACCTCCTCCGGCATCCTCCTGCCCGACGACTACATCACGACGCTGGCGACGGCCGCTCACGAAGCCGGCGCGCTGATGGTGCTGGACGGCATCGCCTCCGGCTGCGTCTGGGTGGACATGGAAGCGACCGGGGTGGACGTGCTGATCTCCGCCCCGCAGAAGGGCTGGTCGGCCTCGCCCTCCGCCGGGCTCGTCATGCTCTCCGAACGGGCCGAAGAACGGCTCAAGGACACCGCCTCCAACTCCTTCGCGCTCGACCTCAGGAAATGGCGCGCGATCATGGCGGCCTACGACGGCGGCGGCCACGCCTATCACGCCACCATGCCGACCGACGCGCTGACCGGATTCCGCGACGCGCTGGCGGAGACGCGGGCGATGGGCTTCGCCGAGGCGAAGGCCGCGCAATGGGCGCTCGGCCGCGAGGTCCGCGCGCTGCTGGCGGGCAAGGGCGCCCCCTCGGTCGCCGCCGAGGGCTTCCAGGCCCCCGGCGTCGTGGTCAGCTACACCGACGACCCCGAGGTCCAGACCGGCCGCGCCTTCCTCGCCGAGGGCACCCAGATCGCCGCCGGGGTGCCGCTCCAGGTCGGCGAAGGCCCCGAGTTCCGCACCTTCCGCCTCGGGTTGTTCGGGCTGGACAAGCTCAAGGACATCCCTGGCACGATGGCCCGGCTGCAGGCGGCGGTGGACAAGGTGCTGTAGGGCGGGGTTCACCCCGCCTGGCGCGCCACCCCCCTCGCCACGCCGCCGCTGCCCCGTTAACCTCGTCCTAACCACGCCGCGCGAAACGTGGGGCGCCGGAGGCACGGGCATGAATCACCTCTGCTACGGCGACAACCTGACCGTCCTGCGCGACAGCGTCGCGACGGCCAGCGTGGACCTGGTCTACCTCGACCCGCCGTTCAACTCGAACGCCAGCTACAACGTCCTGTTCAAGGCCCCCTCGGGCGAACAGTCGGCGGCGCAGATCGAGGCCTTCGACGACACCTGGTACTGGAACGACAGCGCCGAGGTGGCCTACGACGGGGTGATGAAGTCCGGCAATGGTGCTGCGGCCGAGATGCTGCGGGCGATGCGGACCTTCCTCGGCGAGAACGACATGATGGCCTACCTCGCGATGATGGCCGTGCGGCTGATCGAACTGCACCGGGTACTGACGCACCTAGGAAAGCGCCAAGGAAGGCGCCTTTGACCGACAACAACACGTCCAACGGCAGCGGGGGAGACAGTGTTGCACAGGGTCAAGATGCGCGGCGGATGCTGTAACCGACTCTTTACCCGCCAGCTTGATGCTTCTTCCCAAATCTCCACTATCTTAGTAGCATGTGGACCGAACGCAGGGGACGCAGATGAAAAATGCGGGGAGAAAGTCTCTTCGTGACGGTTTCGCGGCGGGCTTCTCGGCGGCGTACCAGTCGGCGTACGGTGGTCGCACGCGGATCGTTCGCCAGCCACGAGACTTCGTGTCCCTGTCCTGGGCGAAGGTCGGGACCGCCTTGAGGGGTGCCATGGACACTGAAAGGCAGAACCTTGGGCAAACCCCCGAGTCGCCCCCCCGGACCGGGCGCTGAGATAGCAGAACGTCAATCCACGACAGTGGTCCGCATCGAGGACGCTATCGCGTGCCCTCGAAGGCCGGGTTTCTAAGCGTGACCTGCCGGAAGTTGCTCGCCGGATCACGCAGATTGCAGTCAGCGAGCAGTTTTCCGGTCCCATGCCTCATCCGAAGCACCTCAGGGAGTACGACGACGTCGTCCCGGGGGCAGCCGAACGTATCCTGTCGATGGCAGAGCGGAACTTGGAACACAACGTGGGTATGGACCAGAAGGTGGTCGGGGCAGACATTGCAGATCGCAAGCTTGGGATGTGGCTTGGTGCCGGGCTGTTCGCGTTGCTGATTCTGGGGGCATTCCTGACGCTGTTTGTTACCAGCAATCCTGTTGTACCCGGGCTGTTTCTGGGCACCGCGGCGATCGGCGGGGTCGTAGCGTTCATCAGAGGGCGGAACGGAATGTAGCTACCGCACCAAGCCCATGCTCACTGAGGCCGCCGCCGCCGGTCTGCATGAGGAGCCCGGCTTCGCCCCCGTGCCGCGCCTCCAGATCGTCACGGTGGAGGACGCCATGGCCCTGCGCGACCGTGTCGTCCACCTCCCCGCCCGCCGCGACGATGCCTTCCGCAAGGCGCCGCTGGAGGAGGACCGTACTGCGCAGGGCCGCCTCGACCTGTAGGCCGGGGCCGCCGGCGTGGGCCGTAGGTCGGGGCTTGCCCCGACTCGCCCCCCCACCGTCGGCCGTTTGTCACGACGAATGCCCGACCAAAGCCCGACCGAAGCCCGACCGAAGCCCGACAGCCCCGCGCCTCAGAAATCGGTCGGCGCCCCGCCCTCCGCCTTCCGCTTCGCGACAAAGGCCGTCAGTTCCTCCAGCGCCTTGCCGTCGATGGGCGGCGCCTCGAAATCGGCCAGGATCGCCTTGTAGACCCGGTGCGCCCGCTCCGCCGTCCAGACCGAGCCATCCCCTTGCCAGGCCTCGTAATTCCGCCAGTCGGCCAGGAACGGCGCATGGAATGCGGACTGGTACCGCGCCTGCGTATGGGCACAGCCGAAGTAGTGCCCGCCGGCGCCCACCTCGCGGATTGCGTCAAAGGCGATGTCCTCCGGTTCCGTCGCCCAGGTCGGGGCCTCGAAATAGCGCTGGATCATCTGTAAGACCTCGCAATCCATCACGAATTTCTCGGGGCTGGCGATCAGTCCACCCTCCAGCCAGCCGGCCGCGTGATACACGAGGTTGGTCCCGGAAGTGATTGCCGCGAAAAGGGAATTATGCGTCTCCCACATCGCCTGCGCGTCCGGCACATTGCCAGCGCAGGTGCCGGAGGACCGCAGCGGCACGCCATATTTGCGCACCAGCTGCCCGGTCATCTGCGTCGCCCGCATGTATTCCGGCGTGCCAAAGGCCGGCGCCCCGGACTTCATGTCGACGTTGGAGGTGAAGGTGCCGATGGCCACCGGGCAGCCCGGCGCGATCCATTGCAAAAGGGCGATCGCCGACAGCGCCTCGGCGATGGACAGCGCCACCGCGCCCGACATGGTGACCGGCGCCATCGCGCCGGCCAAGGTGAACGGCGTCACCACCACCGGCTGCCCGCGGCGCGCCAGCCGCATCGCGCCGTCCAGCATCGGGTAGTCGTGCTTGAGCGGCGAGACCGAGTTGATGTTGGTGTACATCCTTGGTTTCGCTGCGAATTCCTCGTGCGTCAGGCCACCGGCCAACCGCACCATCTCCATCACGTCCTCGACCCGCTCGGCGCCGAGTGAATAGGCGTGGACCACCTTGTCGGTCAGCGTCAGCTTCTCGAAGAGGCAGTCGAGATGGCGGACCGAGGCATGCACGTCCACCGGCTCGACCGGATAGCCGCCGGCGACGTGGATGCAGTTGAAATACTGCGTGAGCTTGATGAATTCCCTGAACGTCGCGAAGTCGCCGGGCCGCTTGCCGCGTTCGAGGTCCCAGGCGTTCGGCGGCGAGGAGACGTTGACGAAGACCATCGCCTTGCCGCCGAGCGTGATCTCGCGCGCCGGGTTGCGCGGGGTGATGGTGAAGGACGCGGGCGCGCGGGCCACCATCTCCATCACGAAGTCCTCGGCGAATTTCACGTTCGTTCCCGAGACCTTGCAGCCCGCGGCCTTGAGCTGGCCAACGGCCTCGGGGTTCAGCATCTCGATGCCGATCTCGCGCAGGATGCGCATGGCGCCCTGATGGATGCGCTCCACCCCTTCAGCATCGAGCGGTTCGGTCGGGCGGTCGGGATTCTGCGGAATGCGCCAGGGCATCTGGTCGATGGCGGCCACGCCCGCGCGGGCCTTCATCCCCGCGCGGCCGCCGGCACGGCGCTTGCGGCCGGCATCGTCGTTCATGGCAAGACCCTCCCGCGGATGCCTCTGGCCCGGAGGATGAACGATGGTCAGGGCGAAACTCGGCCCGTTCCCGACCGTTCTGCGTCGTTTTCGGCGTCCTAGGCCGTCAGCCCGTCGATCCAGTCCCCCAGGACGCCGATGTCGGCCAGCACCACGTCGGCCAGCGGCGCGAGGTCGTCGGCGCCGGCGATCCCGGTCAGCACACCCACCGTCCGCATCCCGGCGGCGCGGCCGGCCATCAAGTCATGCCGGCTGTCGCCGACCATGGCGACGCGGTTCGGGTCGAGCGCAAAGGTCCGGCGGAAGGCGTCAAGCATGCCGGGCGCGGGCTTGGCGCCGTGACCGCTGTCGCAGCCGGCGATGAAGTCGAACAGGTCGGCCACGCCATGCGCCGCCAGATGGGACCGCGCCGGAGCTTCGGCGTCGTTGGTGGCCAGCCCCAGCCGCAGGCCACGCCGCTTCAGGTCCGACAGGACCGGGCGCAGCGGCACCGCCTCGGTCATCGGCGTGGCCTCGGCCAGTGCGTTCAGCCGGGCGGTCAGAACATGGTCGGGAACCTCCGGCAGAAGCGTGCCGAGCGCAACCGCGATAGCCTCGGGCGTGGCCGAGATGACCGGGCTGTCCGGGTCGAACGCATGGCTGGCGAGATCGAAGCCGATCACCGCGGCCAGATGCTCTGCCGGTGCGCCCGGCCGCGCGAGGTCGCGCACCACCCGCTCGGTCCATCCCGCCCAGCTGCGGCGGAAGTCGAAGAGGGTGCCGTCCTTGTCGAAGATCAATCCGCTGAGCATGGCCCCATGAAGCAGAGTGGCGGGGTCACGTCCAGTGCGGCAGTTCGCCCCCGGGCAGCAGCGCGCGCGCCGGCGCGAATTCGTGCGGGGCAATGCCCAGATCGGCGGCACAGGTGCGCAACAGCGCGTCGTCGGCCATCATGTGGTCGAGCACCCCGGCCAGCACCTGGGCCTCGCCGGCGCCGCGCGACAGCGCCGCGGGCGTGAGGCCCGAGGCGGCGAGGAACGCGCCCATGCGATCACCGTCGCCCGCCAGCCAGCCCAGCACCTCGAGCGCCAGCGCCTCAGCGGTTTCCTGCCGGGTCCCGGACAGATGTGGCCGATGCGACACTTTTCCCCCTCCTCCAGCCACGCCTGGCAAGACATTCTTAACCAAAGTCCGGCAAAAGTTAACCAGCAGGCAATCAGGCAAGGTCCGGCGGCGGTGATGTCGGGGCAGATACTTCTCGTAGACGGATCCGCGTCGCAGCGGCTGGTGCTGAAAAGCCGGCTGGGCGCGGCTTGGTACGGGGTCTCGGTTGCCGTGGACCTCGCCGAGGCCGCGGCGGCCCTGGCGCTGGCGCGGCCGGACCTGCTGCTGCTCGATCTCGCCTCCTGCGGTCCCGGGCTTGCGGCCTTCCTCCGGATGCTGCGCGGCGATCCGGCCACGGCGGGGATTCCGGCCGTCGGGCTCTGCGCGCCGGACCGGGCCGATCTGCGGACGGCGGCGCTGGCGGCGGGGGCTGACGACGTGCTGCCCCGGCCGGTGGACGAAACCGTGCTGCTGTCGCGTCTGCGCAACCTGCTGCGGCGGCGCGACGCGCTGTCTGAGTTTGCCGCCACGGCGCCGGAGGCGGCCGCCTTCGGCCTGGCCGAGGCGGCGGCGGGGTTCGAGGCGCCGGGCCGCGTCGCGGTGGTGATGGGCAACCCGGCCGCCGCCGCCGGGCTGGAGCGGGCGCTGGCGCCGCTGCTGCGCGACCGCCTGGCGCTGCTGTCGCGGGCCGAAGCGCTGGCCGATGCGGCGCAGGGCGCGGTGGCGCCCGACCTGTTCCTGATCGACGCCGATCTCGGCGGCCGGGGCGGCGGCCTCAAGCTCTGCGTCGAACTGCACGGCCGCGGCGCGGCGCGGCACGCAGCACTCTGCCTGCTGCGTCCGGCCGCGGCCGCGGCCGCCGAGGACGCGATGGCCTTCGACCTCGGGATCGGCGATGTGATCGCGCCCGGCACGCCCGCGGCCGAGATTGCGCTGCGCCTGCGCGCGCTCCTGCGCCGCAAGCGCTGGACCGACAGGTTGCGCGCCCGCCTGCGCGACGGGCTGCGGCTGGCGATGACCGATCCGCTGACCGGCCTGCACAATCGCCGCTACGCCGAGGAGCAGCTGGCCGCCATTGCCGGCCGGGCGCGCGCGCTCGGCGCGACCTTCGCGGTCATGGTGGTCGATCTCGACCGGTTCAAGGCGGTCAACGACGTGCATGGCCATGCCGCGGGCGATGCCGTGCTGGTCGAGGTGGCGCGCCGCCTGAAGGCGACGCTGCGCGGCGACGACCTCTTGGCCCGCATCGGCGGCGAGGAATTTCTGGTGGTTCTGCCCGGCGTCGGGCTGGCCGAGGCCGAAGCGGTGGCCGGCCGGCTCTGCGCGGCGATGCAGGAGCGGGGGTTCGTGCTGCCCTCCGGTCGGGGCCTGTTGCTGACCGCCTCGATCGGGCTGGCGCTCGGCAATGACGGCGCGGCGGCGGGCGAGGGGGTGGTCAGCGTGATCGAGCGCGCCGACCAGGCGCTGCTGCGGTCGAAGTCCGCCGGCCGCAACCAGGTCACGATCAGCCGCAAGGTGGCCTGAGGGGCGTCACCGCAGCCGGGCACTTGAGAACGTAAAGGGAACATTCTAGTCTTCCCGCCATGCTGTCCCGCGCCGCGCACCGCCCGTCCGCCGAGTTTCCGCTGCTGCCCGGCGGGGCCGGGGGGTTGCTGCTGGCGGCGGGCCGGGTGCACGAGGTCTGCGGCCCCGCCCGCCGCACGCTGGCCGCACTGGCGCTGTCGGCCGGCGGCCGCGCGGCGGGGGCGCCGGTGGTCTGGATCCGCCCCGCCTGGGCGGAGGAGGGGCTGTCGGCGGACGGGCTTTCGGCCTTGCTCGACCCCGGGCGGATGCTGCTGGTGCAGGGGCGCAGCCTGGCCGACTGCCTCTGGGCGGCGGAGGAGGCGCTGCGCGCCGGGCTGGGGGCGGTGGTGGCCGACCTGCCGGAGGCGCCGGCGCTGACGCCGATGCGCCGGCTGCAACTCGCGGCCGAGGCTGGGGGCGGGAGGGCGCTGGCGCTGGCGCTCACCCCGGGGGAGGGGGGCGCGGCGGGGGCGGCAACACGCTGGTCGCTGGCGCCGTTGCCCGGCGACGGCTGGTGCCTTGCCCGCCTGCGCGCCCGCCTCGCCCCGCCCGCCGTCTGGCACCTCGCCCCCGCGCCGGACGGTCTCGCTGTCCACCCGGCCGCCGTCGCCGCGCCGGCCGCGGCCGCCTGACCGTCCACGGATCCGGGGAGGCGGGCTTACCGGCCGCGCTTGCCTTGAGCGCGGAGGGGGGCGCCGCCCCCCGCTGCGCTCCCCCCGGGGTATTTCGGCAAGGATGAAGCTGCTTCGGGGGAGCGCCCTCAGACTTTCGGCATCATCCTTGGGCAAATACCCCACGGGGGTCCGGGGGTGGGAAACCCCCGGGCGCGGGCCGCAGGCGCGGGCGCCCGGAGCGAAGGCGGTCAGGCGCGGTCGTCCTTGGGGCTGTCCATCACCACATAGGTGGTCAGCGCGGTGACGCCGGGCGAGGTGCCCAGCGTCTCGCTGTGGAAGCGCTTGTAGGCGGCCAGATCAGCGCATTCGACGCGCAGCAGGTATTCCACCGTTCCGGTGACGTTGTGGCATTCCCGCACCTCCGGGGCGCGGGCGACGGCGCGTTCGAAAGCCTCCTGCGCGTCGCGCGTGTGGCTGCGCAGGCCGACTGTCACATAGGCCGCAAAGCCGATCCCCACCCGCGCCGGATCGATCACCGCGCGGTAGCCGCGGATCACGCCGCGGCGTTCCAGCTCCTGCACCCGGCGCAGGCAGGCCGAGGCCGACAAACCGACGCGGGCGGCGAGCTCGAGATTCGGCAGCCGGCCGTCACGCGCCAGTTCCTGCAATATCCGCGCGTTGATGGCGTCGATCCCGGTCATGGATTGCAAGGATGGCGCGGATGGCGGCATCTTTGCAACCCCCCGGCGCGGCGCCTGGGGCAGGATGCGGGGATGACGCCGGAGCTTGTCGCAGCACTTGCAGGCTTTGCCTTCGCCACCTCGGTCACCCCGGGGCCGAACAACATGATGCTGCTCGCCTCGGGCGTGAACTTTGGCGTCCGGCGCACGCTGCCGCACCTGCTGGGGATCAGCTTCGGCCACATGCTGATGGTGTTCCTGGTGGGCGTCGGGCTCTATGCGGTGGTGGCGGACCCTCGGGTGGCGCTGGCGCTGAAGCTGGCAGCGGTGGCCTACATG